>NZ_KV788988.1:0-49238 GCF_001807395.1 Arthrobacter sp. HMSC06H05 | reverse complement strand
GGAATACATTATGCAGGACGGCGACGTCGTTGAATTTAGGTTCAATGTGTAGCTAGGCCTTGGGTCTGCCCACACAGAACTCGTTGCCCTCTGGGTCCTGCATGATGGTCCACACCAATCCCGGTGCTTCGTGGGTGTCTAGTTCGGCAGCGCCCAAGCCTTTGAGACGCTCTACTAAGGTTTCTCGCTCCGACGTGCCAACGTCGATATGCATGCGGTTCTTGCCAGGCGTGGGATCCTCGACGCGCTGAAACCCTAGCGCCGGGGTCGAATCAACCATCACGAAATCGCCGTAATCCGCGACGATTTCGCAGCCGGTTGCGGCGGACCAAAACTTGGCGAGCTTTGAGGGATCGTGGCAGTCGAAGGTGATCTGGCGGATCGTGAAGTTGGGATCGCTCATGGTTTCCATTGTGGGCGCGCGACAGCGCGCCTGCAACAATGCGGGGTGTTTCTGGTTGGGGTATCAGACCAGTTCTCTCCGGCCGTGTCAGCCCCATACGTCATAATGGAGGCATGGCCGAGCTGGACCCCGAGTGGGGCGATCAATGAGATAGACACGTTCCTGCAAGTCACAGCGAAGGTAGTCCCCGACATGGGCCCGGGCATCGCCTACCTTGGAACCGTTATGAGCGGATCGCCGACTGAGGCTGCGGCACGCGCCCATGTCGTTGAAGTGATCCTTGACCGAGTGCTTCCCGGGTGGAGACAAGGACTCCCGGTCCAGGACAAGGAGTATAGCTGGCTGAGGAGTCAAGCGGCTCGGGCCAAGACAGCGCTTGAACGTCGGTCTGAACTCGCTGAAAAGCTCGGAGAGAACACACCAGACTTAGACGCAGCCAATCTGCATCCGTGGGCGTGGGAAAATGGCAAGGGTTACTGGAATCATGGGCACTACCATCAAGGAGTGATGCAGGCTGCCATCCGCGTCAATGCAGAGACCCAAGCGAAACTGAACCGCCTAGACATATCTGAAACAGCACTTTTCAACGAGGCGTTTTCACTCCACGATCCGAAGCGTAATGTGCCGCGCCTTCGGCTTATGGAAAATGATGGCAGTAGGACGTTTGAGAACCTGCATCGGGGCGCCCGCGCCTTTGCAGAGGGCTTGTACGCGGCTATCCGCAATCCCGGGATGCATGTTCCACACGACGGTGGTGAGGAGCAAGTCGCGTTGGAGCAGTTCGCGGCTTTCAGTCTATTGGCTCGCTGGGTTGATGGGGCTACCGTCCTGGAGGGGTGACTACATCGGTTTACGGAATAGCAGTCCGCTTGAGCGAAGGATGTGGGGAGCACGAACGTCTGTGATGAGGGTGCCGGGTGCTCAGTCGGCAAGGCCGTCCAGGACCATCGCCATAGTTGTGTGCAAGGTTAACGCCAGCGACTGGGCTGGGTCCAAGAATGAATCTCGCACACGTTAAACAGCGACGACACTCCGTCGAGTTCAAGTTCAACGTGTAGTGCTTAACCTCTGCGATGAACTCTTTGATCCCGGGACGTGATGAGGACTGGGGCTATTGTGCTCCCCCGAACGCTACGGCCCGGGGGCACGAGGCTGTGTCGCAGGTGCAAGCGAGAGGACCAGGAGCGAAACACAGACCGCTGAGTCGACGCAGTCACGGTAAAGACGGAGCCGTCTAGGCGGTGCTCGAGGTTGCGCGAGATACGGTGACGCTGGGCGTCGGTAAGCGATGCGCATTCGGCGACATCGATGGAAAGCTGGACTTTGCCGTCCGTCGTGTTGACGCCCTGGCCGCCTGGAGTCGACGATTTCGCGAAACGCTCCGCGAGATCGGCGGCGATGACCGCACTGTCGGGGATCCCCGGGCCGGGCGCTATGGTCATGTCGTTCATGCCGCCCAGCCTAGGTGCCCACAACCCTTTCTCGTCTCGGCGGAAGCGGAGACCGCGTCGCGACGGCCGGGATCCAGCCTCAGTATTATCCTCGTCACCGGTTGATTCGAACGCTTTTTGCTCCTCCTTCTCCCGTCGGGCTTCGATTTCAGCGGCCTCCGCAGGTGGCAGTGATCGCTGGATCCGCTCGAACTACCGGTTCCGATCAGCGGTCGAAGGATTTTCGCAGCAGCCGGACCTGCGGCGCCGGTGCCGCCGCCGTAGCCTGACGAGCATCCCCGCCATGACGGCCATCACGACGGCGGTCCCGGCACCGATGATCCAGGGATTACCGAGGAGCCCACCGACGCCTGCGAGTGCTCCGCCCGCCGCGATGAACGGCAGGCCGCAGCAGAGCAGCGACGGAAGTGCGCAGCATGCCAGCAAGAGCAGCCCGGTCACTGCAGCGACGACGGGACTGGCGCGCCGTTCGTCGCGGTCCTGATCGGCGCTCATCGTCTGCTTCAGGATGAGATCTCCCCGATTGCCTGCGTTGCCGTTCATGCGCAGCACGACAGCAGCGACGGGTCGGTGGTGAAGGCCTTCGCGGCGATCCGGATGCCCTCGGCCATGGTCAGGTAGGGGGCCCAGGCGTTGGCGACCTCGGCGACGGTCCTGCCGAGCACGTGGACGCCTGCGGCGGCGAGCTCGCCGGCGTCCTTGGCGACGGCGGTGATGCCGAGAATCTTCCCGGTGTCGGCGTCCACGACGATCTTGATGAACCCGCGGGTGTCGCGGTTGACCAGTGCGCGGGGCACGTGGTGCAGCGGCAGGACGCGGCAGTCGCAGCGGATCCCGGCGGCGAGGACGTCCTTCTCGGTCATCCCGACCGCGCCGATCGCGGGCCCGGTGAACGTCACCCGCGGCAGGCGGGCGTAGTCGACGGACCGGTCGGCGTCGGCGAACGCGTTCTCAGCGACGAGGGTGCCGTGGTGGGCGGCGACGTAGACGAACTCGGGGTGCCCGGTCACGTCGCCCGCGGCCCAGACCCGCGGGTTCGAGGACTGCAGCCGGTCGGAGACGACCACCTCGCCGGAGTCTCCGGTATTCACCCCGACCGCATCGAGGTTCAGGCCATCGGTGACGGGACGGCGTCCGAGGGCGAGGAGCACCTGGTCGGCGCGGAACTCCTGCGAGCCGCCGGACACGGCGGCGGTCACGACGGCCTCGCCTCCCGTGCCGCGGGAGACCCGGGTGGGCACTGCGCGGCTGACGACGCGGATGCCCTCGTCGGCGAGCACCTCCTGGAGCGCCTTCGACACCTCCGGCTCCTCCTTCGAGGCGAGCCGGGACCGCACGAGCAGCGTGACCTGCGAGCCGAGGCGGGCGAACAGCTGCGCCTGCTCCAGGGCGACGTAGCCGCCGCCGAGCACCAGCAGCGACTCGGGGACCTCCGTCAGCTCCATCGCCGTGGTCGAGGTCAGGTATCCGGTCTCGTCCAGGCCGTCGATCGGCGGTGCCCACGGGCGAGAACCAGTCGCGACCAGGTAGTGCGCGGCCTCGATGGTCTCGACGCTTCCGTCGGCTCCGGCAACATCGAGAACCGGCGCATCAGGGGTGCCCACGAACGAGGCGTCGCCGCGGAGGACCTGCCAGCCGTAGGAGTCGGCGACGTCGGCGTACTTCTCGCCGCGCAGCGACTCCACCAACGCTTGCTTCCCAGCGATCAGCGCGGGCATGTCGACGGGATCCGCCGTCGTCGCGATCCCGGGGAACCGGGTTGCGGCGTCGACGGCGACGTGCCGCGCGCCGGACGCGGCGATGAGCGCCTTCGACGGGACGCAGCCCGTGTTCACGCAGGTGCCGCCGAGCGTCCCGCGCTCGATCATCACCACCGACTTCCCGAGCGTGCTGGCGCGGATCGCAGCGGCGAACGCGCCGCCTCCCGATCCGATGATGGCGAGATCGTACTTCGTAGGCATCGCTGCTCCTGTCAATTCTTGGCTTTCTGCGCTGTCTCAGCCATACTGGACCTTCCAGTGCAGGGGAAGGTCAAGCGCGGCCACGGAGGGAGACAGCATTGCGGATCGGAGAACTCGCCGAGCGGGCGGGAACGACGGCGAAGACGCTGCGGTTCTACGAGGAGCAGGGCCTGTTGCCGCCGGCCGAGCGCACGCCGTCCGGATACCGCGACTACGCGCCCGAGACGGCCGCCCGGATCGACTTCGTCCACCGCGGCCAGGCCGCGGGCCTCACCCTCGCCCAGATCCGCCAGATCCTCGAAATCCGCGACGGCGGCGCTGCTCCCTGCGAGCACGTGCGCGACCTCCTCGACGCGCGCCTCGCCGAGATCAAGCAGCAGATCGCCCAGCTCACAGCGCTCCGAGACACCATCGCCGAGCTCAGGCACGACGCCGCGCAGCCCGACCCCGACTCGTGCAGCGCGGACCAGGTCTGCCGGTACCTGTAAACGGCAGAGCCGTTCGCGCCAACGCCACGACCCCGACATGCGCTAGCGCATGTCGATGACCCCGGTGCCCACCTCGATGTGATTGGTGGTGGCCGCGACAGCACCCAGCAGCGGCATCGGGGCGGAGGCCCGCGGCACGAAGTGGTGGACACGGAAGGGCGCGTTGTTCACGCCGATTTCGTCCGCGGCCTGGGCGACCTCCAGATGAGTCTTGGCGATCTTTTCCGCAGATGGCCCGCGCTGGCCGACGGAGCCATGCAGGCGAAGATGCGCGAACTCGTAGCGCCAGCCGAGGCGATTTTCCTCGATGTGAAGTTCGAAGCTGAACTCATTGAGGTTGATGAGGATGATGCGGCAGAGATGCTCGCTGACGCTGGCATTGAGGAGTCTGGTCTGGAGTAGCTTGCGAAGGCTGGCTATGAGGCGCTTGGTTTGCAGTCGTATTTGACGGCGGGCCCGAAGGAGACGCGTGCGTGGACGATCAAGCAGGGTGCTACCGCGCCTGAGGCAGCTGGCGTGATTCACACGGATTTCCAGCGTGGATTCATCCGTGCCGAGGTTGTTTCGTTCGACGACCTGGTCGCGGCGGGCTCGATGCAGGCCGCGAAGGCCGCGGGCCGTGTGCGTCTTGAAGGCAAGGAATACATTATGCAGGACGGCGACGTCGTCGAATTTAGATTTAACGTTTAGTCGAGTTCCGGTTGGACCTCACGGTTGCATGGCCTCAAACACTCTGTCGGCTGTGAAATGATGCTGGTGGGCGTGTGCGTCTGCCAGCAGATTCATCGTAGTTGCATTCGTGAGGGAAAGGCTGAATTGTGAGTTGGAAGGGGCCGACTGCGCTTTTTGCGGCGTGGGTAATCCACGACCTCGAAGAGGCGTTCGCGTTTCCTGCATCCTGCGATCGTCTCGCGGATCGAACTGGTATAGAACAACTCAGAATCACGCCGCAGCAATCGTGGATCGCCGTGGGGCTGATGGGAATGCTGGTGGCGGCGGCGTGTGGCCGCGGCGTGCGCTCTACCGGTAAGTCGGCGACCTATCGGGCAGTCGTCGCCGGGCTGGAAGCCCACGTCGTGACTCACCTCGGCGGTTCAGTCGCGCAGCGTGGTTACACCGCCGGTGTTGCGACGGCGTTGCCGATCATGCTCCCCGGGGCACTCATGGCGCGTCGAGAACTTCAGCGGGACGGGTGCGAGCTGCGGTTCCGTGACACGGTCAACGGCGTCGCATTGCTCCTGCCCGCCGCCCTAGTATGCCAGGTGGTAGCACGACTGATCCGTCGGGTGTCCGCGGTCAAGAACTGACCGGAAAAGCAAAAAACGGCATGTCGTGCGAGGTTGGTATCCACGGCGACGTGGTCGAGTTCAAGTTCAACGTTTAACGCGAGGCGTTAATGACGTTTCGCGTTATTGGGGGGAGGAGGTTGAAGAGCGCTGTCTCTAACTCCGGTTTTCGTTCGGCCTCGGCCCATTCCGCTACCTCGTGTGAAGAATCTGCAAGTGGTATCGGGCCGTTGAACTATTAGGTTCACCCACAGTTTCCGTGCCTGCACGCATCGAGAAGGACCAGGTGGTGAACTCGAATGACTCGCCTGGTCCAACGTGTGTGTGCTCGGCGCGTGGTTTAACCCTTATAAGACTTGCCGGTCACAGCCTCAGCGTTTCGCTCGTGCAGCCCGCAGGCCGTTCAAGATCACGATGACTTCGGCGACCTCGTGAACCAACACGACGGCGGCCAGGCCCAGCACACCACTGATCGCCAGTGGCATCAACACGATGATGATGACCAGAGACAGCACGATGTTCTGGTTGATGATCCTGCTGCCTCGGCGGGCGTGCTGCAGCGCCTGCGGGATCAGCCGGAGGTCGTGGCCGGTGAAGGCGACGTCAGCGGACTCGATCGCGGCGTCGGAGCCGGACGCTCCCATCGCGATGCCCACCGTAGCGCCCGCCAGTGCCGGCGCGTCGTTGATGCCGTCGCCGATCATCGCCGTCGGCGTCTTGGATGAGAGTTCGGCGACGATGCTTGCCTTGTCCTCCGGGCGAAGCTCGGCGCGCACGTCGTCGATTCCGGCGATTTCAGCCAGCGCCCGGGCGGTGCGAGTGTTGTCACCGGTGAGCATGCTTACTTCCACGTCGTTGGCGTGCAGGGTCTGCACGGCCTCGGGCACCTCGGGCCGCAGCTCGTCGCGGACCCCGATCGCCCCGGCAAGGGCGTCATCGACGGTGACAAGGACGCAGGTCTGGCCCTCGGACTCCATGCGCTCAACGTCTGCCTTTAGTGGCCCGGCGTCGACCCACCGGGGGCTGCCCACCAGGACCCGTCGACCTTCGACGGTGCCGCTGATGCCATGTCCGGCTTCCTCGCTGATGTCCTGGGCGGCGGGCGCTTCGGGTCCCGCCGCCGCGATCGCCGCGGCGAGGGGGTGCGTTGATTGTTGCTCAACTGCCGCGGCGAAAGCAAGCACCTGCGCCCGATTGAATCCGTCTGCCGGGACCACGCCGGTAACCTCAGGCTGGTTGCGGGTGAGGGTTCCGGTCTTGTCCACCGCCAGGTGACGGATGCCGCCGAGCCGCTCGAACGCCGCGCCGGACTTGATGACCACGCCAAACTGGCTGGCCGCGCCGATCGCGGCCACGACCGTCAGCGGCACGGAGATTGCCAGCGCGCACGGCGACGCTGCGACCAGGACCACCAGCGCTCGGGTGATCCACGTCTCGGGGTCGCTCAGCAGCGAGCCGATCACGCCGACCAGCACAGCCAGGATCATCACTCCGGGCACGAGGGGTCGGGCAATCCGGTCGGCGATCCGGGCGCGGTCGCCCTTTTCCGCCTGCGCCTGCTCGACCAGCTCCACGAGTGTGGTCAGTGAATTGTCCGTTCCAGCTGCGGTCGTCTCGACCTCCAGCGAACCGGCTGAGTTGATCGCTCCCGCGGGCACCTCGTCGCCGGGTGCGACCTCCTCCGGAATGGATTCTCCGGTGATCGCTGAGGTGTCAAGGCTGGAACGTCCAGACCGAATGATGCCGTCCGTGGCGATCCGCTCCCCGGGGCGCACGAGCATCAGCTCGCCAACCACGAGGTCCTTCGCTGCGACCTCGACCGTCGTGCCGTCGCGCAGCACCGTCGCGGTCTGCGGTACCAACTTCAACAATGCCCGCAGTCCGCCCTGGGCCCGGTCCATTGCCTTGTCTTCCAGTGCCTCGGCGATTGAGTACAGGAACGCTAGCGCCGTGGCCTCTCCGACGAAGCCGAGGATTACCGCGCCAACCGCGCTGATCGTCATCAGCAAACCAATGCCGAGCTTGCGCTTCGTGACAAGGTTCCGGATCGCTCCAGGTGCGAACGTGTATGCGCCCAGCAACAGGCCGAGCCAGAACAGTATCGTCGCGGGTGTCTCCAGCCCGGACCAGTCCAGCGCTAGGCCTATGCCGAGGGCTACGCCGGAGAAGATCGGTAGCAGCAGCTCGGGGTCCTTCCACCATGGCCGATCGAGCTCTTCGATCTCCTTGGCGGTTTCGTATTCACATCCACATGCCGAGCTCATGCGTCCGCTCCTTTCACGCCGCATCCGGGCACCGAGCACTCAGGGTCGATGCACCGGGCGTTTTCGTCGACAGCCAACGTCGCGTTCACCAGCGCGTCGAGCGCTGCCGCGAGGTGCGGATCGGCGATTTCGTAGCGAGTCTTGCGGCCCTCTGGTTCGGCGACGATGATGCCGCAGTCGCGCAAGCAGGTCAGATGGTTCGATACGTTCGAGCGGGTCAGGTCCAGGTCGCGCGCAAGCACAGCTGGGTAGCTCGGGCCGTCGAGTAGGGTCATCAGGATTCGGGAGCGCGTCGGATCGGCCATAGCCCGGCCGAGCCGGTTCATGACGTCGAGGCGTGAAACAATGGTCAGCATGTGCTGAACAATACATCGTGTGCTGAACTATTCAAAATGCGCTGAACTGACAGTTACGCGAAGGTCCTGCGACCTGCAAGAATTAGTCGATGGGATAGCAGATGACTGATCCTTTGTGGTTCGGCTGCCACCCAACGCGGGAGCGACGTGGGCGGCGAGGTTCTCGAGAAAGTAACTTTGCAACTACATACCGTCGAGTTTAAGTTCAATGTGTAGCTAAGGGCCTTATTAATAGCGTTTGACAACACGCGCTCCTATTTACCTTCGTATCTCACGAGACGCTGACGTGGATGGCCTCACCATCGACCGGCAGCGTCAGGACTGTGAAGCCATTGCAAAGCAGCGTGGCTTGCACGTTGGACATAGGACATAACTACGTCGATCAGTCCATTTCCGCGTCAAAGAAGAATGTGGCTCGCCCCGACTACGACGCCATGGTGGCGTCCTTTGAACGCGGCGAAATCGACGCGATCATCTGCTGGGACCTCGAACTACCCGCCCCACGTCGGTGGATAGTCCGATCGGTCGGACAAAATTACTCCCGCACCACAGCGTAATCAGGGGTGCACCTTAAAAACATCCGGAGGTGGGGGTAACTCCCCCTCGTTGCCCAGAGACAAAATACGCCAGTGGCGTCTGTACGACGAGCCGAAAGTAGGACAAATTCCAATCCAGAGAGGTCTTGCACTGTTGCGGTGCGGTTGTCTTCTTTCTCACCGTATTGGACCCTGCGAAATTAATTGGATACGATAGGCCCATGTTGATTTCAGGTTCCGTTTTCATGCGGCCGCTCACCAGCCGCTAAGGCGGTTTTCTCCCTCCCGCAGGTTAGAAACCGCTCCGGTCCTTTAGCCGGGCGGCCATTTGCCATGCCCGGCTTCGTTTCAACTCCACGGAGCACACCTGATGTCTACATACGGATACGGCCGTCACGAACATGGCCAAAATTTTCTCACAGACCACAAGATCATCAACTCCATCGTCGATCTTGTAAAACAATCCTCTGGCCCCATCATTGAGATCGGGCCAGGAAGCGGTGCCCTCACTCACCCGCTATCCCGCTTGGGGAGGCCAATAACGGCAGTTGAGGTAGACGCAAAACTAGCTGCCAAACTCACAAAAAAGACCGCCTCGGCGTCGGTCGAAGTGGTCCATGATGATTTCCTTAACTTCCCGTTACCCGCCACTCCCTGCGTCATTGTGGGAAACATTCCCTTTCACCTCACTACTGCCATTCTTCGAAAGTTGTTGCATGCGCCGGCATGGACTGACGCTGTACTCCTCATGCAGTGGGAAGTCGCTCGCCGCCGGGCCGGGGTAGGCGCAAGCACAATGATGACGGCTCAGTGGTCCCCATGGTTCACATTTCACCTTGGTTCCCGAGTACCAAGGTCTGCTTTCCGGCCACAGCCAAACGTTGACGGGGGGATCTTAGTGATCCGCCGGGTGGGTGACCCGAAGATCCCGATAGAGCAGCGCAAAGCCTTTCAGGCGATGGTGCACACCGTTTTCACCGCCCGGGGACGCGGGATAGGGGAAATTCTCCGAAGGGCAGGGTTGTTTTCATCACGTTCAGAGACACAATCATGGTTGCGCTCGCGAGGAATCGACCCCGCAACCCTACCTCCCAGATTGCGCACCAGCGACTGGATCGATCTCTTCCAGGTGACTGGTTTCTCTCCACCGCGCCATCGGCCCATTTCACAATCGGGAAGTAGTCAACGCCCTCCTCAACGGAAAAAACGAGGCCGGCGGCGGTAATCCCCCCACCACCAAAACCGAAATCCACCAGTAGTAGTGAACGACCCATGCTCGTCTACCGTGAGCCGCGTTATGACAGTGACGTGTTCTCGTCGGGCACAGTCATAGTTCCCGGCGTTGCCAGCGACAGGGTTCTACACCCGGCAGCGGGCCGATCAAAATCACCCGCACGGGGAACGACCCTGCTGGTGGTTTCGATTTTGATGAAAGCGAGGAGACATAGCCCCTCGCCAACTCCCCGTAGCTGGCGAACAGTAGCTCCTGGCGGTGGCGCTCGTTGGTGAGTTTGCGTGCCGCACCGAAAGCCTTATCGACTTCCTGGTCCAAGTTGTTGTGAGCCTTGAGCAGAATTGGGTCCATCGATAACGGGTTGTAGTGCTCCGCGAGTGACCGCCGGGGGTGCCGCTCGCGTGCCCGCAGCACCAACTGTCCAGCGTCGATGATTCGCTGCTGCGCCTTCTCATCTAGTTCACACAGAGCTGGTCCGCAGTTGTAGCTCCCGATGTACTCCGAAAAACGGAAAAAATAAATAGCGGGGATACATCAACCTTCCACTTTCCATTCTTCCGGCTCAGAGTATTGAGGGGTCTGGGACCGGGTCCGTAAACCCTTTATGTTTTCCGCGCACAGCGGTTTTTAGCGACGCGCCCTATAGGTTTTCCGCAGAACCTATATGTGTTTCTGTGCACCCCATATGTTGTCTGTTTTAGCGGTATTTCGTTGTTAATTCCGCACGCGCGCATCAAATGGTTAGTTATCGCCGACACTCCGTGGAGTTCAAGTTCAACGTAACCTAAGGCGCGCTAGTGTTAGTCGTATAACAACACGTGCTGCCATTTACCTTCGCATCTCGCTCGATACCCTGCTGTGGGGGTTACTCGTAGCGAAGCGAGCTGAGCATCCCGGTTTCCATGTGATAGGCGTTATGGCAGTGAAATGCCCACTCACCGGGGTTGTCAGCGATCAGGTCGGCGATCATGGTTTCACCGTGGCGGAGAAGGACGGTGTCCTTGCGTAGTCCGCCGCTGCCGGGCAGCGCCCACGTGTGGCCGTGGATGTGCATGGGGTGGGGCATCATGGTCCTGTTGCGCATGACCATCCGCAGGCGCTGGCCCTCCTGCACGGTCGCGGAGGAGGATTGGCCGTCGGTGAGAATGCTCCATTCATACGGCATCATCTGCCCGCCCAGGTCGATGCTGACTTCTCGGTCTGGTGTGTCCTCGGGTAGGAGTGCACGGTCTGCTGGCTTCAGGGAGGACAGGAGCAGTCCGGTGGACGACAACTCGGGGAAGTCGACATCGGGGTGGGGGGCCTGGCCGCCGGCGGTGCGGATGACGGCGAAGGCGCGGTCGTCCTTACCCACCGCCAAAGCCGTGAGCGGGAAGATGCCGTCGCCGAGGATGACCTCGACGTCGACACGCTCGCCCATCGACAGGTAGATCGATTCGGTCTCCCGGGGCTGGACGGGGAAGCCGTCGGTGTGGGTGACGGTCATGCGGTGACCACCGAGGGCCACCTTGAAGATGGTGTCACCGCCGGAGTTGATAAACCGCAGGCGGGCCTTGTCGCCCGGGCGAGCCTCGAAGGTCCGGTGAGCACGGGGGATACGTCCGTTGATGAGGTAGTGCGGATACATCACATCGCCGACATCCCCGCCCAGTACCCGGTCCGGGGTGCCGTGCATCATCTGGCCGTGACCTCCCATTCCCATACCCCCGTTATGGTCGCCCGAACCCATTCCGGTGAGCTTGTCGAGCTCATCGTCGGGAGTGCCCTGAATGCAATTGACCCAGTCGTCGAGCACGATGGCCCACTCGACGTCCTGGTCTTCAGCGTCTTGCGGGTCACGGATGATCAGTGGGGCGTGGAGGCCGCGATCAAGCTGCAGGCCGGTGTGGGAATGGTAGAAGTAGGTGCCACCGTGGGGGACTTCAGTGACACGGGAGACAGGCGCAGGCGAGGACCCTGCTGAGCTATCACGTCAGGCGCAGGTCTGTGTAACAGGTAGCACCGTCGTCGGTGGTGGAAAACTCCGTGGTGCCGGTACGCCCCTGGTAGCTGACCTCAATCAGGCCGGTGACATCATCGGGAAGCCAGAAGCCAATAAACCCGTTGTCGAAGGTGGTTGTCGCCTCGTCCACCAGCACCTCACCGGTCGCCTCATCGGTGATCGTGACCTGGATATCCTTATTGTCGAGTTCCCCCTGGCAGGTCGTGAGGCTGTGGTAGAAGCAGTCGTGGGTGGAGTTGAGATAGGGTGCGATCGAGACATACGTCTGATTGTCGGGAAGATCGACCACGACTTCCTGGTCACCGCTCGAGAGCAGCAGTTCATCGGCACGTACTGAGGCGATCAGATCTGTGGGACGCTCAGTGACCTTCTGCCGGTCGAGGCGATCAATGATCTCCACCGCGTCCATGTCGGCCAGGCCATGGGTAGTCAGGAATGTATCTTGGGACACCGTCCCGTCGGCCGTGGGTTCCGGGTCGGCGGCCGAACACCCCGTGAGGGCGAGGGCAAGGGCGGCGGCTGCGATCGCTGCTCGTTTCACGTCAATCTCCTTGGACCGTGGTAACTCTGTGAGAAGACACCGCCTCAAGGTCGGTGCCATACCTTTATCTTGCACGGGCGCCTGACGGAGTAGAAATCAAAAACCCTGCTCACAGCCTTATAACAGGGTGAAAAGGGGATGAGTTCGGTGGGCTGGGTCACCACCGGGACACCACTCCACAGCCGTGGGCGATGTCCTTCTACCCGCCTCAGGTATGCGGTGCAGGCAATGAAATCCCTGGTGGCGCCTGCTGAACCGACGAGGAGAGGCGATGCCGCCGGCCCGGGGTGGGGCACAGGGGTGACGGCGGTTGAAGGGTGATGTTTGAAGATTTGATTGAAGATTTCCCCGCCGGGCACTGAGCGAGGGTGGTATTCCCCTGCCCCGAGCGATACTGGGGTCTATGGCTGACCGCACACCGACCACCGCCACGCCCCTGGGGCGGGTGCTGGTCGTCGATGATGAACAACCCCTGGCTCAGATGGTGGCCTCCTACCTCATCCGGGCCGGCTTCGATACCCGCCAGGCGCACACCGGCACCCAGGCCGTGGACGAGGCCCGTCGCTTTCCCCCGATGTTGTGGTGCTGGATCTGGGGCTGCCCGAACTCGACGGTCTGGAGGTATGCCGACGGATCCGCACCTTCTCGGACTGCTACATCCTCATGCTCATCGCGCGTGGCAGCGAGGACGACAAGATCAGCGCTTTGACCCTGGGGGCGGATGACTACATCACCAAACCTTTTAGCATCCGGGAACTGGTCACCCGGGTGCATGCGGTGTAGCGCCGCCCGCGCACCAGCACCACCCCACCGCAGGTGACCACCCCCTTGATCGTTGGTGACCTCATCCTTGACCCCGTTGCCCATCAGGTGCGGGTGGGGGAGAGGACCGTGGAGCTCACCCGCACGGAGTTCGAGCTGCTGGTTGCCCTGGCCCTGCGCCCCGGCCAGGCGCTGACCCGCCACGATCTGGTCACCGAGGTCTGGGACACCACCTGGGTCGGTGATGAACGCATCGTCGATGTCCACATCGGCAACTTGCGTCGCAAGCTCGGCACCGACACCCGGGGTCGGGGGTTTATCGACACCGTGCGTGGCGTGGGCTACCGGGTGGGGCAGGCATGAATCACGGACCCGGCCTGACCTTCCGCTTCCTGGTCGCCCAGGTGTTGGTCGTGGTGATTAGCCTGCTGGTGGCCGCGGCCGTGGCCACGACGGTGGGCCCGACCCTGTTCCATGATCATATGTTGATGGCCGGCCGGGAGGACCCCTCGCTGGAGCTATTCCATGCCGAGCAGGCCCCGAGGTCGCCACCCTGGCGCATGCCTTCAACACCATGGCCGACCGGCTGGAACACACCGAACAGGTCCGCCGCCAGATGCTCTCTGATCTGGCCCACGAAATGGGCACCCCCTTATCGGTGCTCACGGTCTACCTCGATGGTCTCCAGGACGGGGTCGTGGACCGGCAACGCTTCGGCCAGGTGATGAGCAATCTCCTGTCGAACGCGCTACGGCACACCCCGGCCGGCGGGCAGGTCCGGATCAGCGTCCACCGTCAGGGGGCGTCCACCGCGCTCATCCACGTCGCCGATGACGGCGAGGGCATCCCACCTGGCCAGCTCGGACACATCTTCGAACGCTTCTACCGGGGGGATGCCGCCCGCAGCCGGGACAACGGCGGGTCCGGTATCGGTCTGACCATCTCCAAGGCATTGATCGAGGCCCACGGCGGCACTCTCACCGCCACCTCCCCCGGACCCGGTCGCGGAGCGGTGTTTGCCCTCCGCCTCCCGCTGTCCCCTCCCGACAGTGAGGAGGATGCTCGGTGACCACACCCTGCCCCGCCTTAGGGCCGTGCCCTCCACTCCTTGAAAAAATACCCCAGGGGGGTATACGCTAGGGAGTGGCATCGCCGCATCCCACCGACCCGTAGGAGCTTTCCCATGATCACCTCCCCGCCCCGCCTCTTGCCGATGGCCAACCACGGCTGCAGCTGTTGCGGACCTGCCTCAGACGCCGGCACCGCCTCCATCCCTGCCGCCAGCGACTCGTCAGCAGGAGGGGCCTCCCCTAGCTACCAGGTCACTGGCCTGACCTGCGGGCACTGCGCGAAAAGCGTGACCCAGGCCCTTCAGGCCCTCCCCCAGGTTGACGACGTCCAGGTTGATCTCGCTGCTGGTGGTGTTTCCACCGTCACGGTCACCGGTGTCGTACCTCCGGAGATGGTTCGCCGGACCATCGAGGAGGCCGGCTACACCGTCTTATCCTGATCGGTTTTACCCATCATCTCGACCCTGACCGGGTTGAGCGGAAGGAACGTCATGAGCACTCCCCACCATTCCGGTGATCACCATGGTGATCACCCCGCTCCGGAAATAGACCACACCCACCACCCGGATCATGCCAGGCACGAACACCACGCAGATGCCGACACCCACAGCCAGGCGATGCCCCACGATCACCCGCACTCCGCCCTGGATGAAGACCACCACGTTCATGGTCACGGCGAACACGCCGGACACAGCACCGCAATGTTTCGGGACCGCTTCTGGTGGTCGCTGTTTCTGTCCATTCCCGTCGTTATTTTCAGCCCCATGGTCGCCCACCTGCTCGGCTACCACCTCCCGGCATTCCCTGGATCCATTTGGATCCCCCCGGTGCTGGGCACGATCATCTTCGTCTACGGCGGAACGCCTTTCCTCAAGGGCGGATGGAAAGAACTGAAATCCCGCCAACCCGGGATGATGCTTCTGATCGCCATGGCCATCACCGTGGCGTTTGTTGCCTCCTGGGTCACCACTCTGGGGCTGGGCGGTTTTGAGCTGGACTTCTGGTGGGAGCTGGCTCTGCTGGTGACCATCATGCTACTGGGCCACTGGCTGGAGATGCGCGCTCTCGGGGCCGCGTCCTCAGCGCTTGACGCGCTGGCTGCTCTGCTGCCGGATGAGGCCGAGAAAGTCATCGACGGGACCACCCGCACCGTGGCCATCTCCGAGCTGGTCGTCGACGACGTCGTGTTGGTGAGGGCCGGTGCCCGGGTGCCGGCCGACGGAACCATCCTCGACGGAGCCGCCGAATTCGATGAGGCGATGATCACCGGCGAATCCCGTCCCGTCTTCCGCGACACCGGTGACAAGGTGGTCGCCGGTACCGTGGCCACCGACAACACCGTCCGCATCCGGGTGGAGGCTACCGGCGGGGACACCGCCCTGGCCGGGATCCAACGCATGGTTGCCGATGCCCAGGAGTCCTCCTCCCGGGCCCAGGCCCTGGCGGATCGGGCGGCGGCGTTGTTGTTCTGGTTCGCGCTGATCTCCGCTCTGATCACCGCGGTGGTGTGGACCATCATCGGCAGCCCGGACGATGCCGTGGTGCGCACGGTCACGGTGCTGGTCATCGCTTGTCCGCACGCCCTGGGCCTGGCGATTCCGCTGGTCATTGCGATCTCCAGCGAGCGGGCCGCGAAAGCCGGGGTGCTCATCAAGGACCGAATGACGCTCGAGCGGATGCGCACCATCGACGTGGTGCTCTTCGACAAAACCGGCACCCTGACCGAGGGTGCGCACGCGGTCACCGGTGTCGCGGCAGCTGTCGGCGTCACCGAGGGCGAGTTGCTGGCCCTGGCCGCCGCCGCGGAGGCCGACAGCGAGCACCCCGTGGCCCGCGCCATCGTGGAGGCCGCGGCCGCCCACCCCGAGGCCTCCCGTCGGCGAATCCGTGCAACTGGTTTCAGCGCCGCCTCCGGTCGAGGGGTCCGGGCCACTGTCGATGGCGCTGAGATCCTCGTGGGAGGGCCGAACATGCTGCGCGAGTTCAACCTCACCATCCCGGCCGAGCTCACCGACACCACCAGCGCCTGGACCGGGCGTGGGGCTGGTGTGCTCCATATTGTCCGCGACGGTCAGATCATCGGTGCGGTGGCCGTCGAGGACAAGATCCGCCCCGAATCCCACGCCGCCGTGAAAGCCTTGCAGGACCGCGGGGTGAAAGTTGCAATGATCACCGGCGACGCCCAGCAGGTGGCCCACGCGGTCGGTCAGGTCTTAGGCATTGATGAGGTCTTCGCCGAGGTCCTGCCACAGGACAAAGACACCAAGGTCACGCAGTTGCAGGACCGAGGTTTGAGCGTGGCCATGGTCGGCGACGGTGTCAATGACGCACCCGCTCTGACCCGCGCGGAGGTCGGTATCGCCATCGGTGCCGGCACGGATGTGGCCATGGAATCTGCCGGGGTGGTCCTAGCCAGTGATGACCCGCGGGCAGTGCTGTCGATGATTGAGCTGTCCCAGGCCAGCTACCGCAAGATGATCCAGAACCTGATCTGGGCCTCTGGCTACAACATCCTCGCCGTGCCGCTGGCCGCCGGAGTGCTCGCCTCGATCGGGTTCGTGCTGTCCCCGGCCGTGGGCGCGATCTTGATGTCTGCCTCGACCATCGTGGTGGCCCTGAACGCCCAACTGTTGCGCCGCATTGATCTGGATCCGGCTCACCTGGCTCCGACCGAGTCGAAGGAGGAACACACCACGCCCACTCCGGCATCCACCGCCGTCCACTGATCCACTACTTCTCTCCACTGCCCCCATATACCCTGAAAGGCTCCACGATGAAGCGCACCCTTGTTCTTTCCGCTCTCGCCGTGGCCTCCACCCTGGCGCTGGCCGCCTGCGGTGAGGCCACCGAGTCAGGCAACACCGACGCCACCACCTCGGCCACCAGCACTGCGACGACTACCGCTGAGACGACCGAGACCACCACGGCGACGACTGAGGCGGACAGGGAGATCTCCGCCGATCACAACGACGCGGACATCATGTTTGCCCAGATGATGATCCCTCATCACCAGCAGGCCGTGGAGATGAGTGAAATCCTCCTGGCCAAGGACGATATCCCGGCCGAGGTCATCGAGTTCGCCCAGGGTGTTATCGATGCCCAGGGCCCGGAGATCGACCGGATGAATTACATGCTCGAGACCTAGGAAGAAGATCCGGTCACCGGTGATATGGGTGAGATGGACCATGGCGGGATGAGTGGAATGATGAGCGAGGAGGACATGACAGCCCTCGAGGACGCCAAGGGCACCGAGGCTGCCCGGCTCTACCTTGAGCAGATGACCGCCCACCATGAGGGTGCGGTCGATATGGCCCGCGATGAGGTCACTGATGGCCAGAACCCGCAGGCCATCGCTTTGGCTGAGCAGGTCATTGAAGATCAGGAGGCCGAGATCGCCCAGATGCAGCAGATGCTCACTGACCTATGACAGGTCCCCGTCTTTTTCTGATCCCGAGGACAGGAATCTGAAAAAGAGGGATAACCGTGACGATTGCCACCTGCTGCGGGCGATGGGTCGTTATCACCGCAGCGGGTGCACCGGGATGGATGTTTCTTCTCCCTCTGGTCGCACCACTGAGGAAAGGGGAAAGCTCCTGTGTCCAGACCCTTGGAGGACTACGCATTATTGTCCGATACTCACATGGCCGCCCTGGTTTGCCGGCAGGGCAGCATTAATGTTGGGGGTGGGGGCGTTCCCCGAGTAGTGGACACGGCGTTGGTGTCAGTTAGGCAACGAGGCCTGCGGTAGCAGCCGTCGTCGCGGTCTCGAAGGCCGTACTGTGATCCTAGCTATCGCTTTTTACTTCTTGTATCTACTCAATCTCTAGCAGCTTCTGCTGTATGTCCATAGGGTAAGGGTATTTAGCAACGACACGTCGTGGACTTCCGGTTTAACGTGTAGCGTTATTGACGCTTTGCGTTATAAACTGACTTCGTGATCAGATCTTTCGGTGACCGTGACACGGAGCTTGTGTGGTTGCGTGAAGCGGCGCCTCGGATAGATCCGCGGATTCATAAGTCCGCGAACAGGAAGCTACATCTGCTCGATGCTGCGGTGTCTCTTAACTCGCTTCGCGTTCCGCCGGGGAACCGGCTTGAAGCGTTGAAGGGTGACCGTAAGGGTCAGTACAGCATTCGTATCAACAGTCAGTGGCGGATCTGCTTCGTGTGGACCGAGGCTGGCCCGGAGAATGTGATCATCGAGGACTATCACTGAGGAGCATTATGACTGAGAAGCTTTACGCTCCGATTCACCCTGGCGAGGTTCTGAAGGAGGACTTCATTGAGGGCTTCGGGATCACGCAGCATAAGCTCGCTGTGTCTATCGATGTTCCTCCGAGACGGATCAACGAGATCGTGCACGGCAAGCGCGCCATCACTGCTGATACGGCATTGCGTCTGGGGCGTTATTTCGGAGTGGAACCGCAGTTCTGGCTCAATCTTCAGAGCCGTTATGAGCTTGAGATGGCGCAGGAGCGTGTGGCCGATCAGATAACTAAGATCACGCCCCTGCAAGTCGCGTGATCAAGCCGATCCACCCAGGAGAGATCCTGATGGAGGACTTCATCCAAGGTTTCGGGATCACGCAGCATAAGGTCGCTGTGTCTATCGGTGTTCCTCCGAGGCGGATCAACGAGATCGTGCATGGCAAGCGAGGTATCACTGCAGATATGGCGATACGGCTGGCGCGGTATTTCGGGACGTCCGAGGAGTTTTGGATGAATCTTCAGTCGAACTACGAGCTACGGTTGCAGCGTCGCGCTCTGAAGAACACTGTCGCTAGTATTTCTCCGTTGCAGGTTGCGTGACCAACCGCAGGGTCCATTGCCCCGATGGTATCTCGAGCGTGGTAGCTGACCTTGGTTCAGTTCTGGTTTGATCCCGTGTTTTGTGGCGCTTGAGCGAACTTCCATTTAGACGGCATTCCGTAAAGCTTCTCGGATTGCCTGGGACCTCGACCATCCGTGAGTGGCCGCGTATTTATCCAGGTCTGAAATTTCGCTGGGTGAAAGGCGAATGGAGATAACTTTAGCCGCATTTTCGTGGCGAGGTTTCCTGCCTCGACGGCGAAGCGTCTCCACATCGTAGCCGTCCTCGGCTTCCGCTACCCACTCATCGATTTGTTCTTCGCTAACCTGTTGCCCATTAATCGTCCTCATACCCTTAATCGTAATACGGAATTGAGTGTGGCGGCCAGCGAGACGTCGCTTCTTCAGCATCAGTCGCCTCGCTTCTTTCTTTCCATGGTGCCCCATTCACGCCAGGACTGTTGATAGTAAAAGGGGGTGGCACTGATGGCATCTATTATCGGGCGTGGTCTCGATGACCACGTGAAGCAACAGCTCGCCTCTCAGGCGAAAGCGAACGGACGCTCCATGGAAGCCGAGGTTCGTGACATTCTGACCAAAGCGGCGCTGAGGCCCACCATCGACATGGCCCTTCTGAGCATGGCGCGGGACGTAGGTGGAGTGGATGAGCTTCCGGTTCCTGCGCGAGATGGTATCGCACGAGCTGTGGACTTCGAATGATCGTCCTCGACACCAGCGGCAAACTCGTAGACCTGTGGAAGGTGGAAGTGTGAAGCGTCATTCGATCGAGATCATCGCCCACCAAGAGCTCACTGAAGCCGATCTGCGTGGGCTTCGGCAACTCTTCGACAGCGAATATCTCGAGGAGTTCGGGGAGTGGGATCCACAGCAGCCCTACGGCTATGCGCCACACGATGTCCACATCATGGCGTGGAACGAAGGTCGCGTCATCGGCCACGTGGGATGGGCGCGCCGCGAGATCGCTGTCGGCAC
The DNA here is from genome assembly GCF_001807395.1 of Arthrobacter sp. HMSC06H05. Taxonomy (NCBI): domain Bacteria; kingdom Bacillati; phylum Actinomycetota; class Actinomycetes; order Micrococcales; family Micrococcaceae; genus Arthrobacter; species Arthrobacter sp. HMSC06H05. Next base: position 29,083 of record NZ_KV788988.1, on the reverse strand, counting down.
CCAGATCCTCGCGATCGCGGGAGTCGGCGGTGTTCTGATCTCCGCTGACGCACGAGGGACGCGTCTCGGGAGCGAACTCATGAGCTGGGCAGCGCAGTCGATGCGCGATGGCGGCCGCGTCGCGTTCGGTTACTTGGGGTGTCGAGAGCAGGTCGTCCCGTTCTACGCGTCATGCGGGTGGAAAAAGATCCGTGCGCGCGAGAGGTCGGTCGGGTGTGATGGCGAACCCGTCGAGCAAGAGCCAGGCCCGCCGATCCTTGTCCTGCCCATCGCCCCATTCGAGATGTGGCCCGATGGAGACATCGACCTGCGCGGACGGGCTTGGTAGCCGCTGACTGCAGGTGGTTCTCAGTGCCGGAGCACGGTGGACTTCCGGTTTAACGTGTAGTTGCTGGAGGCAAGAGATGAACTGTGGTTCTTAGTGCCATCGACCGGAGTCACATAACAAGTTTTGCGGCGTGTGTGGCCTTCCTGCGTCAGGTAGGTCAGGTAATACGGCGAACAAGGGAGGAGAGCAGGTTTACAGCTGCCTGTATCAAGCGGAGCACGATGTCGTAGTCAACCCGACGCCAGACGCTCCGCCGTCGCTGGGTTCCAGCTGTTCGGGGGGCTTGATCTGAAACATGTGCGAAGTGTACACTCGGATCAATACGACAGACTTGTTTCTCGCGATGAGAGGCAAGTCTGTTCTCTTTTCTACTCCTGCCCGGAGTCGTTGAACTCGGGGAACACCAGGATGGTGGGTACATGACAGATCCGCACAGCACCTATGCGAAACCGTTCTTGATAGTCCCTGAACAGGTACGCCGGCTACGCGAGCGCGGCATGGACTGCGGTGACGATGCGTATGCGGCACAGATCCTGGAGCGATACGGATACTATCGGCTCTCGGGCTATCGGCATATTTACCGTGATCGTCCTGTGCCACCTGCGTGGCAATTCAGTGATGATGGCCGTGAGATCCGCTTAGATACCTTCGCTCCCGGAACCAGCCTCGCACATGTATTGCGCTATACGAATTCGACCACGAACTGCGCACCCGGCTCGGTGACGTTCTCAGCATGATCGTGAATGCATTCCGATTCTTTATTGATCACCGGCTCGGCAGGGTAGATAAGTCCGGGCACGGCAAACCGGAAGCACTAGGTGCGGTGCAAGATCCATGGCCGGGCAGACATCTCTCACGGGATCCTGCAAAAGGAATGCTCATGCTGTCGAACTCTGTACGGTACGGCGGCACGCTACGCACACCGGCAGTGACTGGTACCGTTAAGCTGTACCATTCATTCCATCGAGGGAGGTCCTCAATATGTCTATCAGTGCAAGCGAGGCACGCAAGAGACTTTTTCCCTTGATCGAGCAGGTCAATGAAGACCGCGACGCTATAGAAATTGTTTCCCGCAAAGGGAACGCCATCCTGATGCCAGCCGACGAGTATGCAGCCTGGCAAGAAACTGCCTACCTGTTCCGTTCACCGGCCAATGCTCGCCGATTGCTTGATGCATATGAACGAGCCCGCAGTGGAAAAGTCGAAGTTCATGAACTGGATCGTACAGACGAGGAGCACTGAGTGCGTCTGGTCTGGGACGAATCGGCGTGGGAGGACTACAAACACTGGCAGATAGCCGACCGGCAGATCTTGAAACGCATCAATAAACTTATTGACGCTTGCCTGCGTGCCCCATTCACCGGGATTGGCAAGCCCGAACAGCTGAAGTACGGAGCGCAGGGTTCATGGTCGCGTCGCATAACCAGCGAGCAGCGACTGGTCTACCTTGTGGATGGCGAGGAACTTATCATCCTTCAGGCCCGATATCACTACTGATCGGCCGGCCACTTGGAATGCCTACACAGCCAGAGTGGCGATTGCCGAGTACCGACACCATGCCCACACCGGACCGAACTTTGCGCCCATCGGAACGTCTTTACTGATGGTTCCGTGGGAAAATCATGTTGCGTTCCAATAAGCCGGTGCGGTTGCACCAGGGAGCGCGCCGTGCAGGCACAAGACTCAAGGCAGATGCCCCATGACTGACATCGAGAACAAACCGGTGACAGTTGTCATCGAAGCCACACTACGCGAACCCCTAGACTACTGTCCCGACTACGGCACTGAAGGCCGCCTGCGTGACGATGTCATCCGTCGCCTGACGGATGTCCCGATCACCGGCCACTCGACCCGCCTGCCCCGCTACCAGTGTGTCCGCCCCCGTGTCGGCGCTCGATCTTCCAGCACCAGCTCGATGCCGCACGATCCCCCGTCTACGCCGATCCCGCGCATCTGGCCGGGGTCCGTGTCCTGGGTATGGATGAGCACAGCTGGAAACACGTGCGCGGACACGGTGAGGACTCCTTCGCGACGATCTTCCTCGACCTGACTCCACTGATCGATGGGACCGGTCGAGCCCGTCTGTTGGATGTGAAAGGCGGACGTTCCACGAATGTCGTGACCACGTGACTGCAGGAACGCTCCCAAGCATTCCGTACCGAGGTCAGGGTCGTCACGATGGGCGGATTCGCCGGCTACCACACCGCCACCACGAAGGCGCTACCGGACGCGGTACCGGTGATGGATCCGTTCCATGTCGTCCAGCTCGCCAGGCGGAAGCTCACGCAGGCAGTGGTCAACCTGTTGCGCAGAGATCTGCCGGCAGGGCTGGACGAGCTTGCTCAGTTGGGGCGGACGTTGTGGCGGAAACGGGCTCACGTGCTGGCGTACTTCGATCGCGGTGGCGCGTCGAACGGTTCGGTCGAAGCGATCAACGGACGCTTCGAGCACCTGCGCGGTATCGGGCTGGGGTTCAGGAACTTCGGGCACTAAGCGCTGCGCTGCCTGCTCCACTCCGGGCACCTATCAGCCCGACTCAACGCACTCTAAAACCGGAAGAGTGGGTAAAGTGAGGGGAGGGTCAGCAGGCACCAGTCGCTATTCGAGGCGTGTTGCCTGCCAACCTTCCTAGTTTGACACTATTGGCAGAGTGCTAGTCGGGCGGTTTGGATCAAGGTGGTGAAAGCATTGAACATAGGGTCGCTTGCTGAGTGGGTCGGATCAATCGGGGGCATCTTGGCCGTGATTGCTGCGTTTGTCGCGTGGCGTGTGAGCTCGCGGTTGCTGGCGGTTGAGCAAAAACGTGATGAAGATAGGAAGAAAGCAATTGAACGCGAGCAGGCAGAACTTGTCTTCGCGCTCGGGGCGAGGCTGTCTCAACGCGAGAATGAAGAGAGTTGGGCCATCTTCCTGTACAACGGCTCGACCAAGCCAATTTACGATGTCAAGGTCTATAGCCAGCGATTGGACGGCAGTGTCCAGAACCGGCCTCTTGAGCTAGGAGCGCTTCCTCCCGGTAGGTTCGTCGTGCCAAGCCACCCCAAGTACCACTGGGGAGCCCTCATTGATCTTGACCGGTCGAACGAGGCCCCAGACTTCCTTGTTAAGGGCAAAGGTCGGAAGATGATTACAGAAGTTGCGTTCGTAGATTCGGCTGGGAAGGAGTGGTGCCTCAGCGGCGGCACGAAACTGGAGGAGAAGAACACCTCGCTCCAGGGGTGAGTCAAGCGCGCCGGCACCTGTTGGCAACAGCCTGATGAACGCGTCCACGCAGACGTTCGGAAGGCAGGAAATCTCTCGCTCACATCTGCTCCGCACCCGGCTGGGCTGAATTTGCGGCAGGGTTTATGGTGTCTTATCCAGTGCTCAACGCGCTCATCAGTATTGTGAGTGCGGCGTCCAGTCTCATTTTCCTAGCCGCTTGATATCGGTCAAAGAAAATGATCTCGCGCCCTGCATCGCGGAAGGCTAGTGGACCTGATGTGCTGATGTGGCAGTGATGTGCTGAGTTGACAGTGTTGCCTGCAAGAAGCGCCTATTGCCTTCCCGTACGTAAAGGCGTACGGTTGGTCTTGAGGTGATCGACGAATGACTGCTGTAAACGCAACATCGGCACGCAATAATCTGTACCGTTTAATCGATCAAGTGAATGACGAGTCTGAGCCGGTGACCATAACAGGGCAACGCGGCAATGCAGTCCTAGTGGGCGAAGAAGACTGGCGTGCGATTCAGGAAACACTGTTTCTGGCCTCGATCCCAGGAATGACTGAGTCCATCCTTGCTGCCCGGGAGGAAGGGATCGCGTCGGGCTCTGAGGAGCTTGACTGGTGACCAACTGGCGCTTGGTTTACTCGAAGCAGGCTCAGAAAGACGCAAAGAAATTAGCGTCGTCGGGGCTAAAGCCTAAAGCGCGAATGTTGTTGGACTTGCTCTCCGAAGACCCATTCGCCAGTCCACCCCGTTTCGAAAAACTTATCGGCGACTTAGCCGGTTGCTATTCGCGGCGGATCAATATTCAGCATCGCCTCGTTTATGAGGTCAATGCCGAGGCTCGCACCGTCCACGTTTTGCGGATGTGGACTCACTACGAATAAGCAAGCCCCACTAGGCACCAAAACTCCAGCACCGCACCCTCAAAAACCCTCCTGAAAATCACTGTCATTTTCAGCTACCAAGCGCCCGAAAAAGTAAGTTACACATGTTTCTTACACTGTGGCCCGCATCACGTAAAAATGCCCGTTTCCCGCCTCTGCGGGGCTAGCCTGGAAACAGGTTAACCGGCCATTCATGAACCAGATCCCCGTTCGGTTTCATCAGCCGGTCTCGACAAGGAGAAGGGTCATATGAGCTCAGCGTGCGGTTGCGGCGGCGACATCGTCATGGAAGGCATCGACGTCAAAACAGTCCCGTGGTGGCGGGACATCGAAATCCTCGTGCCACTCACCTCGGGCCTGCTCCTCGTCGCCGGGTTCATCACCGGCCTACTCGGCTACGAAACGGCCGAACAGGTCCTCTACTGGGCCAGCCTCATCATCGGCGCGGCAACCTTCGTACCTGATGCCCTCAAGCGCCTCACCAAAGGCAAAATCGGTGTCGCACTCCTCATGACCATCAGCGCCGTCGGCGCCGTCATCCTCGGCTACGTCGGGGAAGCCGCAGCACTCGCGTTCCTGTTCTCCATCGCTGAAGCCCTCGAAGAAAAAGCGATGGCCAAAGCGCAAGGTAGCCTACGCGCCCTCCTCGACCTCACACCAGACCAAGCGACCATCCGCCGCGGCGACACCACCATCACCATCCCCACCTCCGAACTCACGGTAGGGGACCACATCCTCATCCGCCCAGGCGAACGCGTCCCCACCGACGGCACCCTGATCACCAGCCGCACCGACATCGACACCAGCGCCATCACCGGCGAATCCATGCCGTTCATCATAGAACAAGGCGAACACATCAGCGCCGGCTCCATCGCAACCACAACGCCACTGGAAATCCAGGCCACCGCGCCAGGAACCGATAACTCGCTCACGACCATCGTCTCGCTCGTGCAAGGAGCGCAAAACGAACGCGGGGAACGTGCGCGCATCGCTGACCGCATCGCTACACCGCTCGTGCCGGGCGTCCTCGTCCTAGCGGCACTCATCGCGGTGATCGGTTCGCTGGTGGGCGACCCAGAACTGTGGATCACCCGCGCCCTCACCGTGCTCGTGGCAGCGTCCCCATGTGCACTCGCCATCGCTGTCCCACTCACCGTGATCGCCGCAGTCGGCGGAGCCAGCAAATACGGCGTGATCATCAAATCCGGTGCCGCATTCGAACGGTTCGGAACCATCCGCCACATCGCGATCGACAAGACCGGGACCCTCACCCGCGGCAAACCACAGGTCGCCGCCGTCCGCTCCGTCCCGAACGTCAGCATGGACGTCGCCCTGGAATGGGCCGCCGCCCTCGAACAACACAGCTCCCACCCGATCGCCGCCGCGATCACCACCGCCGCACCCGTGGTCCCCACCGCAACCGACGTCACGGAACAGGCCGGCCACGGCATCGAAGGCTGGGTCGACGGCGACCGCATCGCGATCGGAAGCCCACGATGGCTCAGCCCCGGCCCGCTCAGCGCAGACACCACCGAGCTTGAAGAAAACGGCATGACCACCGTGGTTCTGCACGTCAACGACGAACCAACCGCGGTGATCGGTGTGCGCGATGAGCTCCGCGAAGGAGCGGCCGATGCGGTGGCTGCGTTGAAGAAACAGGGCATCGGGATCACGATGCTGACCGGCGACAACGCACGCACCGCGAACGCGATCGCGGCCCAAGCCGACATCACGGATGTCCGCGCCGAGCTGCGCCCCGAAGACAAAGTCGCCGCGGTCCAAGCGCTCAACCACGTCGCGATGATCGGCGACGGCATCAACGACGCGCCAGCGCTCGCCGTGGCTGACATCGGTATTGCAATGGGCGTGGGTGGAGCCGATGTCGCGATCGAGTCCGCTGACATCGCCTTCACCGGCACGGACATTCGCCTGCTTCCGCGGGCCTTCGCTCACGCACGCCGCGGCCGGCGCATCATGAACCAGAACCTCGCGGTATCGCTCGCGCTGATCGTGCTGTTGCTGCCGCTTTCGTTCTTCGGGGTCATGAGCCTCGCCGCCGTGGTGCTCGCGCACGAACTCACCGAGGTCCTCGTGATCCTCAACGGCCTGCGGGCATCACGCCAGCCGCACATCCACATTCATGCGGGGAACGTTCACACGGGGCACACTCACTCGTCACGGGCTGACAGCCACGAGGTCGGCGCTGCATAGCCGGTCCCGGCGCAGGCGGTACGGTCTAGACGGTGACTCCGGACGTGCCTGCGATGGTCCGGATCCCGGTGATCACCGAGTTCACGACGATCCCGCTGGTTGCCGGGGAATCCGGTAGGGGATTGTTGGTGATCTCGAACCGGTAGGAGCCCGATGCGCCGCTAGCTGTGATGGTGTGTTTGGTTTGGTGTGTGGCTGGGTCGGCGATGAGTTTCACGACTGTCTCATCCCACATCCCCGTTGTGTGCGCGAGCGCGACAGCCACGTTGAGGTTGGCTGGGAACTTGTCGATAGCCCCGGCTACGTCACCCTCGTAGAGCACGCCGCAGCTGCGGGTCAGCCAGCGCGTCAACGCTGGTTATCAGTAGGTCTCTACCGGCCGCGACGATGCGCGGACCATACTCAGCCACGGCAGGAACCCCGGCGGCCTCAACGAACAAGTCCACGGGCCGCCCAGGTGCGCCGTCCGCTGGCACACTGTCCGCCTGCACATCCTCCGCCAACGCATCCTCCAGGTTGAGCTCGGCTACACCGTCGTCGGCTGCTGGCCCTGGTGTGCGCACGATCGCCCCCACGAGCTGGACACCATCCATAGCCAGGACCGCTGTGGCAACACGGGAGGCGATCCCGCCGTATCCGATCAAAGCGATGTTCAGCGCCATGTGGCCTCCTTGTCCATTTGCACTCCTTGCTCGCGGGTTTCCTCGCGCGGGGTATAGCTGGTTCGATCCTATGCTGTGCCGCGCCACCCCCTTGACGCAGTGAGCGGCTACTAAGGTAGATAGTGGCCGGCAGAACGCCGGTACAAGCCAGTGCGGGTACAAGCCAGCGTCGGTCCATGCCAGCGCCGATACAAACCGGCGCCAGAGTCAACAAGACTGTGCCGGCGTAAACAACAACACTGCGGGAGGGTGACCATGAGCTCACTGAGTGCTAAGTGGACGTTTCGTCGTGTCTATGAGGAGTCAGAGCCGACTAAGGGTACCCGCGTTTTGACTGACAGACTGTGGCCTCGCGGGATCAAGAAGGAGGCCCTCGACTATGACGTATGGGCTAAGGACGCGGCCCCGAGCAGTGCCTTACGCACCTGGTTTCATGAGGCGCCGGAAGAGCGTTGGGATGAGTTCAAGAGCCGCTACAGTGCCGAACTTGATGAGAACGATGCGGCCGCTGAACTAGCGGAGGAACTGTCACATAGCGCTCACGTGACGTTACTGACGGCGGCTAAGGATGTTGAGCATTCTCACGTCCCGGTTCTGGCGGCCTGGTTGCAAGAGCATGCGTAGGGAAACCGCAACGCATGAGGAAGGCAGAGCGACCGCATGATTACGTATCGTGATGAGCCAGGCGCGGTTCAAGCCGAGCAGCTTGAGGGGTTCTTCGTCGGCTGGCCCACCCCGCCGAGTGCTCAACAGCTCGTGGATGTCATGGATGGCTCGTTCCGACGCGTGTGGGCGCTCGATGGCGAGCGCGTGGTCGGTTACATCAACGCGATTAGCGACGGTGTTCTCACCGCGTTCATCCCGTGGCTTGAGGTGCTGCCGGAGTATCAGAATCAGGGGATCGGGCAGGAGCTGGTGCGCCGCATCGTAGCCGGCCTCGAGGGCATGTATTCGATCGATCTGGCCTGCGACGATCACCTGATTGGCTACTATGAGCGGCTTGGTTTCTTCAAAGGGACCGCGATGGTGATGCGCAACCGACGCGTGTTGCGCGGCTAGATCGGCGCCGGCGGGTAAGCACCAACAGTTGCTCGGCGTCAACAGTTGCTAGATCCTCAACATTAGCTAGTTTCTCAAAAATGCATGCGTGAGGGGTTTTTCGTGGCGTCACCGCAGAACATTCTGTTGTATTTACCGCCTGAGCAGGAGCGGCAGGTGCGCGAGATTCTCGATGCCCTCGAAGCCCGCGGTTTCCCGCGCCAAAACCAGACCCCACACATCACTATCTCTTTTTCACACGATATGGCGCCGGCAGCCGTGGAACGCGCCGCCGAGGTTTTACCAGCCGTGATCCCCGCGGAGTTTCAACGAGTCGGCACCGTGATATTCGGTACGCGCCGCAAACAGACGGTCGCATGGCTTTTGGAAACGGGGGAGCCGATGCGGCAAGCAGTCCGCGAGATCAGCGTGCTTAACCCGGAGGATCACCGCACGGACTGGATCCCACACCTCACGATGGGCCTGCGGCTGCCGCGCGAAACCGTGCCCGAATATGTTGCGGCACTGGATGAGGTGACCCCGCGGCATTTCAAAGAACTGCTAGCGCACCGGGCGGGCTTCTGGAAACCAGTAACCCGGGAATATCGGGCGCTCGCCGGGGCTCACTGAAACTTCCTCGCGTTCCCTCAGCTTGGGTGCAGAGGACCTTCAGACTCGTTTCAGAATCGAATTATAAGTTTCTTTCGGACCTTATCGGCGCGCTGCATTCTGCGAACCAGATTTCGCTCACCACTATGCATCCCACTGTGGGTAGCCTCGCGGTTAGTCTTGCGATCAGCGCCATGGACGCGCCAACCATTTTCACCTTGAAAGGGAAACTGTGTCGTTTCTAGGAAGAGCGTGGCGCTACTGTGCCCGAAAACCAGTCAAGACCGTGATTATCCTTGCTGTTCTCGCGGCGATGGGGACCGTGGTGATGTCCGCGGGCGCTGTGACCCGCTCCGCGGACCAGGTCGCACAAGAGATTGACGCGAAGACCGGTAGTGGCTTCGTGTTGGAGAATAACCCTCACTACAACATGGGTACCCCGCGTGGGGCGGGCAACGTGAAGCCTGCCGATATTGAAAAGCTTGCGAGCTTGGATGGTGTGGTCTCCCATGTCGCCCGCCAGAACGTCACTGCTGATCTTGTGGGTGCGAAGGTTCTCAAGCCTGACCACGCTGACTATGACCAGCAGCGCGAAGCCCAGTTCGGTAATGCCGTGAACGTGTGGGGCGTCAACGAATCTGAGATCGCTAACGCGTTCCGTAGTGGTTCGTTGAAGCTCGTCGAGGGCAGGCACTTGACGTCTGAAGACAAACACAAGTCCGTGATCCATGAAGATCTCGCGAAAGCGAACAACCTCAAACTTGGTAGCACGCTCACGTTGAAGGGCAACAAATACGACGTAGATAACCAGCAACAATCCACCAAAGAAGTGAAGACTGAGGTTGTCGGCATCGTATCCGGCAAGAACACCCGTCCAGTCGCGGTGCGTAGCGAACTGTACGCTAACACGGTTTTCACTGACTTGGATACAACGCGGACGCTGTATCAGTTCACACCTCAGACTGAGATTTATCAGGACGCGAACTTCTTTGTGGCCAAGGACGCCAACTTCGAGGACGTCGTCAAGGCCGCCGCAGCTCAGGGGATCGACTGGAACAACTACCAGCTTTCACGTTCCACCCAATACCTTGCTGGTATCACTGGGGCAGTGGACGGTGTCACGAGCATCATGAACAACACGACGGTGGGTGCGACGATCTTCGCCGCCGCCGTTGTAGCGCTCGTGTTGTTCCTATGGCTCAACGAACGCAAGAAAGAAACCGGGACCTTGCTCGCCATCGGCGTCAATAAAGCCAACATCACCGCCCAGTATTTCGCAGAGCTCATCCTGATCGCTATTCCAGCGTTCATCGTCGCCTATTTCGCGGCGAACAGTTTCGCTCAATGGATGGGGAACACGACGCTCGCGAGCGTCAATAAGTCCGCTGAACAAGAGATGGCTCAAGCTGGTCAGTTCGGTGCGGACATGGAATCCTCCGCCTCCGTTCAAACACTCGACAGCCTCGCGGTGGGACTCTCGACGGCTTCGGTGATCCAAGCGGTGATCATCTGTGTGGCTGTGGTCGCGGTGGTTGTCGCGGTTACCTCGCTACCGATGCTGCGTAAAAGCCCACGCGCGATCCTCGTGGACACCAAATGAGCAGTCCTTGGCCCCGAGCGATCCGCAGCGTGATCCGCAAACCGCGGCGCAGCATCCTCATGACACTCATCATGGCGGTCGTGTTCACCGCGCTCGTCGCCCAGTCCGGCGTTCGGTCCTCGATGGCGGACGTCAAGGACGCGATCAGCACCAACGTTGGCGCCGGCTTCACTGCAACCGCCGGCGCTGTACCCGGCACTAACCCTGATACTGGTAATGCCACTGATACTGGTAACGGTACTGGCCAGCCGCCTGCACAGCCGCCTTCCCAACCGCCTGCCCAGCAGGCCGGTATCGATGAGTCGGTGCTCAAACGTTTGGCTGGTTTGCCGCAGATCGCTAAGCACAGTGTGGAAGCGGTGACGATGCCGCAACTTGAGGGTGCTAAACCGGTCGCTGGTGGGCGTGGGGTCCAATTGGACCCTGAATTCGCTAGCGCAGTGACTGCGACTGGAGTCAGTGATTCGGAGTTGAACCCGGGGTTTCAGGGCAAGCTGTATCAGCTGGTTGAGGGAACGCACGTGGGTGAGGGCACATCGCAAGCGCTGATCCACCGGGAGTTCGCCCAGCTCAACAATCTCAAGCCGGGATCCACCCTCACCCTCGCTCAAGGCACAACGAAAGTCACCGTGAAGGTTGCGGGGATCTTTGACGGGAAAACAGAAAACCCAAGCGGGCTGCCGGCGGGTGCTTCAGAGAACCAGGTGTTCGTGGACCTCGCCTCAGCACGGAAGCTCGGAGCACCGCTGACCACCGGCCGGTATTTCACCCATAACGCCCAGGAACTCCCGGAAGCTCTCAAAGCGGCTCATCAGGCCGCGCCAGACCTTACATTGGAGGACAATTCTGCGCAGTTCGCCCCGGTTCTCCAGGCGATCGCCGGAGTGGACAAACTATTGGCGGTCCTGTTGCTGGGCTTGAGCATCGCGGGTGCGTGCGTGCTCACGCTCGTGAGTACGTTCTGGGCACGGGGCCGCATCCACGAGGTAGGCATCTTGCTGTCGCTCGGGAAATCGAAGGGCAATGTGCTCTCACAGTTCGGGATTGAGGCAAGCATTTTCGCCGCCGTCGCCGCAGTCATCTCAACCGTAGCTGGGACGGTTCTGTCCGGCTATCTCGGGCGGGCAATCATCGCTCAGGCGGGGGATGACGCGCTGGCCTCAATCCACCTCACAGCCAGTGCAAGCGGCACGGTTGCCGCGCTTGCGTGGGGTTTCGTCATCGTGCTGATCGGCGTTTCGGTAGGCGTTCTGCCTCTCATCACCCAACGCCCCAAACGCATTCTTTCAAAACGTAGTTAGGAAAAATCATGTCCATCATGCAACTAGACCACGTCGGTTACACGTACGGCAGCACCGCCCAGCGGGTGCTCAACAAGGTCACCTATGACTTCGATCTCGGCACGTTCTATGCGATCGTCGGCTCTTCCGGCGCGGGTAAGACAACGATGCTGAGCCTGCTCGCAGGTCTCGATGCGCCCACTGACGGTGTTGTGCGTTTCAACGGCACAGACATCGCCACCACAGGCTACACACGTCACCGGCGCGACCAGATCGCGTTGGTGTTCCAGAACTACAACTTGATTGACTACCTCACCCCTATTGAGAACCTGCGGTTGGTGAACTCGAAAGCCACGGTCGAGGACCTGACCCGCCTTGGGGTCGATGCGGCCGCAGCTCAGCGGAACGTGTTGGCTTTGTCCGGTGGGCAGCAACAGCGTGTCGCGATCGGACGAGCGCTGGTTTCCTCTGCACCTGTGATCCTCGCTGATGAGCCGACAGGTAACCTGGATGAAGAAACCGCGGAAGGTGTGATCGAGATTCTGCGTGATGCCGCGCATCAGCAAAATAAATGCGTGATCGTGGTGACTCACTCCAAACAGCTTGCGAAGGCTGCGGATGTCACGTTGCGTCTTGAACGCCGCAACCTCGTGGAGCACCGCAACTAACTCTGGAGGCCGGTGCCGGGTCGCCGGTGGCCCGGCACCGCAGCGACCACCGAGTGGCCCGCTACCGCATCGTTCGCCGCCGCACCGAATAGAGAACCGCACCAAACTTGAGTCCATCGAGTACAGAGGAGAGGCACTTATGAGCGATACCGTCAAAATCCCTGTCAGCGAGATCCCTGAGGGAGAGGCGTTCCTGGTTCCGGGGGATGAGAACGTAACCGGCGAGGACATCGCGGTGTTCCATGCCGAAGATGGCTCGTTTTATGCCCTCAATGATGAGTGCACGCACGAGGTAGCGAGCCTCGCCGACGGCTGGGTCGAGGGCACGGAGGTCGAGTGCCCGGCGCATGCGGCCAGGTTCTGCCTCAAGAACGGTAAGGCGTTGTGTCTGCCGGCCACTGTGGATGCCCGGACGCACAAGGTCGAGGTTGAGGGCGACACCGTGGTCCTGTACCCGGGTGTGCCTGCTATTGACGCTGACTGATGCCAGTGAATTCTGTTGCGATCATCGGCGGTGGTGTCGCCGGCTTCACCGTGGCGCGCCAGCTGCGCTCCCGTGGCTTTGATGGTGAGATCACGATGGTGGAGCCAGGTGGCCTGCCGTATGACCGGCCGCCGCTGTCGAAGGGCTACCTGCTAGGCACACAGACGCTGGAACAGATCCAGTTCGAGCCACGAGAGTGGTTCGACGAGAACCGCGTGAAGCTCATCGAAGCTGAAGCCGTGGCGGTAGAGGACTCCGCTGAAGCGCTAGGGCTCTCCGCCGAAGCGGCTGAAGACTCTGCCGGGGCGGTTGCACACTCAGCCGCCTCACCTGGCAACTCGCAGATCACCGTCCGGCTGAACAATGGCGAAACTCTCACCGCTGACCGTGTGGTTCTGGGTACCGGCGGTAGCGCCCGCAAGCTCCCGGTCCCTGGCGGTGAGTTGGAAGAGGTCCTTCAGCTGCGTACCCGCACGGACGCTGACCTCTTGCGTGAAAGCATCACCCCAGGCACACGTGTGGTCATTGTGGGTGCGGGGTTGATTGGTGCGGAAATAGCATCGACACTGCTGGAACTCGGCGCTGATGTGACGCTCGTGGAACCGGCGAACCCTCCGCTGCTGTCCGCTGTTGGGGCGGTGTTGGCCGAGCATCTGCACGCGATGCATGCCGGGAAGGGGATCGACGTCATCCATGACGCTCCGGCTCGTATCGAGCTGGATGGCCCCGAACGCGTTGTGACCCTCATAGATGGCACGCAGGTGAGGGCGGATCAGGTTCTGGTGGGTATCGGGATCACCCCGAACACCGCGCTCGCCGAACGCCTCGGCTTGGAAGTCAACGACGGCGTGCTCGTCGATGAGTGCCAACGCACCTCGAACCCCGCGATCTTCGCGGTGGGGGATGCCGCGCGCATCCGCACCCCTGAGGGTGAACTGTTGCCGCGCGCGGAGCATTGGGAGAACGCGATGAACAGCGGATCGAGAGCCGCCGCCGCGATCCTGGGGCAAGAGCCTAGCCCGGCCGAATCCGTGCACGCAGCCGCGTGGTTCTGGTCGGACCGCCACGGGGTTCACGTCGAAGGCGTGGGTTCGCTGGTCGCCGGGCATGAGAGCGAAACCCAGTTTGTTCACCGTTTCAATGAGGACGGTTCTCCGCAGGCGACGTTCCTCCTCAACCCGGACGGGACCATGGCTGGGTGTGCAGCGGTCGATGGCGGGGTCACGGTGCGTGCGGCTCGCCGGATCATTGATCAAGGGCTTGTTGTACCGCCCGATGCGCTGGCCGATCCGTCTGTTCCGCTCCGGAAACTTGCCCGCCCACCTCTGAAAACGTAGGGGACGCCCCACACCTGACTCAAACGATCCTCAAGTAAACGAATTCTGAAGTTTTGCGTCGTTGTCGCTAATTCGGTACAAGATCCGGGTTGTTGGCGACAGATCTGCGATAGGTTGAAGGGTCCTTCGCCGTAGCGTTGTAAACAAGACGGAGGCACACAGCTTTCCGTGCAGGTTCTATAGAGGCGAAAGGTTTAGCCATGAACAAGTCAACTGCAAGCAAGATGGTTCTGGGCCTGGCGCTCGCTTCGTCCATTGGTTTGGCAGGCTGCTCGGTGGGTGTGAGCGATGAGGGCCAGGACCAGAACGCGAACCAGGCCTCAGCGCAGCAGAGCGCCCAGGGCGACAATACGAACTCGGCGGAGCAAGCCCACGCCACCTCTGGCGACTCCACCTCGAACAACACGAACGCATCAGACAACGGCGCCGAACAGGGCAACGATTCTGGCGAGGGTAACCAGGATGGTCAGCAAGACAATCGAGAACCGATCCTCTCGGTCACCACGGGAGTGACCGTGGAAGGGGATAAGGACGCCAAGCTGACCATCGACATGCTTGAAGCTAAGCGTGAAGGTAAGTTCGTCAAGGTCGTCTATGGGTACACGCTGCACACCACCGCGGAAGACGAGGGCAAATTCAACCTGTGGAAAGTCGCGGGGAATCAGCACATCGTGACTGAGTATGCGATCGACCAGAAGAACCTCAACAAGCATGAGCGGCTCAGCACTCGCGCGGTCACCAACCAGGGTGTGCATTTGACCCCGGGCAAGCGCACCTATTCAACATCCGTGTTCGCGGCTCCACCTGAGGACGTTCACACCATGGACTTCAACATGTGGAACAACACGGAGATGGCTCAGGGGGTTGAAATCGATTGAAACGCGTAACAGGTGTAACGGCTTCGCTGGTGGCTCTCGCCCTGGTGGTGGGAGCACAGCCGGCGCTCGCCGATGACAATAAACACGAAAAGCTCAGCGATAAAGAAATAGCGAAATCGATCAAGCCCATCGATCCCAAGATCGAGAAGATGGATATGGGTATCAAGAAGCTTGAAACTGAGCGGAAGGAAGACGGCAAGGACATTGTGAGCTTGTCTTCTGACATCCTCTTCAAGATTGACGCCCACAAGCTTTCGGATAACGCGAAGAAGAAGATCGGTGAGCTTGTCAAGGACGTGCCGAAGAATGCGAAGATCGCGGTGGGCGGCCACACGGATAACGTGCCGTCTAAGGTCGGGAACAAGAAGCTCTCTGAGCTACGCGCCAAGTCTGTTGCCGATGCGATCAAGGCCGCACGCAAGGACCTCAAGGTTGAGGCGAAAGGCTTCGCGGACACCAAACCGGTTGCAAATAACGGCACCAAGTCGAAGCCAAACTTCGAGGGCCGTGAGAAGAACCGGCGGGTCGAGATCCGCTATTAGCGGCTAGGCTGGGTTCATCGCGTGGTGTGTACCGCGTGGTGGGCCCGCTTGGCTGTTGTGAAGGGTAGGAACTTTATGGGCGGTGTGTCGCCTCGTCCACAGATCTTGTTAGTTGATGATGATGCCACCATCAGGGAACACTTGGCTCCCGTTTTAAGCCGGAACGGCTTGGACGTGGATGTCGCTGTGGACGGGGCTGACGCGCTCCGTAAGATTGAGCACCGCCGCCCGAGCCTGGTCATCCTCGATGTTCTGATGCCGCGGGTTGATGGCCGTGAAGTTTTGCGGCGCATCAGGGCCGATGACGAATGGTTGCCAGTGATTCTGCTGACCGAGGTCGGCGAATCCTTCGAACGCGCAGCAGCCCTTGATGACGGCGCCGACGACTACCTGACCAAGCCGTTCGACCCGGTCGAGCTGATGGCTCGGATCCGTGCCGTGCTACGCCGCAGCGGGCAAGGCGGCGCTCCACTCAGTGCGGCCGAATCTCTGGTTGCCGGCCCGTTGAAGCTGGATCGACCGGCACGCCGCATCTTCGTTGATGGCCGCGAGAAATCCCTGACCCCGCGCGCGTTCGCGTTGCTCGAGTTCTTGATGAGCCACCCGGATGAGGTGTTCTCGCGTCAACGCCTACTCGAAACTGTGTGGGGTTTCGAAGCGATCGTGACCACGCGGGCCGTGGACCATCGCGTGGCTGAGATCCGCAAGGTTCTCGGTGATGTAGCTCCGGGGCAGTCGATGATCGAGACGGTCTCCGGTGAAGGGTTCCGTTTTGTGGCTGAGGTGGAGCGCGCATGAACCAGCCAGCGTACCCACCTGCGCCTGAGTCCCCGTCTGCGCCCAAAGCTGTACAGCGTCAACGTTCCAGACCGTCCTCACCGGACTCTCAGCCCGCGCAGCGTCGCCGCGGGAAACTGAACTGGACGCTGGTTGTAGTGTTCGCGCCGGTGCTGGTGGGCCTGGTGGCGAGCCTGATCTGGGCGTCGGTGGACAGCAAGAAAGTCTTAACGGTCGCAACCACGTTGGCGTGGGTTCCGTTGATTCTGGGCGTCACCGTGACCGTTGTTTTCCTGATCGGCTGGCTTGCCGTGGCCTGGTTGCGCCGCAGCGAGGTGCGCGCGGTTCGCCGCGAACGCGAGGAGCAGACGCAGCGTAGGCAACGGCTCATGGCGCGGCTGGATCACGAACTAAAGAACCCTATTCAAGGGATCCGTGCGGCTCTCGCGGACGAGCCCTCGCAACGGCAGCTGGACAACATTGGTGCGCAGGCTCAGCGGCTCTCTAGCTTGTTGAGTGATCTGCGTAAGATCAGCGAGGTCGAGCACGCCGAGCTTGAGCTGAGCAGCGTGGACTTGACGGAGCTGGTGGAAGAAGCTGTCCAGACCGTGTTGGAGATCCCGGGTGCTCGCGAACGCCACATCGAGGTCGCACTCCCGCGCGCCCCGAGGCCGTTGCCGCGTATTCAAGGGGACTCAGACTTGCTGTTCCTCGCCATTTCTAATGTGCTCAGTAACGCCGTGAAGTATTCGGACCCTGGCGCCCGCATCGAAATGCACGGCCGTGAAGCGGACGGTTCGGTGTATATCGACTGCGCGGATACGGGCCGCGGTATCGCTGCGGACGAGCTGGAGACCGTGTGGGAGGAACTTGGCCGCTCACGTGAGGTGCGCGGAACCGAGGGGAGCGGCTTAGGCCTGCCAATGGTCCGGGCGATCATCGAACGCCACGGAGGATCCACATCGTTGGAGTCTTGGCACGGCCAGGGCTCTAAAGTCACGTTGCGACTACCTGTCGCTTAGCACGCCGGCGCTGAACCGTTACACCGCTGTGCCGTTACGCTGCTGCGCCGCGTCGTAGCATGGACACCGATGAGTCAGGAACCTTCTGTGAGCCGCCCGCGCCTGTTGCCGCGCCGCATGATTGCGGTGTTGGCGTTGTGCGGCGGGCTCGCGCCGTTTGCGATCGATGCGTACGTTCCCGGTCTGGATCAGATTGCACGCGAGTTCGGTGCGAGCGCGTCAGTGACGCAGCTGTCGCTCACGGGCTTTCTGATCACGATGGGTCTAGGCCAGCTTGTGATTGGGCCGTTGTCTGATCAGCGTGGCCGGCGCACGTTGCTCCTGCTCGGCCTGGTGGGCTCAGGGATTGCTTCTCTGGTTTCGGCACTGGCTCCAAGCATCGTGGTGCTGATTATCGCGCGATGCTTCCAAGGCGTATGCGGTGCTGCTGGGGTGGTGCTTTCGAAAGCGATCATCGCTGATGTGGGGCGCGGTAAGGGGATCGCGAAGGCGTTGTCCACGATCATGGCGATTCAGTCGATCGCACCGGTGATCGCGCCCGCGGTGGGTGGGGTGTTAATCCCGTGGTTGTCCTGGCGTGCAGTGTTCGTGATGTTGGCGTGTGTTTTCGCGCTCGCTGCGCTAGGCGTGTGGTGGGCTGTCCTGGAAACGCTACGTAGCGAGGACCGGCATACCGGAGGGATCGCGAAGGCGTTTGCGAACATGGGGGAGCTTCTGACCCGTGGCTCCTATGTGTTCCCGACCCTCATGTTCGTTGCGGGTTTTGCCGTGATGTTCGCCTATATTTCCGCTAGTTCGTTCATCATGATCCGCATGAACGGGTTTAGCGAGCGTGAATATGCGCTCATGTTCACGTTCAACTCGCTCACGCTGGTGTTGGCGAGTGCCGTGAATCCGCGGATTATTGACCGGATTCCGGCGCGCCGCTGGGTCACTATCGTGGGGTGCACACAGGCGGCTGGTGTCGCGTGGATCGTCATTTCGGTAACGCTGCTCGAGGCGGCGGCGTGGCCGCTCATGGCGGGTTTCGCGGTAGTGGTGTGTTGCAACGGTTTCTTGCTACCGAATCTGGTGGCGCTCTCGCTTGAAGCCTCAGCGGGTCGCACGGGTGCGGGGTCTGCGATGTTGGGTGCGGCTCAGTTCGGTCTGGCGGCGGTGGTCGCGCCGTTGACCGGCATCGGTGATGGCGCTACGGCACTGCCGATGGCGCTCACGATGGTCACGGCCTCGTGCGTGTTGCTTGTTGCGTTGATGGGGGTGCGGCGGACCCACCCCGATGCGTGAGGGGCCTTGCCGAGAAGTCGGGAACCTAGCTTGGGCGGCAGTTTAGTTAGGTCGCAACGCAGTTGCCCATGATTCGTCGGGTGGGGACGCCGGCTGTTTTCATGTCGGAGGCTGAACCGACGGATTCGGGGATGTTGGCTAGGCAGATCGCGATCAGCAATGCGATGCTGACGTCGTTGCCGGCTCCCATTCCTACACCGAGTACGGTTTGTTCCGGAATGCCGTCGAGGATGGCACCCATGACGAGCACCATTCCTGCGTTGCCGGTGCCTTGTTTACGCCGATGAGTCGCGGCGGCCAGGGGGGGTGACGAGCCCTAGGACCGCGCCGATCGTGAGCGAGGATGCGGCGATGATTCCCCAGATGGTGGCGGTCAGCATATGTGTAGTTTCGCATGTTCACAGCGGGGCGGCGTCGCATTTCTCATTGGTGCTGGCGTTTTTGGTGTTGATACGGAACTGTAGAAGAAGATGTGTCGCTGTCGGTGCGGCAACGTGTCTCGTGTACAGCGAGGATTGTTGGAGGTTTGTGTGCTTGGTTTAGCGTTGGGTGGCGGTGGTGCCCGAGGTTTGTGCCATGTGGGGGTGTGGCATGAGCTGGAGCAGCTCGAAGTGCGCCCGGAGGTGATCGCCGGGACGAGCATGGGCGGGATCATCGGCGCGTTGATCGCCGCTGGTCATGATGCGGCGAAGATCCGCGAGATCAGTGAGAGCGTGGACTGGTGGAAGGTGTTGAACTGGGGTCTCAGCGGCCGCGTGCTCTCAACTAAGCGTCTGCGGTCTTTCTTAGGCCAGTATTTGCCCGAAACCTTCGAGGAGCTCGAGACTCCACTGGTTGTTGTGGCCACGGATGTCGCTAGCGGAACCACCCGTTATCTGCATTCGGGGAACCTGCTTGCTGCAGTGCACGCTTCGGCCGCGTTCCCTGGGGTCTTGGAGCCGGTCCGGGTCGGTAGTGACCTGTTGATGGATGGCGGGATGCTGAACCAGCTTCCGGTGGATGCGGCGCATTTCTTCGGCGCCAAGAACGTGGTCGCGGTGAATGCGACCGCACTGGAAGCGGTCGATATGACTAAGGAATCTCAGCCTGTACCGACCGGCAGGTTCATCAATGGCACATTCAAGGAGGCGGTGCGCGGCATCGAGATCATGCAGGCGCAACTGATCAAAGTTCGGTTGTCTCTGTTCCCTCCGGATGTGCTGATTGACCCGCAAATGGACGATGTGGGCTTCACCTCGTTCAACAAGTTCCAGCGTGCCGCTGAAGCGGGGGAGAAAGCAACACGGGAACTAGCCGAACAACTGAAAGCGCTCGTCTCTAAGCCCGCGCCATAGTCCCACAGGTTGACACATGCATTAGCCTGCCACGTTGTAGTGTGTGGCAGGCTAATGCATCGGCTACTTCATCGGCTTGGCAGGGTCTGGGTCATCCGGTTCTTGCTCGGCCAGTGTCTCGGCAGCCGCTGCAGTGTGGGGAGCCATGTTGGAGGTGTCCGCGCCAGGCATCGGCACAATCGGGATGGCGCCGGTGATGCGCTCTACCTCTTCGTCAATGTGGTCCTGGTCCAGGTAGACGTCCTGGTGTTCACCCAGCATGACCTCGCGGGTTTCTTCTTCTGTGAGGGCTTCGAAGCGTGGCCGGCGCACCAGGAAGAACCCGACACCCAGAATGAGCCACACGATCAGCGCAATGAGCGATGGCGTGCTGAGCGCGCCAGGGGAGAACGGCAAGAACAGCAGCAGGAGGAACACCACGGAAATCGCGGCACCCAGTAGTGCGACCGGGCCGGAAAGCGTAATCAAGAAAGGTACGCGTTCCCCGGCAGCGCGCATGAGGGAGCGGTCGCGGTGCATGACCTTGAACGCGCACAAGCACGTATAGAAGTACGCGATGGTGACACCCACCGAGCTCATGTCCACAACCCAGCTGAGCGCGGCACGCCCGAACCATGGGGTGATCAGGCACAGCGCAACCACCACGATGAGCGCAACGTGCGGGGTGTGGAAGCGTGGGCTGATCTTTGCTGTGGCTTCCGGCAGCATGCGTGCGCGGCCGAGGGCAAGCACTACACGGGATGCGGACATCGTGAAGCCGTTGAGGCCGGTGAAGATACCCATAGAGACACCGATGACCAGCAGGACCACGCCGAACTGGCCGAGCACACCGGCGATCACATCGGCAGGTGCCCACGTGTCGTCACCGATATTTTCGATGCCTGGACCGGCAGAGAGCGATACCGCCATGATCATGAGGACGTAGATCGCAACAGCCGCGAAGATCGCGAACATGATCAGCCCCAAGGCCTTACGTGGGGAGAAGTTGAACTCACCTGCAACCTGCGGGACGTTATCGAAACCGATGAACGCCCACGGGGCGATCGCAACGAGCGTGATGATCGCGGCCATCGGAGGAACATCGGTTGGGAAAGCCGGGCCAAAGCTCAGCTCGTTGCGGCCAGCCATAGCGACTACACCGATCACGATGAGCACAACAGCAATCAGCATCACGACAACCGCGACGAACTGAACACGGCCACCGAAAGCCGCACCACGAATGTTGAGCCAGCCAAACAGGATGAGGCACGCGGACGCGAAGATGACCTCAGGCAGATACACGTTGAACTCTGCGATAGTCCACAAGTGGACTTGCTCCATGATCCCGGGCGCTAGACGCCTGGCGACAAGCGCCATCGCAGAGGCGTTCAGCGCAACGATACAGAGGTAACCGAGGGTGAGGAACCAGCCGACAATGAACGCGTGACGCCGTCCGAAAGCAACCAGGGCATAAGCGACCTCGCCACCTGTGACAGGCAGGGCCTTGATAACGATGCCGTAGCTCAACGCAATGAGCGCGATAAGGCTACCGCCGATAGCCATACCGAGTGCCGCGCCGACCACACCACCTTGATGGAGCCAATCGACGGGGAGCACGAACGCGCCCCAACCAACTGCGGAACCAACAGCTACCGCGAAAACCCAAGCAGGTTTCTGCGTCTTTTTAAGTTCGCCTTCTTGCGGGGCATTTGCACTCGCCGCGGTGGCAGCGCCACCGTGAGTTTCGGTACTCATCTCAAATCCTCAGACATGCGTTGAAAGCATGCGTTGACATCATTCTCTTATGAAAATGTGATTCACCCTACAGGAGTTGGGCAGGGTTTGCGAGTTACCGGACAACGCGGCTAGGCGAAAATCTGGTCGAGTTCCGCTTTAGCCTCCTCGGTGAGGGCGGCTTTCGCATCGAGCGCTCCGAGGTTTTCGTTGAGCTGAGCAAGCGAGGTTGCGCCGGTGATGACGGTGGAGACGTTCGGGTTCTTCAAAAGCCATGCCAGCGAGAGCTGAGCGGGAGTCACATCGAGCTGCGCGGCCATCTCAACGAGTTTGCGCACTCGATCCTTCTGCGTCTCATCTGCGATAGCGGATTCGAGGATCTTCCCATACCGGCCAGCGGCGCGGGAGCCTTCCGGGATGTCGTTTAGGTATTTACCAGTCAGGATGCCGCCAGCCAACGGTGACCACGTGGTCAGGCCCAGGCCAATGTCCTTATATAGGCGCGCGTATTCTTTCTCGACCTTGGTACGTTCCAAGAGGTTGTACTGGGGCTGCTCCATGTAGGGCTTATGCAGATGGTGGCGTTCGGCGATCTCGTAGGCCGCGCGAATCTCATCGGCTGACCATTCCGATGTGCCCCAATACAGTGCCTTGCCGCTAGCGACGATGTCGCTCATCGCCCACACGGTTTCCTCAATCGTGGTTTCCGGGTCGGGGCGGTGGCAATAGATGAGGTCCACGAAATCCAGGCCTAGGCGTTCGAGTGAGCCGTCGATACCCTGCATGAGGTACTTGCGGTTCAGGGTGTTGGTCAGATTGACCTTGCCATCTGAGATTCCCCAGAACAGTTTGGTGGAGATGATGTACTCGGAGCGCCTCCAGCCAAGTTCTTCGATGGCCTGCCCCATGATCTCTTCGGACTTTCCGCCCGCATACACTTCAGCGTTATCGAAGAAGTTGACGCCGGCATCGGCGGCTGCCTGCATGCATTCCTTAGCAAGCCCGGTGTCGATGGTGTCTCCGAAAGTGACCCATGAGCCGAAGGAAAGCTCGGAAACTTTGAGGCCTGCACGTCCAAGACGGTTGTATTCCATACTGTTCTCGCTCATGTTTTAAGCCTACTCTTAGCAGAGAAAATATATGCCCCCACAGGCTCCGCTATAGAACTACTGTATGGCCGTATATGTACGTAAATGCATAGTAAACATACGCCCCTACGGGATGATGTCTCATTTACATTCGATCTGTGGGGCAATGGTGGCTAATTATGCGGATATGCGAATAACTCAGTGTTGTGACGAATTATTTTTGACCCCATAGACGCGGTACAATAGAAGTAGACCTGGTGTTACTTCACAGTTCGAGTTCAGGCGCCGCTACGCAATCTTGTAGAGAAATGAACGAAGCGCGCCTGAAGAACCTGACTACCAAGCGAAACTCTGTGTGAGATCTGTGTGGTTCGTGGTGCTCGAAACCGCGAAGATTCATGACTGACAGAGGATCTATGTGTGACACTGGTCTGCGCACCAATGACTGAGGCGAGGAGGTAAGGGTATGCGTGAAAGTCATCCGTTGTTGCCCCTAGGACCTTGCTCGCATTCGGGCCAGGAAGAACTCCGTGTGCAAGCGACTGGTACTAAATTACAGCGCGAGGGGAAGGCGGCTGGCCGCATCAAGCGGTTCACCGTTGGGTCTGCAGCTTTCGCTTTGGCTGCCGGCATGGCTTTTGCTCCGGCTTTCGGCTCCGAATCGGCACATGCTGCTCCTGGAATGGGTGCAGATAGGGCAGGTGTCGCTCCTGCATATCAGTCTGCAGCTAAGCCAGCGGTCAAGCCGGCGCTGACCCCCATCCCGCTTGACGGGTTGGATGAAAACTCTGCCTACATTGCTCAGTTGTTTAATAACGCAGACTGGTCTGAGCAGGTGGCTTCCATGCCAACCGAGTGGGTTCAGTTGCGCAGGTTTGATAAGCGTGTGCAAGGAACCTTCAGGGGCGTTGTGACTCAACCGGCTTCAGGGGATGTCTCTGAACAGGACGCGGCACCTGCTGCCGGCGTCACGGTGGTTGGCGCCTATGTCAATGACTGGGTTGCCAAGGGCATGGACCGCTTCATGCTACGCAACCCTGGTGTTGGGCGCGAGGCCGCGCTAGCTGAGCAGGTGCGTCTGCTCAAGCAGTATGAAGAGATCACGGGCAAATCTGGCCTCGCTGAAACCAAGATGACCTGGACTGACGACCAGGGGCAATACGTTTTGGCATTCAACGGCACGTTTAATAAGAAGCCGTCCGAAGACAAACTTATCGGTGAGATCGCAGAGAGCGCCAATGACGGTTGCTTCACGAGCGCGTTGGGTAACTCCATCTGCAAGGTCAAAGAGCGCCGCAAGCACGTCAACTTCAAGTACTCGATGGTTTTTGTTGGGCAGGCAGAGAACACCAACTTGACGTGGTCTAGCCCAGCACTCTTGCCGCAGTACGATCTCCCTAACCCAGGGTTGACCAACGTTGCATGGGGCGCATATGGCTCCTACACGGTAGATTTCACACTCCCTGCTCCTGAACAGCCAGCGGAAGAGCCTGCCCCGATCGCTGAACCATCTGGCGTACCTGAACCAGGTGAGGCAGCACCGGGAGAGAACGAGCCAGGCGAAGAACTCGCTCCAAGCGAGCCTGAGACGGCCGAGGAAGCACCAGGCGAGGCAGAAACAACCGAGGAAACGCCAGACGAGGTTGCGCCTACCCCCGAGCCGACCGAGCCTGCAACGTCTGAGTCCGCTGAGCCATCGCCATCAGAGGACGAGCCAAGCGAAGAAACGGCTCCATCCGAGCCAGCTCCAAGCGAAGCAGACCCAACTGAGGAAGCTCCATCTGAGCCTGCACCGGGCGAGGAAGCTCCAGCTGAACCAGAACCATTCCCAGCACCAACTGACCCGTTCCCGGAAGAATCGGACGCAAACGAGCCAGTGGATGAGACGGAAATGCGGCCGATCGATCCGCCGCAGCCTTTCTCGCCAGGTGGTTTCCAGCGGCCGCCACGGCTCTCGCCAGATCTGCTGGACGTACCTGAATGGTTCAGGCCAGGACTGTTTGATCCTCCGCATTCCTCCGGCCCGTGGGGTGCCCGCCCTTCAGTGCCGCAAGGCCACCGCCCTTCGGCGCCTCTGGGCAACCGTCCAAACGTGCAGCAGGGCCACCGCCCGTCTGCGCCTCTGGGTAACCGCCCGTCCGCACCCCTGGGCCGTGTTCCGTCTGCACCACAGATTCAGATTCCGCTAGCACCAGGGTTCCCGGCCGAACCGGCTCCTATGCCATTGCCTGAAACTGCGCCAGGCCGGCCACTGGATCCTCTGCCAGCTGTCCCATTGGCGCCACCAGTCGCGCCGGCACCATCGGCCGCCCCGGGTCCGGCAGATGTTTCTCCTGGAGAACCGGAGGCTCCACAGCCATCGGAAGCTCCTGCACCGTCTCAGGAAGATCAAACGCCGGAGGACTCTACGGAGAACGGCGGCGGTGCAGGGGATGCACAGCCAAGTGGTGAGGCTCCTCTTCCAGGTGAACAGCCTGGCGAACGCGGCACTGACCAGGGTGCAGGGGAAGGCGTCATCGTTCCAGGATCGCCTAACGATCCAACAGGCTCCGATGTGCCAAGCATCTTTGAACCGTTCTTCCCTGGAAGCCAGGGGCAGGACGGCAGCAGCCCCGAGTCCCGTGACGGCTCCGCTGGTGATGGCGAACGCCCAGCGCCCGTCCTGGACGAACACGGCAATCCCATCGAGCCTCCGGCTGCAAGTGACTTCGGCTGGGTTGAACATCACGGCCAGCAAAACCGCCCACAAGGGCCGCTGGGTAAGGTGACCCCGCGCACCAAGGAGCAGGCCGAAGCATGGGATGCGGAAGAAGCCGTGGGTATCCCATGGGTTCACCGTGGAACCCAGACTGCAGGTGTTGTAGTAGCTGTGGTCGGTTTGGGGATGCTCGGCGGCGTAGGCCTCATGGTGATGCGCCGCGGGCTCTAATAGGGCCCGCAGGCTATAACACAGTTGCGCCGCTGGCACTAACAGAGCCCGGAGGGTAGCCGCGTTAGCTAGGGTGACATTATGGCTGAGTCTGAAGCACCCGATGCGAAGTTAACCGATACCAACCTGCCTGACGCTAACCTCCCGGTCCAGGTTGTGGGGGAGGGGCCCGTCCCGGTCGTGTTCCTGCACGGTCTGATGGGGCGGGGCCGTAACTTCATCTCGATTGCGAGAGCTCTATCTGAGGTTGCGACGTCCTATCTAGTTGATCTGCCGAACCACGGCGCTGCCGAATGGACTGAGGATTTTTCCTACGACCAGATGGCTGATTCGGTGGTCGCAACCCTCAAAGCCCGCGACGTTGACTCTGCCGTGGTTGTGGGGCACTCGATGGGCGGCAAGGTCGCCATGAAGGTCGCGTTGCGTCACGGTAGCTGTGCGGCAGACGGCGGCGAATCGGGCGGCCGGGCTTCCGCCACTGATGGCACGCCTTTTGTGCGTGCGCTCGCGGTCATCGATATATCGCCGCGCCCTGCGGACTATGAAGCCAACAAAGCACCCTTCAAGCATCTGCTGGATAGCGTGCTTGATTTAGACTTTGCGTGTATTGAGAGGCGCACTGATGCCGATGCGGCATTGGCATCAGAGGTCGAGGAGCCTGGGGTGCGGGCTTTCCTGTTGCAGAACCTTCAGCGTGATGGCGATGGCTGGTCCTGGCAGCCCAACGTAGCGAGCCTGCGCAGCTGGCTGAGTAAGGTCGGTGACTTCCCACTCACATCTGAGGACCTCCCGTTTGAGGGTCCCGTTGTGTGGGTTGGTGGTTCCGACTCCGGATACATCACGGACGAGGATGCCCCAGTGATGCGGGAACTGTTCCCGGGCATGCGCAAGGTCATGGTCAAAGGAGCCGGACACTGGGTGCATGCGGACCGCCCCGACGTGGTTATACAGATCCTGTCGCGACTCATACAGGAAGCCGCTGAGTAGAAGCGATTCCTGCCGATGAGAAGGCACAGCGGCGTAGAAAAATCCATGTGGTCTTACCACAATTCGCGCGTTCAATCATCATCTGGGCGTAACCATGGAGAATCTGAAAATTTACCTTGATATTCATTTTGAAAACAGGTTGTATAGTATTGAGCACGTGATCTAGCTAACAACGATCATGAATCCTCACGGCAACCGGCGCCGCCGAGTTGTATGCACCATTTGAGAATGACAGGAGTGGACATGCGTCTGAAGCGTATCTCCATGGCAGTTGCGGCAACCGCAGCTGCATCTCTGGCACTGACCGCTTGCTCCCCGGGCGGTAGCCAGGATAAAAAGAAGGACGACAAGGGCGGCGATAGCCAGACCGTTGGCGATGCTAAGCAGTTCGAAGGCTCGGGCCGTTTTGAACTCAGCGACGTAGAGACCCAGAACAAGGAAATCAAGATCACGGTAGGTTCCATTGAATACGGTGGCTACAACGGTCTGACTCCAGATACCTACTCCACTTACACCTCCGCTGTTGCCGATACCTACATGCCAGGCTTCAGGTACTACGGCACGGATGGCAAGGTCTACCAGAACAAGGACATGGGCTCCTACAAGCTCATCTCCGAGGACCCGATGAAGGTCGAATACACCATCCACGAGGATGCTGTATGGTCCGACGGCACGCCGATCACCGTAGCTGACGCAATCTCCGCATGGGGTACCCAGACCACCTTGTCCTCCCCAGACGCAGAGAAGGATGGTGACGGTAACGCCCCACCGCTGTTCGACAACGTCTCTAACGACCTCGTCGACCAGGTTCCAGACGGCCCGCAGGGCGACCCTAAGGGCAAGAAGTTCACTGTGACCTTCAAGGAACCAAACCCAGACTGGGAGCTGCAGACCTGGTTGTCCTTCCCAGCACACGTCATCGCTAAGAACGGCGGCTTGTCCAAGGAAGAGTACATCAAGGCTCTCCAGGACCAGGACGGCAAGAAGCTCGAGAAGGCTGCAGAGTTCTGGAACAAGGGCTGGAACCGCGGCGCAGGCAAGTTGCCGAAGGAAGAAGATAACGTCTCCGGCGGCCCATACATCCTCGACTCTTGGCAGCAGGGAGAGTCCGTCACCGTCAAGGCCAACCCTAAGTACTGGGGCGAGAAGCCAGGCGTTGAGAAGCTCACCTTCCGCTTTATCGATGACTCCGCCATGGTTCAGGGCTTGAAGAACAAGGACCTTCAGGTCATCTCACCTCAGATCACCCCGGACATCGCCGACCAGCTCAAGGGCCTCGAAGGCTCCAACGAGGCCAAGCTCTACTCGGGTAACCAGCTCACCTGGGAGCACCTGGACTTCAACTTCCGCAAGGGCAACGTGATGGAGGACCTTGACGTCCGCAAGGCGTTCGCCATGTGTGTTCCACGTCAGGAAATCGTTGACAAGCTGGTCAAGTCCATCAACCCAGACGCGACCGTGCTCAACGCACGTGAGATCTTCAGCGATGACGAGAACTACGAGAATGTTGTCTCTGAGGCATATAAGGGCGAATACGACGAGGTCGACATCGAAGGCGCCAAGAAGCTCCTGAAGGACAAGGGCAAGGAAGGCGCAACCGTACGTATCGGTTACTCCGCACCAAACCCACGCCGTAGCCAGCAGTTCCAGCTGATCAAGAACTCCTGCGAGAAGGCCGGCTTCAAGGTTGAAGACGTCTCCTCCAAGGACTTCTTCGATCCAGGCGGCACCCTAGATACCGGTAAGTACGAGGTAGCACTCTTCGCATGGGCAGGCTCCGGCCAGAAGACCTCCGGCTGGAACATCTACCACTCGAAGGGTGCACAGAACTACGGTAAGTTCAAGAACGCCGATGTTGACGCCGCATTCGACAAGATGAAGAAGGCGACGGCTGACGATGCACACCTTGAAGCAGTCAAGGAAGCAGAGAAGGCTCTGTGGGATAACCTCTACGGCATCCCGATCTTCCAGCATCCAGGCATGCGTGCAGCTGATCCAAAGATCGCTAACATCGCGCACACTGTGACCCAGTCCGGTATTACCTGGAACGCTGACCAGTGGCAGTACGTTAAGTAAGTCACTGGCTTCTATAACTACATCGCAACGCGTTGTGCCCGACCCATAACTCAAGATGAACGCTGAGCGCACGCTCGGCACTTGAATGGCGTAACGTGTAGCCAAGGGTAAGCGGGCCCGGAGTCGGAAGACTCCGGGCCCG
>NZ_KV788987.1:3321-4233 GCF_001807395.1 Arthrobacter sp. HMSC06H05 | reverse complement strand
CACCACCAGAAAACACCCCAAAAACCCGAATCTGGTGAATGTTGAATTCAAATTAACCAAACTCCAAGCGCAGTAACAGGAGTGCGATAGCTACCCCTTAGTAACCAAGGAATTATGTGTTGCGGGAGCGGATGTGTTCGCGGAGCTTTCGAACGCGATTTTCAGTCCGGCGATAGCCGTGTCCCATGCATCTCGACGTCACTTCACTACCCTTTTAGGCACTAAGGGATAAGGCAATGGAACGCCAGTGCGAGTCATGCCTGGCTTCAGGCTGAAGTGTCCTGGGTTTAGTGGGCACCTCAACGAAGGCTGGATTGACGTCATGCCCGGGAAGTGTTCTATCGAGTTTATGGGAAAGGCTGCCCTTTAGGTCGTTGCTGGCTTGGTGCCATGAAAGCTCTTCGACGCGTGATCGTTCCGAGGCATCCGGTGGCGGGACAGTGGAAGAAAGACTCAAGCAATTACCGTTGGAGACTCGAAGGCTCAGGCCTGCTAACGGGTCCCCTAAGACTGCTTCGGCTTTTTCGCAGCGGAACCCGATCGTCCCACGACCAAATGATCTCCTATAAGGACATCTACAAGGAGGAATTTAGGTCGAGGCCATCTGCAACCCCAGAATGTCCGTATCAGATGTTCGTGCAACTACAGTTTTATCCACGCTAGGTTGGGAACGGTATGAACCATTGGATGAATGAGACGAAACTGGAGATCGAAACTTTTGTCCTCAGAGGGACAGGGCTTACGTTTCCAGAGCTTTTTTCTAAGCAACATGACGAGCACCTGGTATCTATTTCCGCTAATCCAGGCGAGGCAGCTCGTTGGTGGCATTGGCAAAATGATAAGTGTTTGCCTGGTGAAGGCTGGGTCTCTTTCATCCTTAATGGGGTTCAGATCATGCCGATGGATGCGTGG
>NZ_KV788987.1:0-3301 GCF_001807395.1 Arthrobacter sp. HMSC06H05 | reverse complement strand
GGTTCAGATCATGCCGATGGATGCGTGGACAAACGTCGACATTTTCTGGCAGGAACTACTTAACACTCTTGAGAGGTATGTATCCACCGGTAGGGGCCAAGGGGAGTTTAGCGAGGAAACAGCAACCTTCTCCCTCGTCAAGAGGGGAACGGTAGCTGTTTTTGAACTGCTCCCTCAACACCAACGGATAAGGAGGCGAAACACTAGCCAGCCCGAGACAACCGATAAAGCCAATATCTATACCAGCAAACATTGGCATTTACGCAAACCGGCGTCCCACCACCTGCGGCACATCCAGTGGAGTGAGGTGTTCAGTCTCTGTGTGCGTCGGCTTCTTCCTGCCATGAAGCGATCACCGGTTCCGGTGGCAGCACCTCCATAGCGCGGAGGAGGATGTACCAACCAGGCGCGGGCTCGAGATGGTGCTCTTTACGCAGCATCTGGCGCTCCGTGTTATGCAGAAGGTAACCGTGCGGCGTATCAAAGTAGACGACGCTCGCTGTCTCGTCGCGATCTCCGCTTTCCCACTCACCCATGATGGAGATGATCTCGTATTGACCGTCCACAAGGTCTTGGGCCATCCCAGGTTGCACGTGAGCAACCGAGTCAGCGAGTGCTTTCGCAGACGCAGCCAGCTCGGAAGACGGTAGACCATCAGGCTCGAGGAGCTTGAGAATATCCTTCTGCTGGATCACGCCGTATCCCGGCTCATACTCTCGTGGGAAGTCGCGCCGCCCCAAAACCATACCGTCGATCAGGAGCGTGAATCGGCTGTCGAGGCTTGCGGCACTCATCGTCACAACACTTTCGGTGTGATTCTCGACCGCAAAGATAACGCCTCGCGGGCCGGTCCACATATACACCTTGTTTTCGGTTCCATCCGGACGCAGCCGCCGAACCTGCATGAAGCTTCGACGGGTCGTGTAGATCCCCCAAAACTGTGCATACTGAGCTGGAGCCTCACCATTCGCTAAAACACACTCGTCGGCTACGTCATAAAGCGTGGGACCGTCACCTTCGAATTCGCCGCGCAATAGTTGAAGGAACTGCTCGCGGGGCAGAACGATTGCGAACTGTTGTTCCTCTTGATTAGTTTCTAGACTGTCCATTCGAAATCCTTCGCCCATGCGTATGCAAGGTCTGCCCACACCGAATAGTCAGCCGTGGGGAACGTGATGGCAAAATTCACTTCTAGGCCGGAGCGTAGTGCGTTCCACTGATATAGCATCAGCGGTGTTCCTTCCTCATTCCGGTAGGAAGATACGCGCAACACGGCCGCGCTATCCTCACCTAGCGTGTCCCAGCTGAGGTGGATGTTGCGGTATTCAGCCAGCTGGTCCGCTAGCCCGGCGTCCGTGGCGAGGATCTCGCGGTAATAGTCTTCATCGTTATCGTGCCGATGATCGTAGGCTCTCTGAATCACCACAATGTTCGGACGAAAACGGCTACTACCCCACGCTTCTGACCCCATATAGATGAACACTCCTTGATCACTACCGGAGGTGTCCATCTCCCAGTCTTGCGGGATGGGGAGCCTGAACCGTGCATCACGATGCTCTGAGAGCGTGAACTCAATCTCTGGGTTATGCATGAGCTAGGTTGTCCTTTTATCTCGACGTCGCCATGACGAGGAAACATTTACTTGGCGTCAGTTTCAGGCTTTGCTACTCACTGAAAGTTCAGTCTTTCCACGAGCTCATGACCTCTTTGGCCCCATCTCCAGCCCGTCCACCGACCATACCGCCTGCAACACCGCCGACGAACCCTCCGATAACCGCCCCTACGGCGGTACCGGCGCCTGGAATAACAGAGCCGACCGCGCCACCGACCATGGCGCCAGCTTTAGCGCCGCCCAAGCCACCGGCAAGCGTAGCTCCCGTTGTCACACCGGCTCGGACGGCTTTCTCTCCATTACCCATGGATGGGTGCGTTTTCGAATCCTCCTGCCAGCTGGTAGCAGCTGTTACCCCTATACCTATAACCGAGGAAGCGCGGCTAGCCACCTTAGCGTATTTCCCAACGTCGTTAAGGGCCCCCTGGTCAATCGGTTTTTTCGCAACCCAGTTATTGCGGCTTTTAATCCGCATCCGAGCGCGGGTAGCCAAGGTCTCGACGGTGCCTTTAGCCTTGCCAGCCGTCCGCATCGGGTTCCATGAGTCACCTAGAGGGGACCACCGCACAGCGGAATGCAGTAAACCAAAGCTCCCCGCCGTCATTCGCTGAAGCGTTTTCGGCATCTGCCATCTGGCATCAGCAAAACTCACAGGGACCTTCTTGCCCATACTCCACTGCAGCCCCTTGAATATATACGCCCATTTATCAAAATATATATTGCCAATTTGTGCCACAGGGCCCCATCGGCCATCTAGATCGTTGCTACGCGTAACGCTATCCCACATAGCATTGGCGAAGGCACCCACGATATTCTCTCCGGCACCTTCTTTCGCCCTGGGTGCTTTGTCTTTGGCATCAGAAGCATCATTTTCATCGATGCTGACTGCTAACAGACGGTCCCGGCATCGATTCTGGATATCGTCTTTATCCTCTGCCAGCGAAATAGCTTCGGTTTCGATTTCCTTTCGAAGCTTCTCCTTATCCTCCTGCCCGGATTCATCGTCATCATCCGGATCCATCGCCTTATAGTCATTAGTTTTGTCTATGAGTGCCTTGCGGCGCTCCTTTAGACCGTCAAGGTCAGAGGCATAATCATCTAGGGCAGACTTGATCTTATCGCCGGCGTCATCAAGGTCACCGACAATCTTATGCGGAGCATCCATTGCCCCGGTCACGGTAGGCGCTTCCGGAGCCGCATAGTGGTCTTGAATTGGACTCCAGCCTTTACGGACCACCTGCATGGCATCTGCAGCGTCGTTAAACTTTGACCGAACATCAGATGCCTTTGCTCTGATTTCGCCCGGATCATCGAGGTCAACAACAGCAAAACTCACTTACCCCACCCCCGGCATGTCTGGGCTACCCGGCGCAGAACCGGCATTAGAAGACATTGTTTGATCACCCTGCGCATAGGAATCTAAAGCATCACTGGTAGAGCCAGTCGCGGTACGGACCTTAGACATCACTGTGTCTGCAGCAGGCGTAACAGCACCCTCTTTGACAGCGGTCACCGCACCAGCGACGGCATTTGAATGCTTCAGCACGTTTCCAAGGTCGTCCAACGCGGATTTAACATCCTTCAGGGCATCGTCCAAGTCTTGAGCATTTTCCTGCGTCGCTTTGACGGTCTTGGACGCACCAGAATGAACAATCGAATAGTGCATGTGTCACATCTTTCTGAAAGAAC
>NZ_KV788986.1:354-1740 GCF_001807395.1 Arthrobacter sp. HMSC06H05 | reverse complement strand
TTTTTTGGTGGATGTGTCAGGACATCGTTCCGTTTTTTGGGTTGGTAGTTTTTGGTGGGGTCGATGGTGTAGGCGCCAATGATTTCACCGGTCGTTTTGTTGATGGCGAGGGCTTCGGGGCCGTTGACGAGCAGGATGATGCGTTGTCTGTTGTGGGCGTGGCCGATGCCGAGGTGGCGTAGTTTTCCGGCGTAGCGGAGGGTGATTTTGCCGTGGCTGTCTACGCGGTCGTAACGGACTCGCCAGCAGCTGTTGCCGAGTGTGGTGGTGGGTTGGTCTTTGGGTGTGGCGGTGTAGGCCTGGTGGGGTGTTCGTCTGTCGATGGCTCGGTGTTTTCGTTGGGTGTTATAGAGGGTTTGGAAGTCGTGGAGTTGTTGTTGTAGGTCTTGGTGGGTTTGGGCTGGTGGTTGGGCTTTGAGCCATGTTTTCAGGGTGCGGTGGAAGCGTTCGATTTTTCCTTGGGTGGTGGGTTTTCCGGGGCGGCCGTTCTTTTGTTCGATGCTGAGGTCGGTGAGGAGTTGTTCGAAGGGGTTGGGTTGTTTATTGGTGGTGCGTCCTCCGGCTAGGCGTGTGGTGTAAACGAGTCCGTTATCGGTCAGGGTTGCTGCTGGGAGTCCGTGTGTCTCGGTGGCTTCTAGGAAGGTGTTGACCACGATGCGGCCGGTGATTCTGGGGTGGACGCTGATGTGGGTGAGGTAGCGGGAGTGGTCATCGAGCCAGGAGATGATTTCGGTGTCGGTGCCATCGGCTAGCGGCCAGTGTGTGAAGTCGGATTGCCACAGGCTGTTGGGGGCGGGTGCTTGGAATCGTTGCCATGAGGAGCGGGGCCGTTTTTGTGGTTGGGGTTGGATTGTCCCGGCTGTTTTCAGGATCCGGAAGATGGTGCTGGTTGAGGGGCGAGTCTTCTCTGGTAGCAGGTCATAGATGGTTTCAGCACCAGCGTCTAGGCCGTCTCGAAGGAGTTGGTGGCGTAGCGCGAGGATGGTTTCGCGTACCTCTTCTGGTGTCTGGTTGGGGTTGGTGTGCGGGCGTTTGGAATGTGGGTGGAGTGCTTCAAGCCCGCCGATACGGAAGCGTTTGAGCAAGGTCCTGATCCAACGGGTACTGACACCAAAATGTGTGGCTGCGTCTTTGACGCTCATCCCGCCGTCAGTGATTGCTAGCACGATCGCTCTGTTGCGTGTGTATGTCATACCTCAGCATGCCGGCCCACCCTCCCTGATGTGAACGATGTCGTGACAGATGGGTGAAGGATGTCCTGAGACATGGTTGGAAGGATGTCGTGAGAGATCCGTGGGTGGGTTGGAGTGGTGAGGGGTGAACGATGTCGTGAAACCAGACACCCCTCCGCGCACGTTTGTAATGTGTCGGGACATCGTTCACACG
>NZ_KV788986.1:0-334 GCF_001807395.1 Arthrobacter sp. HMSC06H05 | reverse complement strand
TCACACGATGTCCCGACATTTTTTATGCTCCGGGGCGTTGATGTGTCGACTCATCTGTATCTATTGTTCGCGGCCGCTATGACAGGTAGCTTCTGCCCCGCCCCGCCTCAACGTGGGCTGCCACGGCACCTCAACGTGGGCTACGTCTCCGCACCAGTTAGACCTTTGTCTCCACGCGGGGGATGTCGTGACAAACGGGTGAAGGAAAGGATGTGGCTGCGCCAGATAAGTTCCCATCCCAGTTGCGGCACGAAATGAACCCATTACACTGCGTTTAACTTTATTTCAAATTTGTAGAGTTTTTGGGTTTTTGGGGTGTTTTCTGGTGGTGGTG
>NZ_KV788985.1:0-3321 GCF_001807395.1 Arthrobacter sp. HMSC06H05 | reverse complement strand
GTGGTTGGTGGGTGTGGGGTTGTTGTTTGGTTACTGCATAGTGGCGCGAGCATCTTGGGAGGATGACACCCCTTGTGGGGTGTTGTTTTCATGTATGTGATTTTCTCAACCCAACACAATCAGCCCGGCCTTTTCTTTTTGGTTGGTTTGTTGGTTGTGTGGGTTGTGTTTGTTGCTCATGAATCAATGGTTTGCATGTGTGTGTAAGTTGTTGAGAGCGTATGGTGGATGCCTTGGCATCAGGAGCCGATGAAGGACGTGGGAATCTGCGATAAGCCTGGGGGAGTTGATAATCGGACGGTGATCCCAGGATGTCCGAATGGGGGAACCCCGCATGCTGTGAGGTGTGTGACCTGACACTGAATATATAGGTGTTATGGGGGGAACGAGGGGAAGTGAAACATCTCAGTACCCTTAGGAAGAGAAAACAATAGTGATTCCGTTAGTAGTGGCGAGCGAACGCGGATGGGGCTAAACCTGTATCGTGTGATACCCGGCAGGGGTTGCGGTGCGGGGGTTGTGGGTGTATGTGTCCAGTTACTGCCGTGGCTGGCTGGTGAGGTGCGGGCGTGGAGACGAAGCAGTGTGAGTGCTGCACCGTAGAGGGTGTGAGTCCCGTAGTCGTATTATGTTCCGCCGCTAGATCGTATGACCCGAGTAGCACGGGGCTCGTGGAATCTCGTGTGAATCTGCCAGGACCACCTGGTAAGCCTGAATACTACCTGATGACCGATAGCGGATCAGTACCGTGAGGGAATGGTGAAAAGTACCCCGGGAGGGGAGTGAAATAGTGCCTGAAACCATGCGCTTACAAACCGTCAAAGCCCTTTTTTGTGGGGTGATGGCGTGCCTTTTGAAGAATGAGCCTGCGAGTTAGTGCTGTGTCGCGAGGTTAACCCGTGTGGGGTAGTCGTAGCGAAAGCGAGTCTGAAGAGGGCGTTGTAGTGGCACGGTCTAGACCCGAAGCGGGGTGATCTACCCATGGCCAGGTTGAAGCGTGTGTAAGAGCACGTGGAGGACCGAACCCACCTAGGTTGAAAACTGGGGGGATGAGCTGTGGGTAGGGGTGAAAGGCCAATCAAACTCCGTGATAGCTGGTTCTCCCCGAAATGCATTTAGGTGCAGCGTTACGTGTTTCTTTACCGTGGTAGAGCTACTGGATGGCTGATGGGCCCTACAAGGTTACTGACGTCAACCAAACTCCGAATGCGGTGAAGTGAGAGCGTAGCAGTGAGACTGTGAGGGATAAGCTTCATGAGTCGAGAGGGAAACAGCCCAGAACATCAGCTAAGGCCCCTAAGCGTGTGCTAAGTGGGAAAGGATGTGGAGTTGCTGAGACAACCAGGAGGTTGGCTTAGAAGCAGCCACCCTTGAAAGAGTGCGTAATAGCTCACTGGTCAAGTGATTCCGCGCCGACAATGTAGCGGGGCTCAAGTACACCGCCGAAGCTGTGTCACTCCATACTTTTGTGTGGGGTGGGTAGGGGAGCGTCGGGCATGTGGTGAAGCCTGGGTGGAAACCATCAGGTGGAGCGTGTTCGAGTGAGAATGCAGGCATGAGTAGCGAATGGCGGGTGAGAAACCCGTCCGCCGAATGATCAAGGGTTCCAGGGTCAAGTTTTTCTTCCCTGGGTGAGTCGGGACCTAAGGCGAGGCCGACAGGCGTAGTCGATGGACAACGGGTTGATATTCCCGTACCGGCGAAGAACCGTCCATATCGAAGCGATGATGCTAACCACCCCAACCACACCAGACCAGCCACTTTGTGGCTAGATGGTGTGTGCGGCGTGGGACCCGATTCGTGGAGGTAAACGTAGTAACAGGTGTGACGCAGAGAGGTAGCCGGGCCAGGCAATGGAATCGACCTGGTCTAAGAGTGTAGGCCGGTGTATAGGCAAATCCGTACACCATAATGGCTGAGACTTGATGGGCGCCCACATTGTGGTGGGTGATCCGGTGATCCTGTACTGCCGAGAAAAGCATCGACGTGAGGTTCTAGCTGCCCGTACCCGAAACCGACACAGGTGATCTGGTAGAGAATACCGAGGCGATCGAGAGAATCATGGTTAAGGAACTCGGCAAAATGCCCCCGTAACTTCGGAAGAAG
Organism: Arthrobacter sp. HMSC06H05; assembly: GCF_001807395.1. Taxonomy (NCBI): domain Bacteria; kingdom Bacillati; phylum Actinomycetota; class Actinomycetes; order Micrococcales; family Micrococcaceae; genus Arthrobacter; species Arthrobacter sp. HMSC06H05. The sequence continues at coordinate 1,215 of NZ_KV788985.1, read as the reverse complement.
GGGGGCCTGCCTCGTGACCCCCACATGCTGGGGTGAGCGGGTGTGGGCCGCAGAGACCAGAGGGAAGCGACTGTTTACTAAAAACACAGGTCCGTGCGAAGTCGCAAGACGATGTATACGGACTGACTCCTGCCCGGTGCTGGAAGGTTAAGAGGACCTGTTAGAACATTCGTGTTCGAAGCGGAGAATTTAAGCCCCAGTAAACGGCGGTGGTAACTATAACCATCCTAAGGTAGCGAAATTCCTTGTCGGGTAAGTTCCGACCTGCACGAATGGAGCAACGACTTCCCTGCTGTCTCAACCATGAACTCGGCGAAATTGCAGTACGAGTAAAGATGCTCGTTACGCGCAGAAGGACGGAAAGACCCCGTGACCTTTACTATAGTTTGGTATTGGTGTTCGGTGCGGTTTGTGTAGGATAGGTGGGAGACTGTGAAGCAGCCACGCCAGTGGTTGTGGAGTCATTGTTGAAATACCACTCTGACCGTATCGGATGTCTAACCTCGGCCCGTGATCCGGGTCAGGGACAGTGCCTGATGGGTAGTTTAACTGGGGCGGTTGCCTCCTAAATGGTAACGGAGGCGCCCAAAGGTTCCCTCAGCCTGGTTGGCAATCAGGTGTCGAGTGTAAGTGCACAAGGGAGCTTGACTGCGAGACTGACAGGTCAAGCAGGGACGAAAGTCGGGACTAGTGATCCGGCAGTGGCTTGTGGAAGCGCTGTCGCTCAACGGATAAAAGGTACCTCGGGGATAACAGGCTGATCTTGCCCAAGAGTCCATATCGACGGCATGGTTTGGCACCTCGATGTCGGCTCGTCGCATCCTGGGGCTGGAGTCGGTCCCAAGGGTTGGGCTGTTCGCCCATTAAAGCGGCACGCGAGCTGGGTTTAGAACGTCGTGAGACAGTTCGGTCCCTATCCTCTGCGCGCGTAGGAAATGTGAGAAGGGCTGTCCCTAGTACGAGAGGACCGGGACGGACGAACCTCTGGTATGTCAGTTGTACCGCCAGGTGCACCGCTGATTAGCTACGTTCGGGAAGGATAACCGCTGAAAGCATCTAAGCGGGAAGCCTGCTTCAAGATAACATTTCCAACCAAACTTGTTTGGGAGAGGCCCCCAGCTAGACCACTGGGTTGATAGGCAGGAAGTGTACGCACGGACCATAGACGTGTTCAGCTGACCTGTACTAATAGGCCGATCACTTACACACAACAAC
>NZ_KV788984.1:23791-170785 GCF_001807395.1 Arthrobacter sp. HMSC06H05 | reverse complement strand
CTAATAGGCCGATCACTTACACACAACCACCATCCTCATCCTCTTCAATAGCGAGGGTTCGCGTCCACTAAGCGGTCACCACACCACAAACCCACCCCAGCGGTGATACACAACAACTGAATACAGCCGCACACACTCGTGCACGTAACACACAGATTTCCCCAACCAGCACCACAACGAGAGTGTTGGGTTTGGGGTGAGAGGGTTACGGCGGTTATAGCGTGGGGGAAACGCCCGGTCCCATCCCGAACCCGGAAGCTAAGCCCCACAGCGCCGATGGTACTGCAACCGGGAGGTTGTGGGAGAGTAGGACACCGCCGAACACAACCATAGAGAGGATGTTGGTCCCGAAGCTCCCAACCCCCCCACACACAGGGGGTTAGGTCGTAGCATCGGGACCAACACCCATTTAAACCACAAAACCAGGGATAACAGAAGAAGCACGGGTAGCTGCTGAGTGCCACAAGTGAACAGCGCCGTGTTAGGCCGCACTACGACAGTGCTATCTCAAGCCTCACGTCATCAGACCCCGGTAGCATCCCTACGGAAGCCGGCTCTATAGACTGAATCCATGACTGACATGCCGCTGTTCAGCCACGCACCACAAGACAAACCTGAAACCGACGCGCAACAGCCAAGCACGCTGGTACGCGTCGAAGCGATCGTTCCCGTAGACATCCTGAACGCGTGCGAAGGCCTCGTCGACTACACAGACCTCTGGTGGCCCCGCAACCAACGCTTGAGCACAGACCCGGAAGCCCAACTTATCTGGGACGAAAACAGCCTCTTTGAAATCGACGAACAAGGCAACGTCCACCTATGGGGACACAACCACGGAAGCGAACCACCGCTAAAGATCAGCATCCTGCTCGAAAACGAAGCGTTCCCACACCACATCGCAACCTTCACATTTACGCCACACGGAGTCCAATCAACACGCGTCGATATCCGTGCAGAAGCACCCCGGGCAAACCACCGGATTACGAGCAGCATCTGGCGGGACGTACTCCAAAGCTATTCAACCTTCATGGGCAACCGGGAGCGAGCTCAACGAACTTAGAATGACTGCATGCTGACAACTCAGGGCGTGTGACGTTACACGTGAAATCTCGATTATGTTCCTGAGATGCCTTGATGTAAGGTGTGAAGGTCTCGTCACCGGGGTGTGGCGCAGTTTGGTAGCGCGCGTCGTTCGGGACGACGAGGTCGCAGGTTCAAATCCTGTCACCCCGACGCAGAGGTTCTGGCCTGGAGCAAAAGCTCCAGGCCTCAACTGTTTAACCGGCTCTGCCTAGCTCTAGTGACGCTTACCCCCTTAACGTTCTGCTGGCCGTTAACCCTCTATTGAGCGGTTATGCCTAGTCGGGCCGCTTAATCTCAGATACTGTTACTCGAAACCATCCCCGTAACAACGAATGATTCAACGAGAGCGGTATTTATGGACGCAGACGTCATTGTTGTAGGTGCAGGGCTGGCGGGACTCGTCGCTGCGAGAGAAGCGATTCGGGGCGGACTCTCAGTAGCTGTTCTGGATCAAGAGAACCGACAGAACCTCGGGGGCCAGGCGTTCTGGTCGTTCGGCGGAATGTTCCTGATCGATACACCACAACAGCGCCGCCTAGGCGTCAAGGACTCGGCCGAGCTTGCGCACTCAGACTGGAGCGGAACCGCCGGCTTCGACCGACTCGATGACTCGGATGGGCTTGCCCAAGACCGGTGGGCGAAACGGTGGGCCTATGAATACGTCGAATTCGCTGCAGGGGAGAAAGCCTCATACCTGGCTGAACACGGCATCAAGTTCACGCCGGTTGTCGGTTGGGCTGAACGCGGAGGAACATCAGCGGACGGGCACGGAAACTCCGTGCCGCGCTTCCATGTCCCTTGGGGGACAGGCACCGGCATCGTGAAGCCATTCATCAACTTCGCACTGCAAGCAGAGAAAGACGGCAAACTCCGGTTCCACTTCCGCCACCGCGTTACCGGGCTTGTGACTGAAAGCGGGCGCGTCGTCGGTGTAGAAGGCGACGTCCTCGAGAACTCGGCGCGAGACCGCGGACGCAGCTCGACTCGTACGCGCACTGGAGGGTTCACAATCACCGCGCCTGCCGTCGTGATGGCGACCGGCGGTATCGGAGCCAACACCGAACTGGTACGTGCCAACTGGCCCGAACGCCTCGGGTCTGCGCCACGGAACATGATCTGCGGGGTTCCGGACTACGTCGACGGATCAGGCCTGATCGCAGCAGAAGCCGCGGGTGCACGATGGGTCAATAAAGACCGCATGTGGCACTACACGGAGGGGATCATCAACTATGATCCGGTGTGGCCGCACCACGGTATCCGGATCCTGCCGGGCCCAACGCCGCTGTGGTTCGATGCGCGCGGCAGAAGGCTCCCGCACCCTAACCTGCCCGGATATGACACCCTCGAGACCCTCAAGTACCTGCGCACAACGGAAGATATTAAGGACTATGAGCATTCGTGGTTCATCGTCAACGAACGGATCCTCGCGAAAGAATTCGCGCTCTCCGGCTCCGAACAAAACCCGGACATCACATCGGGGAAGATGGCCAGAGTGCTCGCCTCACGCTTGTCTTCCGGAATCTCCGGACCGGTGCGGCGCTTCCAACGCCAAGGCCAGGACTTCTTGACCGCCGAAACCCTAGAGAAGCTCGTGCCGCAAATGAATCAGTTGGTCGGGGAAGAGCTCATCGACGGCGATGAGCTGCGGGCGCAGATTCAGGCACGCGACCTGCAGATCGACAACCCGTTCTCGAAAGACGCCCAAATCCAGGGGATCCACAACTCCCGGGCTTTCCGCGGCGACCGGATGATCCGCACCACCAAGCCGCACAAGCTCCTCGACCCAGCGGCGGGGCCGCTTGTTGCGGTGCGGCTTCACATCCTCACACGCAAATCGCTAGGCGGCCTGCAGACAGACCTGGCATCACGGGTTATCGGAAGCGACGGCGAGGTCTTGCCGGGGCTTTGGGCGGCTGGCGAAGCCGCTGGCTTCGGCGGTGGAGGCGTGCACGGTTATCGAGCGCTCGAAGGCACGTTCCTGGGTGGTGCGGTGTTCTCGGGCCTACTAGCGGGCCGCTCACTCGTTGAAACGCTACATTGAGCTTGGGATAAGCCCGGGCACGTATAATGTTTGAATTGAGTGCCGTGTAGGCAATACACAAAACCGATTCAATAAGGACGTTACTGAGCATGGCAAAGAATCCACCGCGTTCCTCGAATAATCAGGACCGTGTTCAGGCCGCCCGTGAACAAGCGGAGCAGCAGCGCATCGCAACGCAGAAGGCGCAGCGCCGCCGCGCTAACCTCATCAAGGCCGCTATTGCCGCTACCGTGCTGATCGTTGTCGCGGTAGCCGTGGTGATCATCATCGCCCTCAAGAACCAGGACGAAGAGCAGCATTCAGAAAGCTCGTACCCTAAGACCGGTAACGAATACGGCGGTGTGGTTTTCACGAGCCCGAACGAAGCGAAAGAATTCAACCTCAGCGGCACAGTCAAACGCCCGGAAGGGGATCCGCCTGCTCCTGCAGAGGACGTGAACATTAGTGGCGCTGACGCGAACGCTAAACCGGTCCAGGTGATCGTTTACGCTGACCCTGCGTGCCCGCACTGCTTCGAATTCGAGAGGGCTTTTGGCCCGCTGTTGAACCAGAAGCTTGAAGCAGGCGAGATCACGTTGGAACAACGCATGGTCCCGTACCTGGACCGCGGCTCACCAAGCAACTTCTCCTCGCGTGCCGTCAACATGCTCGCGTGTGTGGCTGACGCTAAGCCGGACGCATACAACGCTGTTCTCAACGACGTGTTCGAGACACACATGAACCAGGGCGAGCTGAAGAACCAGGAACTCATCGATCTTGCCAAGAAGCACGGCGTTGAAGGCAAGATTGACAGCTGCGTCACCGAAGGCCGCTTCCGCCCATGGATCGCAAACGCCGACCACCAGGCACGTGAAGATGGTGTGCGTGGAACCCCAAGCGTCTTTGTGAACGGCGAACGGTGGGACGGCGAACAAGAACCGAGCTTCGAGAACTGGCTCCAGACCAAAATCGATGACGCCAAGTAGACACCTACACGTGACAAGCGAGTGTGTGTTTATCCGGCGAATGTCGTAAGATTGGTTATCGTGCCTGAACGCACGGGCACGGTAAGCCTCCTTAGCTCAGCTGGCCAGAGCAACTGTCTTGTAAACAGTAGGTCGCCGGTTCGAATCCGGCAGGGGGCTCGAGGATATTACCGTAAAGGAATATCGTCTAGGATCCTTAGCTCAGCTGGTTAGAGCGTTCGCTTCACACGCGAGAGGTCGCTGGTTCGAGTCCAGTAGGATCCACTTAAAAGCCCCGAGTTCACTCACGAACTCGGGGCTTTTCCTTGTAATCACGCGGAAAATCCGGGTTTTCACGTCGCCGGCATATACTCACATAGTGACACTAAGTGACAGGAAAACTGCCACAGACTGCCACAAAACTGCCACACCTGGACCGAGCGGGGCGTGATGACCACGAAGAAGAAGCTGCCGCGAGGCATTGCAGAGCACCGCGGGAAGTACCGCGTCCGAATAGTGCATAGGGTGAATCGGTCAGCCTAGGCGTCTACACGACACTGACACACGCGAAGGCGGCGCTGGCTATCGCACGGGCAGACATAGCGCAGGGAACGTTCACCACACCAAGAGAAAGAAAAGCGGCTGAGCGAGCTGCAGCAGAAGCCACCGAACGAGAGGCCGCCCGCAACAGGTACACGGTGGATGACCTTTACCGAGACTTCGAGGAATACGAACACTCTCGAGGACTGACCGTCAGCACGATCTACTCCAGAGAATCCAAGTACAGAGTCCACGCCCGCCCCGTGCTCGGATCAATGCCAGTCGTAGAGGTCACCCCGAAGATCATCATGGACTGGTACGACAGACTGCACGAAGACAAAGGGGACGGAGTCAGCCACGATGTTTTCAGCATGGTGCGCACGATGTTCAACTACGCGATCGGCAAGGCCCGCGGTCTACCGTATGACTTCGATCGAGTGATCGAGCGCTCGCCGTTCGAAGGGGCTGGAGATGAAACCCCGCACCCCCGTGAAGGATCCTAACCGGGTACGCATCGCCACACCTGAGCAGGTCGCAGGAATCGCCGCAGAGATGAAGCCTCACGTCCGCTTCGCCGTCTACATCGCCGCATGGGCGGGGCTACGCATGGGCGAAGTGCTCGAGCTACGTCGCAGCGACTTCTACACCACACAGGGACGAAACGGCACACAGTACTTCATCTCCATCAAACGGCAGGTTCAGCACCGCGGGGGCGGGGCACAAGAGCAGTCACCGCTCTCATGTTGTTTTTAACACCTGAACACGCGCGTTCTATCTACGCATCTACCTGCAGGATCCACGGCGAAAGAACCCCAGAACGTGCCCTAGCACGGCAGACACTCACCGCCGCTAAGATTCCATGCCCTCATCACACGCGAGGCCGCTAACGGTGCGACAGTGACCCCTGAACAGGCCGACGCGCTCGTCGGCATACTGCAGGGGGGTGGCAAAGTGATCACCACCAAACAGCAAAACAAACTCACCGAACAGCTGAGCGCCGAACAGGCGGCTGAGAGGCTCAACGTCAGCCTTCGCACGATTAGGCGGCTCATCGCCCGCGGAGAGCTGAGGGCGTATCGTATCCAGCTCGATGCAGCGAGAATCTATCCTGGAAGTCTCCGACCTCGGCGCACTGCCTAGAGGCCGTGCCATCGTTACCGGCCCGGGCATTCCTGCAGGACTGCTCGAACTCGTGCACTTCTCCCAAAAGTCCTATGGCCAAGATGTGAAGCTCTCACAGGACTACTACGAGAACGTGGAAAAGTTCCTCTCATAGGCGCCGCCTTCTCCCCGGCAACGCGTAGAAGTAATCACATATATACAAAACCAAGCCATACGTAACCTCGGCTACTCCCCTTAAGCCACGAAAAGGCTGCTAAAGAGCTATTGCTCACTGGCAGCCTTTTTCAAACCAACAAGAAGACCCCTATGAGGAAGATCCCTGCGAATTAGTAGGAGACAACTCCATGGTTCCTTCAGGGCCTTCCTGTACCGACCATTGCTGATCGGCCGGGAACGCCTTCACATAGTCTGTCTTTCCGGAGCAGAAATCAACCTTCGAACGGCTCAACTCAACCGGCTGAGCATCATTTCCTTGTCCAAAGACCAACCACTGTCGCTGGTCCCCGGAGTCAGCATCCAACTGATCCACCACGTTTTTCATAGGGGCAGGCAGATCTGCAGAAGCCGAGGAATACGGGCACACCACTGCAACACGTTCCCAAGATTCCATGGGCGAATCCTGCTGCGGAAGCATCACAGTTTTACCAGGCTTCGCCTCAGAAATTAGCGTTTCCTCGTATGAACCTTGCGTAGCGCAATCAGCCATCAGCACGGCCAGAGCAGTCACAGGGATAATTTTCAAAGACAGTCGTTTAGTAGTTTTCATGCTCGCATTCAATGATTTTTGAGGGTAACCAGCTTGTTCTGGTTGGCCAAAGACTTGCACTTAGCACTGCTCTTCGAAGCTGTTTTTTGTGCCTTGCCTACCGATCGACCAGTCTTGTTGTTGGCTAGGTCCATCTTCTTTTCACGCGCCGGTCCGTTACGAACCGCTTCGTGATTTGAAGCAATCTTCATCGCACCATTCTCACCGATGCTGATGGTCATCAAGGCATTCCAGTAACAGTGACGGTAGGCATCTCCCTTGCCATTATGCAGTGATTTAGGGAAAGCTTTTTGCCGATGCTGTGGCCTTGTTCGCGTCCTTGGCCGCTTTGTTACACGACACGAGATCTACATGGATTACGCAAGCAGCCTTTTCGAAGAAGGACGAAACAATATCGCTGTATGCTGGGCTTGCAACGCTACGGATGCCAACGCTAGCGGCAGAAGAAACCGAAATTTCCCCATTGGGCGCAAAGATCTCGGCGACCTGTTCCGCATCCATCTCTTCGAATTCCTGCAACAGCGTTTCCTGGTCAGACTCGCTCATTTCATCCAGTGCAGCGTATGGATCTGCTGAAGTCTCCAACTGTTCCAGTAGCACCATTGTTTCAGCATCTTCGGGCACCATCGAAGCATGGGCCTCTGAAGAACCAGCAACAAGCGTGGCCGTAATTAGGCCTGCCATCAACACAGAAGATAACTTCCTCATAACCGTAAGGCTTCCCCTCATCCCGCCATCTGATTGGGAAGAAGAAGACCTGGAGAAAGATGTTCTGATGGCCAAAAGGCTCATCGTGCTAACCCGCGGTTGATCCGTTACAACCGAGAATGGGAATGGATGACCTGGACTGGGCTGCGGTGGGAGCAAGACCGGGGCAAAGTCGCTGTCGAGGCATGCCTTCAACAAGTGATGCAGTACAGCTACGACGAAGCGTTTGCGCTGCGACGAGGCGATAAACGACTGCAGACAGCCCTAGCCCGGGTCAGCCAAGAAGCAGGGGCTGACGGCGTATTCAAGCGAGCTGCACGAAGCGGCGAGGTGTACACCCCAGCGACAGAGTTCGACACCAAACCGGAGCTTCTGAACACCACGACCGGCGTCTACAACCTAGACACTGGACAGCTCACAGGGCCTGACCGCGACCTTCTACTAACGAAGATCACCGGGGCCGGGTACGTCGAAAACAGCTACGAGGGCAGCGTGTTCCAAAAGACACTTCACGAGTGCCTACCCGATAAGGACGCGCGCGAGTACTTCCAACGAGTTATGGGGTCAGCCCTGAACGGGCGCATCCGAGATCACAAGCTGTTTATTCTTGTGGGCCGGGGCCGTAACGCTAAGTCTCTACTGATGGAAGCGATCACCGGCGCACTAAGTAGCTACGCGGGCAGCACCGAGAACAGTCTTCTCATGCAGTCTTCGCGCCCCAACGAGATGAAGGCACAGGACTATTCAAACCTTGCTGACCTAAAGGGGTTACGCCTAGCAGTAGCCCACGAGCTCCCTCACGGCGTGCGACTAGACCAAGCGTTCGTGAAAAGGCTCACCGGCGGCGACCAGCTCAAGGCCAAGCTCATGGGCAAAGACTTCTTCGAGTTCACCCCGTCACACACGATCACGCTACTAACAAACGATCTACCCGTGATCGACGTGAACGACCCGACAATCTGGACACGGTTAAGCATCATCGAGTTCACCGAATCATTCGAGGGACGCGAAGATATGGATCTACCCATGAAACTATCGACAGACAAGGAACGTCAGGCAGTCCTAGACTGGCTCATCCAGGGGTGGCACTCTTACCAACAGCACCGCCTCAAAGAACCCGAGAGCGTGAAAAAGGCACGCACCGAATACGAGCTAGACAGTGATCAACTACAGCGGTTCATCGAGGAATTTACCGAGGTAGGGGATGGCTACTCGACCCCGGCGCGTGTGTTCGCTCGAGCGGTCAACGAATCATTGCAACCCGGCGATAAGTACCTGAGTGAACGAGAGATCAAGAACCAGATGATCAAGAAAGAATTTGTGTGCAAACGAGTAGGAGGTGGGCAGCGCTGGCTACGTATCCGGCTCATAGGCCGCATAACTGACCAAGACGCGGCGTAACACCACACGGGACAGACTAGAAAGGCCCGGCTTCATTGGGGACATCCCTCACAGGCCGGGCCTTTTCTGTTGCAACATCCCGGCGCATGACGGGCGAGCGTGTAGTTAATGTAGGCAGCTGCCTATCAGTCCTTAACTCTCTCTTTTAAGAAACGATGGGCAAGAGACTACACAAACTACACACCCGGCCGGAGAACCGAGCCACTGACCCCTCAGACCCTCCCCCTACGGGGGCAACCCCTCACAGCACCCCCATACACCTCACGGTGAGCGCTCGCTGTGGTGCCTCACACGGAACCGCCTCACCCGCGCCCCGTGCAGACCGTACAGGCACGAACCACACGCTCCACGGGGTCACCCCTCCCGCGTCGCTGGCTACTCGCTCCCGCCGGCATTGCGATATCTCCCCGGCCTTTTTCCCGCCTCGAAAAGCGCACACGGGCGGCGTGGAATCGCTCGCCCCGCGGTGGAGGTACACAGCGGGATCCAGGGGCCTCAGACGGTCATAGAAGAATCCGAACTGCCACAAAACTGTCACAGCGGAGAAAGTCACCCAAAGATCCTTGAGAATACGCGGTTCTGTGGATACTCCAGTAGGATCCACGCGCAAGCCCCGAGTTCACTCACGGACTCGGGGCTTTCCCGATATTTACGTGCACGGAATGCGTGCGTACGCGCCACGTCCTAAAGTGGTGAGAGGCGCAATACGCAACGTATGCAACAAAATGTGCACAGCAAGAACACTCAGGTGCACAATAAGACCGCATCAAAAAGACCGTGGGACGGCGACACGCATGAGGCTCGCTCTATTCTGCCGCGGCATCAATAGGTGAGGGGGAGACACCCGCATGTCTAACAGTCAGAACCCACGCCAACCCCAAAACGGCCGCGACAACAAGAACGTCCCCTCCTCGAACATGCCCTCCTCAAGGCCGCACCAAACAGGCAACGGGCCTTCCAGACAGTATCCGAGCACCTTCGACCCGAACATTCCACTGCCTGCCGTGCCACCGCCGTCCATACGCGGCATCCGAGCAGAGCACGACGAACACCTCAGCGAAGAAGCCCACGATGCAACCGGCAACGATGCTCGTGAAGAGGCAACGGACCCTACCCACGACTCAACCCACCGCGCCGACACATCGGCGACCTCCGTGTGGACCGTAGCGCAACGCCAAGGCTCGATTCTCCGTTCGCTTGAAGCCGCCCAAATCTCTGAAGAACAAACCCCCGCCACAGGCACGGGCAACAACACAGACAGCGGCAGCCCGACAGGCACCACATCGCTCGGCACAGTCACGCCGGCAGGTGCCCCGCAACCGCGCGGTATTTCACAACAGCACGGTGTCTCACAACAGCGCGGTGTCTCACAACAACACGGTGCCCTTGAAACGCACGGTGTCTCGCAGCCACACAAGAAGCGGGGTTCCCGCGGGCTCCGTGTGCCGCATCGCCGCGGGAAACCAGACGGCACAAAACCAGACGGCACAAACACTGATGCCCCAAGAACAACAGCCGAGAATCCGCACGGCCGGAAGCACAAAACCAAGCCACACTCGCCAGAACAGCACGCGGTGACAGCCCCACTCGTGCGCGGGCTGCGCGGCATGATCCAGGGTGAAGCGCCAGCAACAACCACGTTCAACATTGTTGACAGGCTCATCGGCTCACCCTTTGAACAAGCTGCCGCCCGCACCGACCCCCAAGCTGAAGCGGAAAAGGAAGCCGAAAACGTACGACGCGCAATGCGGTTCGCGCTCGACATCGCCGAACTCATGCTGCGGTGGGGCTCCGGCGCGCAAGAAGTTGAGACCGCGGTCATCGCGGTAACCGCCTCGTGCGGGCTGCGGCACGTGGACATGGACATCACGAACCAGTCGATCCACCTCAACTGGACCCCACCAGAAGGCATGCCGGTCTCTGTGATGCGAGTGGTGCGTTCCTTCTCCGACAACTACAAGTCGCTTGCCGCACTGCACCAACTGGTCTCCGACATCTCCGCGGGCCGTGTGGAAATGGAAGCGGCCCAAGCGCGCATGCGTGCAATCCGCCGGTACAGGCACCCGTACTCGGCGAAGGTCACGTTCATCGGAAGTCTCGCGTTCGCGACCCTCTTCGTGGTCTTCATCGGCGGTGGTTGGCGCGCCGCAACCGCGGTGTTCTTCACCCAGGCGTTCATCACGACCGTCACCAGGCTCAACATCAAATGGCGAGTCCCGGAATTCTTCAACGTCGCATCCAGTACGCTGCTGGCGACCATCATCGCGCTCGTGCTCTATAACTACGAGATCATCAACAACCCCGAAATGGTGGTTGCCGGTGGGCTCATGCTGATCCTGCCCGCCGGCCGGTTCGTCTCCGCAGTGCAAGATGCGATCTACGGGTTTCCGCTCACCGCGGTCTCCAGACTGTTCTCAGCGCTCATCATCTACGCGGCGATCATCACCGGCGTCATGGCCGGCGCCTATGTTGCGGGCTTCTTCAACCTCAGCGAAATCGACCTCGCCCGGCCCCCTGCAGGCAACAACCTCCCGTTCTGGGTGCTCGCGCTACTCGCGGTCTTCGCAGTCCTGAGCGGGGCCGTCATCCAGCAGGTCGCGCCACGGCACCTCATCGCCATCGCGCTCGTTGTGCTCGCCGGCTACTCGACGTTCTGGATCTTCGCTAACACCCTCAACGTGGGGCCACGCGCAACCCCTGCGGTCGCCGCGACAGTCATGGGCCTGCTTGCACGCTTACTAGCTCAACGGCTTAACATTCCATCGCTGATCCTGATCGTCCCATCAGTGATCATCATTCTTCCCGGACTTGCGATCTTCCGCTCCATGTACGCGATGGTTCAACAAGCAGAAGGTATCTCCACGTCGATCGCAGGCATGGTCGTCTCGTTCTCGATCATCATGGCTATCGCCGTGGGCGCCGCGTTCGGTGACCTCCTAGCACGCCCCTTCACCTCCGCACATAACCGAGCAACCAAGCAGCGCTTCCGCCGCCGCTAACGCCGCTACACGGTCCAGTCGATGGGGTCATACCCCATCGAGACCAGGGCCTGATTCGCGCGTGAAAAAGGACGCGAACCGAAAAAGCCGCGACGGGCCGACAACGGCGAAGGGTGCGCGCTCTTGATCACCGGATGCTCCTGAAGCATGGGCTCGAAACTTTGGGCATGCCGGCCCCACAGTATGCAAACAGGAGCGCCCGCGCCGTATTGCCCCTGCGTCTGTTGCCCAGATCCGTAATGACCAGATCCGTAACGACCAGGTCCGTGCTGACCAGATCCTTGCCGACGTGCCCCGCGCCGACCCAGCTCCGACACGATCGCGCCCGTGACCTCGTGCCAACCGCAACGCGAATGAGAGCCAGCCTCGCCACGAGTCACCGTCAGCGAGGAGTTCAACAGCATCACGCCCTGAGCCAGCCACCGCGAAAGATCACCGTGCGCGGCCGGGGCGAGCCCCACATCGTCAGCAAGCTCACGGTAAATATTCACCAAGCTACGGGGAAGCGGCCGCACTGACGCATCACACGCGAAAGCTAGGCCGATCGGATGCCCCTCAGTCGGGTAAGGGTCCTGCCCAATAATCAGGACCCGGACGTCCTCCGGGGGAATAGACAAAGCACGGAACACATGTTGCGGAGCCGGCAGAATACGCTCGCCCGCGGCAAGGCGGGCAGCCAACTCGTCCCCCACACGCCCCAGCTGCGGACCCAAGCCAGCCAAAACATCACACCAGGCCGGTGCGACACCCCAGCTCAGCCACCGTTCACGCCAGCGCGGGAACCAACTGGAGGGATCAGCGGAGACCTCCGCGCTCGTCGGGACGATTACAGCAGGTAACGCATCAGCCGGTAATGCACTCATGAATCAATGCTGGCATGTGCGACGGTTAGAATGAAACACGCACCGCGGCGAAACTAGACGGCCACACCAGACGGACAAGCCCGAGGGGTAGGCCAGAAGGCTAGGCCAGAAGCGGGCCGCCGCATAGCACACCAAGCAAAGGAGCGCAGTGGCTGAAACACCTCAACCCCGGCACTCCTTGACCGAACCCAACTTGACCGATCCCAATCTTGAGTCAGAAGACTCTCCAGCGGGGGAGACCGCAGCGGGGGATGAAACCCTCCCCGAACTGCATCGCGGGATCCTCGACTTTGAGAAGAAGACCTATAAATATAGTGGCGCCAAAGAAGACGCGATCCGCGCCAACTTTGGACTCACAGCAACGCAGTACTACCAGATCCTCAATGGGCTCATCGACCAGCCAGTAGCCCGCCGCTATGCGCCCTACGTGGTGGAGCGGCTACAACAACAACGAGCCGCGCGCACGGCCGCCGCCGGCAACACCCGGGCAACGAGTATGGAGGGATAGGACAACCATGGCCAATCGATACCCCACCGACGAATTCGACTCAGTGCCCGAGACATCCAAACGGGTTGGCGCTCACAGGAACTGGGTTGAATTCCCGTCCCCAACTAAGCGGTTGCGGCCGCTTCTGATCGTTGGAGCGTTCGTGCTGGTGGTGGGGCTCGTGATGTACATCGTTGTGAGGCCGTGGGCCGCCGAAGCATTCGGCGACTTCAAAAAAGACGAGAAACAAACCGAGCAACCTCAAGCCTCGCCATCCACAACAGAAGAGGCGAGCGCAAGCGATACGGAATCTGAGGAACCGAGCCCGAGCGAGTCTGACACGGAAGGCTCGGGTGCCGACGGCGCTGAATCTGGAAGCGCGGACTCTGGAGGCTCCAGCTCTGAAGAAGCCGAAAGCGAAGAATCGAGCGAGTCGCCGGAGAGCAGCGAATCACCAAGTGAGGACGAGGAAAGTAGCGAGCCGGCTCGTGAAGATCGTGATGTGCCGTTGGCGGTCTATAACTCGACCAACCGTAACGGGATGGCGCGCGGTGCAGCCAACTACCTGACCCAGCAGGGCTTCCAGCCAAGAGTTGCTGGGCAGTGGAGCCGCCCCGAGAGCACGAGCCTCGTGTACTACAAGAATGAAGCTGACGCGCAGGTCGCGGCGAAGGTCGCTCGGAGCCTGGGGATCTCCGGGACGTATCAGCACCAGAACATCCCGAGCGACATCACCGTGGTGCTCGGAGCGGACTACACGCCTCGCTAGATTGCGCTGTGGGCGCACGCAAACGCATCTATCTTGCACTCTCGTGGTCAGAGTGCCAACATGGTATTAGCACTCGAGCGCGCTGACTGCCAGAAATGGTGGTTGTGTGTTTCGAGACCACTCGAGGAAGTGAGGGGCGCTACGCCCCGTACCGTCGCGGGCGCGACCTTGAGATGGGACAGAAATGCTTTCACTAGACGTTTCCGGAAAGGAACATCTGAATCCATGGCAAAGACCATTGCATTCGACGAGGAAGCACGCCGCGGACTCGAATCCGGCCTCAACCAGCTGGCCGACGCAGTCAAGGTAACCCTCGGCCCACGCGGTCGCAACGTTGTTCTGGAGAAGAAGTGGGGCGCACCCACCATCACCAACGACGGCGTCTCCATCGCAAAGGAAATCGAACTCGAAGACCCATACGAGAAGATCGGCGCGGAGCTCGTCAAGGAAGTCGCTAAGAAGACTGACGACGTAGCAGGCGACGGCACGACCACCGCTACCGTCCTCGCCCAGGCTCTCGTGAAGGAAGGCCTTCGCAACGTAGCCGCTGGCGCTGACCCGATCGCTATCCGCCGCGGCATCGAGAAAGCTGTTGACGCGGTTACCGAGCAGCTGCTCGGCTCCGCTAAGGAGATCGAAACCAAGGAAGAGATCGCAGCAACCGCATCGATCTCCGCAGGAGATAAGCAGATCGGTGAACTGATCGCTGAAGCCCTCGACAAGGTGGGCAAGGAAGGCGTCATCACCGTCGAGGAGTCCAACACTTTCGGGCTCGACCTCGAACTTACCGAAGGTATGCGCTTCGATAAGGGCTTCATCTCTGCATACTTCGTCTCCGATGCCGAGCGTCAGGAGACTGTGCTTGAAGACCCATACATCTTGATCGTCAACTCGAAGATCTCCGCGGTCAAGGACATCGTCCCTGTCCTGGAGAAGGTCATGCAGTCCGGCAAGCCGTTGCTGATCATCGCCGAAGACGTCGAGGGCGAGCCGCTGGCCACCCTAGTTGTCAACAAGCTGCGCGGTACCTTCAAGTCCGTTGCCGTCAAGGCCCCAGGTTTCGGTGACCGCCGCAAGGCGATGCTCGCCGACATCGCGATCTTGACCGGCGGCCAGGTCATTTCCGAAGAAGTAGGCCTCTCGCTGGAGAACACGACGCTGGACATGCTGGGTACCGCCCGCAAGGTTGTTGTCACCAAGGACGAAACCACGATCGTCGAGGGCGCAGGCTCCGCCGAGGAGATCGCCGGCCGCGTTGCACAGTTGCGCGCCGAGCTGGACGCTACCGAATCCGACTACGACCGCGAGAAGCTCCAGGAGCGCCTCGCGAAGCTCGCAGGTGGCGTGGCTGTTCTCAAGGCAGGTGCCGCAACTGAGGTTGAGCTTAAGGAACGCAAGCACCGCATCGAAGACGCCGTCCGTAACGCAAAGGCAGCCGTCGACGAGGGTATCGTCCCAGGCGGTGGCGTCGCGTTGATCCAGGCAGGCGAGAAGGCGTTCGCTGGCCTCAACCTGGAAGGCGACGAAGCAACCGGCGCGAACATCGTCAAGGTCGCTATCGAGGCACCACTCAAGCAGATCGCTATCAACGCAGGCATGGAGCCAGGCGTTGTGGTTGATAAGGTCCGCGGTCTCGAGCCAGGCTTCGGCCTCAACGCCGCAACCGGCGAGTACGTCAACCTGCTCGAAGACGGCGTGAACGACCCAGTCAAGGTGACCCGCTCTGCACTGCAGAACGCGGCATCCATCGCTGGTCTGTTCCTCACCACCGAAGCCGTTGTCGCCGACATCCCTGAGAAGGCTCCAGAGATGCCAGGTGCAGACCAGATGGGCGGCATGGGCATGATGTAATGCCCGCCTAACCGTGCGGTTCACCCGAACCCGCGGAACAGGGTAGTTCCTAGAACGGGGCAACCTACAGAACACAGTTGAGGCCCCGAACACGAAGCGTGTTCGGGGCCTCAACTGTTTCACCTTGGCTCTACGTTCACCTCTGCTCTAGAAGAGATGAGCGCGGCGATCAGCCCGAACAGGACACCTGCGATAGGCCAGATCACCCAAGCCGTGCTCCACGCGTCGAACGCGAACGCCCACACAAGGAAGACCAAAGTGGCAAAGCACCAGTAAGGGCCGGCGATCCGGTCGATCTTGCGGCGGGCCTCCAACTTCTCCGGCGCGTAGTCGCGCGTTGAGGTCAACTGGTTATAGGCGCTACGTTCAATCCCGCCGATAGTCAGGAAGCCAACACCAATACCAGTGAGTGGGAAGAGGATCATCAAACCGACCTGATGGAAGCGTTCAGGGGTTGTTGAAGCATCGGCTTCCGCGCCGCAAATAGCCATTGCAGCTACCGCCAGAATGATGAGCGCCACGCCAGCGCCCATCAAGAAGCTAGTGCGCGTTGAACGTTGCTTCTTCTCTCTTTCGTATGCGAGCAGAACATTCGGTTCAAGATCAACTGAGTCGAACTCGTTGAGACTGACTCCATTACGGGAAGAGCCAGATACGAAGAACAGGGCAACACCGATCGCCACGGAAACGAACAGGCCAGCCAAACCGACAGACAGTGGAGATAACGGGCCGGTATTCGTGAAGAACGCACCGCGCGGTGAATCATTGGCTATGCCGAACGTAGCGATGAAACCGCACCCCAGCAGGATGAGGAAGACCCCTACCGCGACGAAGCGAGCGGTGCGGCGGCGCTGACGCAAGAAGTTCTCAGCGTCCACTTTCGAAAGGTGTACCGAAGATTCTCGGGAGGTTTCGAATTCGGTGCGGATCCCCAGCTCATCAGCGAGTTCGTCCAGGTTGCCGAACTGTGTGATGACCTTACCCACGGCTTCGTTGTCGCTTGCCCCGGACGCGCGGAGCTCGCTGTAGCGGTCTTCGCACATCTGTAGCAGTTCGGATCGGGCCCGCCTGACCTCACGGGAATCAGGCAGTGCATTGAACATGTTTTCGATGTAGCTCTGGATTGCGTTCATGATAGCTCCTCATTCCTGATGAAAAGACTGACTATCTCGACGGTGGCAAGCCACTCTTGGCACCGTGCCAGATAAAAGCTGCGGCCATCGTCGGTGATTCGGTAGTAGGTGCGGGGGCGGCCGGTCTCCGAGGCCCCTTTGAAGGATTCGAGAGAACCTGCGTTCTCTAGCCTGCGCATGGCCGAATACAGCGTGGTCTCCTTGATGCTGTAGCGCCCGGCTGCCCGGTTTTCGATGTGCTTGGATATCGCGTATCCGTATGAAGGTTCATCCCAGACGCATTCGAGAACAAGAATGTCGATCACGCCGCGGATGACATCTCCGCTGATCATGTCATCTCCGTTCCTCGTGTCTGATGTCTCACATCTGATCCTACACGTGACGTACTATGTCTGCCATAGTATGAGGGGTAAATTTTAGGGCGGACCAAGGAAAAGTCTCCTGATCCGCCCTCGTTGCGGTAGCGGTCTAGCTAATGATGGATGTTCAAGCGGGCCAGCTCTCCAGCGATATTAGACCTTGCTTTAGCTTCCCAGTTCTGTACCGCGAAATCCGTGATGTAGAGCTGCGGTGTTGCCAGCATTCCCTTCAAAATACGGGTTCGTCCCGCAACGAAATCCTCGTCAGGAACGTGCGCGTATTCGTTGCGGACATCCAAAACATAGCGCTGATAACCGGCGTGGGGGCGCGCCAGAACAGACAAATCCGCATCCAGCAACACGCTCACTCCTGCATCAACCTCGCCCCGCCCCTGAACTGCCTCCCGAGCGTAAGCGGCGTGATCAGCGGTTGCCAGGATCGCGCGATAAACACGGTGCACAACATCATGCTCCACGACACCCTGGAGCTGTTGAGCCGCTAATTCGGCTGATGCGTGTTCGTCCTCGCCAGGTTTGCCCTCGTAGACCGCGTCATGCCACCACGCGGCCAAACGCGCGGTACGCACGGCGGTTCGGCCACCGTGCATATCATCCATACCGGAAGATGTTGCGATCGTGTTGATGCTGGCGAGCACCTGATTCAAATGCCGCAGGTCGTGATAGCGGCGGTGCGGTTCCTTCCACCGCTCAAGCAACCCACGGCACAACCCTGCCTGCCCCGGCAACAGGCGCTCGAATTCGCTCGCCAGGCGGGTTTCAATACGCTCGATGCGATCACGTGCTGGAACGCGCAAGCCTGAGTCCCGCAACCTCCTAGTCAGCTCAGCAGCTGAGACTGGGACCGCGCCCAGTGCGATGAGGGATTCATAGACTCGCAGTGGGACGTCGTAATGGTCATGGTCGAAAGCCTGCTGAGGAAGACCCGCGCGCTGCGCAAACGCGTGAAGCTCCTCCAAAGACGTATCTGACACCACATGTGAAAAGTGGGTTCCGTGGGCCGGCCACACGGGAGGATCAATCAGAATCGTCATGCACCCCAGCCTAGAGGGCGCCGCCCGAGGTTGGCGGCACCACCGCGGCCGGGATACCTTCAGCGTGATGCAAGGCTACTGAGCGAACAGGCTCATGTTCGCCTGCTCAACCTGGTCATACTGTTCAGACGCACGCGTGAGAGCAGCGGAAATCTGAGACAGTGACTCTTCAACGCGGGCCTGGGTGGCCCGCCACTGCGCAACGATGTTTTGAAAGTTAGCGGACGCCGAACCGCTCCACGTGCCCTGCAGTTCAGTGAGCGAAGCACGCATGCTATCGACCTCAGCACGTACACGTTCCGCGGTAGCCAAAACAGCTGCCGACTTCTGCCGCATGAGTCCAGTATCGGTTGCGAACATTGCCATGGTGAAAACCTCCACAAATTGGAATGGTGTTGATTCAGGTCCGTTCTTGGCCCTGGTCACCACGTTATGAAAACACCGACTCGACTCGGTCGCATCACCAAAAGATGTGGACAAGTACGGGAGTCTGAGCCCCTGTGAATAACGGGACGGCGCAGTTGGCGCTTCTGCAACCCTCACCCCGCTGCAACCCTCACACTACTGTTCCGAAGCTTCTAACTCTCTGGGGGAGGTGGCGGCATCAAGCGACCAGAAACCCCAGGCACGGCGTCGTTGCCGCTGTCATCCGGTCGGTCGCTGTCACCCAGGTTGCCGGTGTCACCCAGGTTGCCGCTGTCGTCGTCAGTGTCGTCATCGCTGTCGTCGTAGCTGTCTTCCATCTCTGAAAGCTCAATCCTCGGCAAGCGCAACTCGAGTGTGGCCCCACCACCGGGGGTATCAGTGATCACGACGCTGCCGTCGTGCTGTTTAGCGATCGCCGCAACAATCGCCAGGCCCAGACCGGTGCCTCCGGTCTCACGGTCACGTGACTCATCACCCCGATAGAACCGCTCAAAAATACGGTGCGCATCCTCCGGCTTAATACCTGGGCCATGATCCACGATCGCAAGAACCACGACGTCATGCCCCTCAACCACCGAACGGGAACCCACTGCAACCTCAATCGGGGAGCCCTCCGGCGTATACCGCATCGCGTTCGTCATGAGGTTCACCAAAACCTGACGCAGCTTCGCCTCATCTCCGCGCGTCGGCGCAGAAACAGGAGGCTCGCCATCGATCCCTACCAAACTGATGGTCCGATCAGGTGCGCTCACGCGGGCATCAGCCACCGCATCGTGCGCAAGAATCAGCAAATCTACTTCCTGCGATTCCAGCGGGCGTTCTTCATCCAGGCGAGCCAGCGTCAACAAGTCCTCAACCAACTGAGTCATCCGCTTAGCTTCAGACTCGACCCGGCCCATCGCCTGATCCAACGGCTCACCAACAGGGATGCCGCCGTGACGATACAGTTCCGAATAGCCGCGGATCGTCACCAACGGCGTTCGTAACTCGTGCGAGGCGTCCTGGATGAAGCGCCGCATCTTCTCCTCGGAAACCTGCTGTGCCTTGAACGCGGACTCAATCCGGGACAACATGACGTTCAAAGACTCCGAAAGGCTACCGACTTCGGTCTCCAGCGGGTACTTGGGCACACGCAATGACAAGTCACCGCCAGCGATCTTCGCGGCGGTCCGCTCAACATCGGACAACGGCTTGAAGGCCCGCGTTGTGATGACGTAGCCCACCAGCGACATCACCATGGTCGCGAGCGTGCCAGCAACCAAGATTGAGGCCGTCGCCTGCTCAACCGTGCGCACTGTATCCCGTAACGGCCACGCAATCACCATGGTGCCTGGACGGTCCGAACGCATCACGGCTTTGACACGCCAACCACGCGAGGTCGGGTCGGTGCCAGCCACCGTGAAAGGGCGCCGGTCATGCTCATATACAACTTCAGCGGTGACCGAGGGGAGCGCTGGCTGATCCACCGTCCCGACACCCTTCGTCAGAACAGCCTCGCCGTTCTCGTCATACAGCTGACCAAAGAACGTCAACGCGTTCGGTGAAGTACCCGTCACCCGGTCCGAACCTGTACGTAACGCAACCTCGAGGCCCGTCTGCAGCTCACCTATGTTGGTTGCTAAGTCACGGTCCACCCGCTCCATCAACGCCGCTTGGGTTGTCTGCGCGGTGCCCCACGCCGTCACAGCGATGCCGGCCATCATGAGGCCAGCCATCATCGCAACGAGCTTAGACCGAAGCGAAATGCGGCGAAGAGTACGGCGAAACCAGTCCAGCAAAGAGGTAGAACCTATCGCTTTTCAGGGGTGCGCAACAAATAGCCGACACCCCGCTTGGTGTGAATCAGTGGCTCCCAATCATGCGGAGCATCCACCTTGCGGCGTAGATATGAAATATAGGATTCGACGATCGAGGCGTCACCGTTGAAGTCGTACTCCCATACGTGATCCAGAATCTGGGCTTTCGAAAGCACACGGTTCGGGTTCATCATGAGATAACGCAACAGCTTGAACTCGGTAGGGGAGAGGTCGATGGTCTCGCCACGGCGGCGAACCTCGTGCGCGTCATCATCAAGCTCAAGATCAGCCACCCTTAGGATCTCGTTCTCCATCTCAGGCTGGGTACGGCGCAACACGGCACGGATGCGGGCAACTACCTCATCCAGCGAGAACGGTTTGGTCACGTAGTCGTCACCACCGACCGTGAGCCCCGTGACTTTATCGCTCGTGTCATCACGCGCCGTCAAAAACACGACAGGGAAGTGCCGGCCTGTTTCACGTAGGCGACGCGTCACCTCGAAGCCATCAAGGTCAGGCAACATGACGTCCATGACCGCAAGGTCAGGTTCCTCGCGCTCTACCGCGGCGAGAGCCTCCTGGCCGGTGCCCGCCGCAACCACGTCAAAACCAGCGAAACGCAATGAGGTAGCAAGGAGCTCACGAATGTTTGGCTCGTCATCAACAACGAGCAACTTAGCTTCAGATGCGTTGGGTTTCATGGGCTTATTATGGCGCCGGAAGCTGGATGTTTGCTGAACGGTAGCAGGACGCCAGCCAGATGCTTGCTGGATGAAGAAGTGACCGCGTTAGGAATGCTGCAAGGAGTGAAGCGCGGCCGATGCTAGGGCGCTAGCGCATCGTTATTCTTCAGGATGTGAGTGCGCAACGCGGCGGTTCGCGCGGGAGCGTTCAACGGCACCCCACACAATCAGGATCATGACGCCAGCGAAAGCGGTAGGCAGGCCCCATAAACCAACCGCAGTGAAGTAACGGCCAAAGCCAAGACCTAAGAAGTAGTCGACCAAGATGCCGAGCAGAGCGAACAAGCTGACCACGCCGGCGATCGCCGTCATAACTAGGACGGCCGTCCACACTGGGCGGCTCGCTGTCTTCACATCGGCGGCTTGTTCGGGGGAATCCAGCGGTGCCTGAGCGTCCTCGGTGAATACTTCACCTGCGCCCTCGGCGGGGCTTTCGTGGCTAGAGTCTTGGCCAAAATTCTGCTGCGTCATCAGTGCAATGGTAGCGCTAAACGATGTCGTAGGCTTAAAAGTCAAGAACGTTGTGCACACGCGGCCATCCGGATCCCGTGTGACGCTAAGGAGGAAACGTGGCCCGTAAACCGAAACTCGATTCGGTGCTGGCGGAAGCCAAAACGCAGGCCCGCGACGCGTTGCTTGAACACGAGCCTGAAACGGTTGTGGGCGAACACCTGGAGGCGGTCGCGGAAGATTCCCGCGTGGTGACCCACTATTTTGAATGCATCCAGGACGGCTATGTGGGTTGGCGTTGGTATGTGACGTTGACCCGCCCACCCCGCGGGAAGACCCCCACCGTCAATGAGTCTGGCTTGGTTCCTGGCGACGGGGCTCTTTTGGCGCCGGATTGGGTTCCGTGGGAAGAACGGATGCGCGCGTATAAAGAGGAGCAAGCCGCTAAGAGGGAAGCCGAAGAGGCTGAAGAGCAAACGCGACACGGGGCTGAGGCCGATGAAGGCGCCAGCGAAACTGGAGACGACGCGGATGATGCTCCACGCCGCGCACACAGTGATGTGGCCGATGCGGAAGTTGAGGCAGAAGAAGACTCAGCTGCTGAAGACGCGACCGGCGATGCGGACGTTGAAGAAGACCTTACGGGCAAGGCAGCCGGTGGTGCTCCAGGGAACCGTGCGGCTCGTCGCGAAGCGTTGCAGCGTCGTCGCCGGCGCCGTCGCCGCCGTGGCCACCGGAGCAACAAGAAAAGCTAGGCACCAGGTTTTCGGTACCCGTGAACGGTAACGCGGGACACTGAACCAATAGCTGCAGTGTTAAACGTTGTTGGGGCGAGGAAGATCCTCGCCCCAACAACGTTTAAATCCTAAAAAGGTTAGCTACCTCGGGTTAGCGGTTCTCCAGGATGAAGTCGATGGCTCGGGTGAGCTTACGGACATCCTCTGGCTCAACGTTGACGAACGTAGCGATACGCAGCTGGTTGCGTCCCAGCTTGCGGTACGGTTCCGTGTCAACAATGCCGTTGGCGCGCAGAGCCTTAGCGAGCCAGGCTGCGTCGACAGAATCATCGAAGTCGATGGTGCAGATCACCTGCGAACGGTCCTGAGCCCGTTCAACGAACGCGTTCGCGAGGCTGTGGGAATCAGCCCAGTCGTAGATGATCTGGCTTGACTCAGCGGTGCGGGCCGTAGCCCAATCCAAGCCGCCGTTCTCATTCATCCACTTCAGCTGAGCATCGAAAGACACCAACGTTGGAAGCGAAGGCGTGTTATAGGTCTGGTTCTTCGCCGAGTTATCCACGGCCGTCTTGAGGTTCAGGAACGCGGGAACCCAACGGCCAGACTCAGCGATCCGCTCCACACGATCGAGCGCGCGGGGCGACATGATCGCAACCCACAGGCCGCCATCGGAACCGAAGTTCTTCTGCAGCGAGAAGTAGTAGACGTCAGTTTCCTTGACATCCACCGGCAAGCCACCGGCCGCGGACGTGCCATCAACAAGCAGCAGCGCGTCCTCTGAGATCCCTGCCGGACGCTTCACTCCAGCCGCGGCACCAGTTGAGGTTTCGTTATGAGGCCACGCGTACACATCGGCGTCCGAGGCCTGAGCCTCCGGGACCGTACCGGGCTCCGACTCGATCACCTCAGAATCCTCCAGGAACGGCGCCGCCTGGGTAGCGGAAGCGAACTTGCCACCGAACTCCCCGAACACCAAATGCTGGGCCTTACGCTCAACCAAACCGAACACGGCGGCATCCCAAAACGCGGTAGCGCCACCGAGCCCCAACACCACCTGGTAGCCCTCAGGGATAGAGAAGAGCTGCGCGACACCCTCCTGGACCGACTTCACAAGGTTCTTCACCGGCGCCTGCCGGTGCGACGTCCCCAATAGGTCCTTATGATCAACAATGGCCTGAACCTGAGCATCACGCACCTTGGACGGGCCAGCGCCGAAACGGCCATCAACAGGAATCATGTCTGCAGGGATGCGGGGAAACTCGCTCACTCATACTCCTAGCTCGGGAACGTCAGTTTCGATTGGCAGCCGAAACCGTGTTCCTTCAGTCTCTCGCATCCCAGCTGGATTCCCCGGGTTCTGGTCAGCTTTATGACTCAGGCCGCTTCATGTCTCAGGCAGGTTGATCAGCGCCCGATGCGGTGTCCGGCTTGGTGACTTTATGTACAACAGCTAAAAGACCCCATAGCCCAGCGCTGAGGATTCCCAGGGTTGCTGTGGCCCAGTGAGGGACAGTCTCAGCGGCTGTGAGGACAAAACCAACCGCCAGCACCGAAAACACGGACGCGGCAACACCCACGGCAAAACCTCGTGTGGGGGAGTTGCGGGCAACCTCCGCTATGGCGAAGACTCCCGCCAACACTGCGCCGGCGGCGGCCGCCACGGCCACTAAAGGCAAGCCGTTCGCTCCAGTGAAAATGGAACCGAAAGCACAGCAGGCAGCGATGAAGATTTTCAGTCCGGTCGAATATTCCATCTCTTTCTCCACCTCCACACTGGGTTTAGTTCATTTAACGACATCGGAAACGAAAACGAAAGCACTGCTGGGAAGCGGAAACGGACTAGGGTTTAATACATGAGAGCCCCGCGGGGCCTGGTGGCGGGTTGGAGACGCTCACCATTGCCTGTGAGGTAACGCCACCACATGCGTGTGGGCAAACGTGTGTGGTGGGCTAATGCATAAGGAGCAGTTGCACGGCATGTCTGAACTCATCGATACAACAGAGATGTATCTGCGCACGGTTTTGGAACTTCAAGAAGAAGGCATCCCACCCATGCGTGCGCGCATCGCTGAACGTTTAGGCCACTCCGGCCCGACTGTGTCCCAAACCGTTGCCCGCATGGAACGCGACGGCCTCCTACTGCTGGACGAGCACCGGCATCTCACCTTCACCCCACTGGGCCGCGAACGCGCGATCTCCGTGATGCGTAAACACCGGCTCGCCGAACGGCTGTTAGCTGACGTGATCGGCCTTGACTGGGAATTCGTGCATGAAGAAGCGTGCCGTTGGGAGCACGTCATGAGTGACCGTGTGGAAGAACGCATCGCAGAAATCCTCGATGACCCATCCGTTTCCCCATACGGAATCCGCATCCCAGAAGCAACAGATCAAGGCGAGCCGCACATCTCAGGGACCAACCTGGAGAAAGCCGTCGCAGACTCCGGCACATATAAAGGGGAGGTCCTGGCGCTCGCCGAAACCCTCCAAGTTGACCCGGTCCTACTGGGACAACTGCGTGACGGCGGCATCAAACCGCAAGCACGCATCAGCGCAGACACCAAAGAGGATTACATTGTGGTGCGCGTCGATGGCGTGGAAGGTGCTTTAGAGCTTCCACCGGAAGTTTCAGCACACATTTTCGTAGCACAGTAGCTTCACAGCTCGCTGCTATAACGGCCGGGTAACGTCACACTTAATACTTCGGGTGATACCGGTCTGCTGGTGGCGAAGCGCTTGCATAAGCGTGGTCTAAATCGGCGCAGGCTTCCCGCTTTGTTATCAAATTGTAACTTTTGCCGAAAATCGTTACGATGATGAGCCAGGGGGAAGTCCTAAATTCACCCCCGCAAACCTCCTCAAGGGAAAAGGTGAGTGCTGCATGCATCAGCAGGCCATGCTGACGCCGACCAGGCGCCGGGCGCGCCGCGCAGCGATACCGGTTAAAAAAGCGCCCATCATGAAATCAAACGAGGCGCGCCGCTTCACAGGCTCGTCCCGCTACGGGTTCACCCCAAAGAGAGCCGCGCTGGAAGCATTCGAAGCGCGCGCACTGCAAGCCATGTTCGACGCTGAGGCGGAAGCTCCGCGCCCCGTCCGCGCCATGGCAGTCACCCGGGTGCACAGCACTCCCGCGCGGAACAGCAGCACGCCAACGCGCACTACTTCAGGCGCGCCAAAGCGCGTTACGCCAAGCACGCCAGAACGCGTCGCGCCTGGGCATCTCGCACGGCCCCGCGGCGCAGTACCTGCTGCATCGAACATCCGCGACTTTGAACCCCGCAGCGCACGCCGCTCTAAGAACGCACGCGCAGCCCGCAAGCTGAACGACTACAGCGGCGCAATCGGCAACATTCCGCAACGCGCCGCAGTGGCCGCAGCGTCCGCCGGCCTGGTCGCACTGTTGGTTATGCCAAACCACAGCGCACAGAAGAACAGTGAACTCAGCGTAGAGCGAACAGCGCAAACGCTTCCAAAGGTCGGTGACGTCACCGCACCGACCGTGCCGCAGACCTTCGCGCACGTACAGGCTCAGGCCGTGGCTCCGGAGACCCTGGCGGAAATCCTTGAAGCTGCCGGTGGTGCCAGCAACCTGACCACCGAACAGCGGCAGGGACTCTTGTCCCACCCTGTCAACCCAGTCCGCATCACGTCGCCATTCGGTAACCGCCCGGACCCATGGGGTAGCGGCCGCATCGTTGGCCACGTAGGTCAGGACTATGCGACCAGCTGCGGCCAGCCGGTATATGCAACCGGACCGGGAACCGTGGTTCAGGCTGAATCTGCAGGCCACTCTGGCATGCGCGTAACGATTGATCACGGTTACGGCCTTGAAACGGCGTACAGCCACAACACTTCCTTCAAGGTGAAGGTAGGCGACAAGGTGGATACCGGCGATGTGATCGCATTGGCCGGCAGCACAGGCAACTCAACGGCTTGCCACGTGCACTACGAAGTCATTGTCGACGGAGAATTCACTAACCCAGCCAGCTGGGTTGGCAGGCCAGAATAGGGCTCTTGTAGCCCTGTGATCACAAACCCGTGATCAAAATGTGACAATTCAATAACGATGCAGTATTGTTATGAAAGTCGGGTAGAGACATCGACTCGACAACAGCTCGGAGCCGAACACTGCCCCGGGCTTAAGCAAACCGAACACTCATAGGCAGTGGCGGGGGAACCAAACTTTGGGGCTAAGACGCTCCTAGGGGTAAAGCGGGAAACCGCCGAGAGACTCCCTCTCGAACCCGACAGCTCACTCCGCAGGCACAGGGAGAGGTAATTTAGAAGTGACCAAGCGTATTGACAAGGGACGCCACCGCGCGGCCGTATCCGCTAGCTCATTCGAGGTTCTTAGCCGTGCAGTTGCGTCCAACGCAGGTGCAATGGGTCGCCAGGCAGCAGTCGTTGCTGCAGCGAGCGGTCTCGTTGTAACCCTCGGCGTAACCGGCGCGAACGCCAGCAAGCAGGACGAAGCAGCAGCAACCCCTGAAGCGAACAAGACCCTCAACATCGAGCGCACCTCGGCTGTCAAGCCAGCTGACGTCGCTGCGGTCAAGGCACAGGGCAAGTCTGCTCCAGTCGCAACTGTCAAGGTAAAGGCAACCCCAGCCCCAGTTGTTGAGGAAGAAGCCCCAAGCACCGAAGAGACTCAGTCCTCGGCTAGCCAGGCCAACAACACTCAGGATTCGGCAAACCAGTCCCGTAACAGCCAGGCTGCATCCAACCAGACCTCGGCATCCCAGACTCGCGACGAGAACGGCCTGACTGAAGCTGACTACGCGGCACAGACCACCGCCAACGGCAGCACCGCAGCTCCAGCCGCACCAGCTCCTGCACCTAAGGCCACCAAGGCAGACGACTCGACCCCGAAGCCTTCCTCCGGCATCGCAGCAACCGCACTTTCCTACCAGGGTGCGCCATACGTTTGGGGCGGCAACACCCCAGCTGGCTGGGACTGCTCCGGCTTTGTCCGCTACGTCTACGCACAGCACGGCATCAACCTGCAGGGCCGCTCGACCCACGCGATGCTCGCATCCGGTCAGCTCAAGCGCGTATCCAACCCGCAGCCGGGCGACCTCGTATTCCAGAACGGCAACAACCACGTTGCTATCTACATCGGTAACGGCAAGGTCATCGGCGCCCAGAACCCTAAGGTTGGCACCGTGATTCGCCCAGCTAACTCGCCATACGGCCCACTCAGCGGCTACTACCGCGTAGGCTAAGAGGCTCAAGCTGAACGGCCCACGAAGCTATAACAGCGAAGGCCGTAACAATACCTAAACGAGAAGGGGCGGAACCTGAAAAAGGTTCCGTCCCTTCCGGCGTTTAAACCAAAAATCTAGGCGCTGCCCTCAACCGACGTTCACGTGCATCGAAGGTGAAGGTGGAGGGCTCGTCCCTAGCTGTTAACAATCCGTGGAAGAACATGCTCACGCAAAAGAGGAGCAATGCTCATATCTTCAAGCGCTTCGGCCGGATCCCGCCACGCGATCTCCGCGAGCTCCGCATCCGCACACACCGAGCCATCGACATCTTCGACATAATCAACATCAAACAAATAAGCTATCAATGGAGTATTTGCTTCATTCGCGGCCCAGCCTTGCCACACACCCCGGTGTGTAAACCTAGACTGGGGGAGGAACAAGCCGATCTCTTCGCTCAGCTCCCTAACTGCAGCCTCAACAGGTTGCTCGCCGGGTTCAGGCTTACCGCCAGGCTGCATCCACTTAGACGTACCCTTTTTACGAACTAAAAGGATCCGCCCGGACGTGTCAAGTACCCGGACGGCTGAAACAGTGATTGGCTTGTTAATAGAATCTTGATGTGTCGATGTCATATGAGTCGATGCCATGGCCACACGGGCATGAAGGAGAATGGTTTCTAATGAGTCCAGCGAACGGTCAGAGCCGCATTGCGGACTTTAACCAGGCTATGGTCCTAGCCGCCATCCGCGCTACCGACGAAGGTGTGTCGCGGGTAGAACTCGCAGAAAGCACAGGCTTATCCGCGCAAACCATCTCCAACGTGGTGCGCCGGCTCATCAATGACGGCTGGGCCCAAGAATCCGGCCGTGTGATCCACGGCCCGGGCAAGCCCCGCACCAAGCTACAGCTCGTACCGGACCGGTGCATCGCCGTCGGGATCCACGTAGATTTCTCCGCAGTCGAGTTGGTGCTCATCAACCTCCATGGTGAGGTCCTCACACAGCGCCGGGACCCTTTCGGGGAGAACTGGGCTTCCGTGGACGTGCAGGTGGCTGAAGTACAGCAGCACATTGCCGAAATGCTGGAGGCAACCGGCTTCGGGATGGACAAGCTACTCGGCGTGGGAATCGCATCCTCCGGTTACATCAACACAGAGACCGGCGTGATGTACCACCCGTACATCTGGGACGACGGTTACGCGATCGTTGAACCCCTCAAAGATGCACTCAACTGCCCGGTCTACCTCGTCCGAGACATGGTTGCCGCGACCGTAGCGGAGCGTTGGGTGGGGATCGGGCGTACAGATTCGCACTTCATGACCGTCTATGTTGGTGCAGGGCTCGGCGCCGGGTTCGTCTCTGACCACCACGTGGTGGTGGGACACCGCGGAAACGCCGGGGACTTCACCCACCTGGAAGTGCCATACACCCAAGAAGA
Organism: Arthrobacter sp. HMSC06H05; assembly: GCF_001807395.1. Taxonomy (NCBI): domain Bacteria; kingdom Bacillati; phylum Actinomycetota; class Actinomycetes; order Micrococcales; family Micrococcaceae; genus Arthrobacter; species Arthrobacter sp. HMSC06H05. Next base: position 141,874 of record NZ_KV788984.1, on the reverse strand, counting down.
GACCTGCCCTAAATGTGGGGCTAACAACTGCCTCTACATCAACCTTGAACCCCCAGCGTTGAAGCGGCTGTTCGCATCTGAAGGTGCCGAGCTGCCAGAGTTGGAAGGGATCCCACCGTATGCGGAAGCAGAGGTTCTGTTGGCGCAGATCACTGACGCCTCGAACGACTCGGAAGCCGTGAAACGTGTACGGGAGCACCTTTCAAAGCTGATCGGCGACTGCGTTGGCAAGATTGTAGGCCTGCTCGATCAAGACAAGGTAGTTGTTTCTGGGCCGCTGTGGGAACACGTCCGCAAAGACTACGGGGAAGGCGTAGCCGAACAAGTCCGATCCCGCGCCGAAGGCGTAGTCGGGGCGCCGGTTGAAGTTGTGCCGACCGAGCTCGGCCCAGGGATCGCCCCACTAGGTGCTGCTTGTGTAGTGCTCGATGCGGGACTCATGCCACGCTGCACGTTCACCGCAAAACGGTAAACAGGCAAACGCGCTGAGCGGTGCAAGCGGTTGCGGAATCGGTCGCGCCAACAGTCGCGCCACTTCTCAGTGCCGTTGTTGTCGGCGCTGCGACTATCTAGTGCCCCTGGCGGGATTCGAACCCACGGCCTTCCCTTTAGGAGAGGGACGCTCTATCCATCTGAGCTACAGAGGCTTACGTGTTCGTACGCATCGTGATGCACGGAAGCGACAACACGCCTTGTTCATTCTAGCGCCTACTGCGCGCCATCATAGTTCGGGTCATTCCAGCGTTTACGGAATTCGGTGATGAACCACACCACCGGCAGCACGATGACGCAGGCGGCGATGACGGCTAACAGTACCCAACGGATGAGGCCGATCACGGCGGTCGCGGTCACCAGTGTGGACCCTGTTGCTGAGAGCATTTCGTCGATCATGATGTGGCTTGCGATGCTGACCGGAATGAATGCGAGGCATGCCCAGATCAGTGTCTGCTTGAGGGCTTTGTTCGCAGGCCCCACGAGTGCCGCTACGGCGGCGCCTGCAGCAGCTGCGAAAACAGTGAACAGTGTGCCTGCTGCCATGTGTGCGCCCGAGAGCAACACGTGGTGGTCCTTGTTCATCGCAGAACGGATGCCATCCACGGTTGCCGTATCAAACCAGAACAAATGATCAGGTAGGACCACTCCGACAGCCTGATGCAGTTGCGGCAAGGTGTTCCCGTGGAAATACCACGTCAGTACGGCGGCGGCCACGACGAGCGCGATCACAAACGAACGCGGGCTCATGTTGTTGCGCGTGTCGTTGGGGTCAGCGCCATGAGGGCTGTGGTTCGCGGCAGAACGCTGGGGCACAGGGGCATTCTTACGGGCAGGGGAATGGCTCGGGCGACGACGTTTACGGGACATGCTTTCTATTATGGGCGACGCCGGGGGCGAAGGCTCAGTCCGCATCATTAGACTAGAAGCGCTATGGATGCCCTCTTCGATCCTTTCGGTTCCTCCCACTCCACCCGTTCCGCGCAACAGCCCGCGCAACGCGTATCGCCTGATGCGCTCGTGGACGGCCTGAATCCGCAACAAAAAGCCGCGGTCCTCCACCGGGGTGCGCCGCTGCTGATCGTGGCGGGCGCCGGCTCCGGGAAGACGCGCGTGCTGACCCACCGCATCGCGCACCTTCTCGCTACAGGTGAGGCACGCCCCGGTGAGATCCTCGCGATCACATTCACCAACAAGGCTGCAGCGGAGATGAGGGAGCGCGTCGGGCAGATCGTGGGGGAGCGGGCACAGAACATGTGGATCTCCACATTCCACTCCACAGCGGTGCGCATCCTGCGTAGGGAAGCCAAAGCGTTGGGCATGAAGTCCAGCTTCAGCATCTATGACGCCCAGGATTCACTGCGGCTGATCACGATGATCGCTAAAGGCCTGGAACTGGACCCTAAACGGTTCGCGCCGAAGGCTCTACAGAACAAGATTTCCGCACTCAAGAACGAGCTCGTGGATCCAGAGGATTACGCGGGCATGATCCAGCAGAACAACCCGTTCGAAAAAGCGGTCTCCCAGGTTTATACCGAATACGCAGCGCGCCTCAAACAAGCCAACGCATTCGATTTCGATGACCTGCTGACACAACTGGTGTACCTGATGCGGGCGTTCCCCGAGATCCGTGATTCCTACCGCCGCCGGTTCCGCCACATCCTGGTCGATGAGTATCAGGACACCAACCACGCCCAGTACGCGTTCATCCGCGAACTCACCGCAGGCGAGTCCCCAGTTGAGGGCGCTGAACTGACCGTTGTGGGTGATACCGATCAGTCGATCTACGCGTTCCGCGGCGCCGACATCCGCAACATCCGGGACTTCGAAGAAGACTTCCCCGATGCGGTGACCATCAAACTGGAACAGAACTACCGCTCAACCCAGAACATCCTGGGTGCTGCGAACGCCGTGATCTCCCACAATTCACAACGGCAAGATAAATCCTTGTGGACCGCGTTGGGTGACGGCGAGAAAATCGTCGGCTACGTCGCCGAATCCGAACAAGCAGAGGCGAAGTTCATTGCCGATGAGATCCTGCGGCTCTCCGACGAAGACGGCATCCGCCCCGGCGACGTCGCGATCTTCTACCGCACCAACGCCCAATCCCGTTCGATCGAAGAACAACTCATGCGGGTAGACATCCGCTACACCGTAGTAGGCGGCACACGCTTCTATGACCGCAAAGAGATCCGCGACGCGATCGCCTACCTCCGGGTTCTGGTCAACACCGCAGACGACATATCGCTACGCCGCATCCTCAACGAACCGAAACGAGGAATCGGGGACCGCGCCGAAGGCGCTGTAGCGGCGCTCGCCGAACGCGACCGCATCCCATTCTGGGAGGCGCTCTTGCGGGCCGATGAAGCACCCGGGATAGCGACCCGCTCACTCAACCAGGTACGTGCCTTCACCGAGATGATGCAGCAACTCATCACCGTCGCGGAAGGCTCCGGCCCCACCGCCGCCCTCGAAGCGGTACTCGAACAGACCGGCTACCTGCACACCCTGCGGACCTCATCCGACCCGCAAGATGAATCCCGCGTAGAAAACCTCGCAGAACTCGTCGCCGTAGTGAGGGACTTCGAAAAGGAACACCCAGAAGACGGCCTCGCAGAGTTCCTCGAACAGGTCTCCCTGGTAGCCGACGCCGACTCGATCCCGGATCAACCCGACGACTCCGAAGGGGCCGCGCTCGCCGCCGCGGAAGGCCAGGTCACCCTCATGACCCTGCACACCGCGAAAGGCCTCGAATTCCCGGTTGTGTTCCTCACTGGGATGGAACACGGGATCTTCCCGCATCAGCGCTCCCTCACAGACCCCAAAGAGCTCGAAGAAGAACGCCGGCTCGCATACGTCGGCATCACCCGAGCCCGCCAGCGGCTCTATGTTACGCGCGCCGAATACCGTTCGATGTGGGGCCAAGCCCAATACAATCCGGCCAGCCAATTCCTCGAAGAAATCCCTGACGAACTCCTCGACTGGCAACGCGAAGGCACGACCCGCACGCCCGTCGGTGGAACCGGTTTCGCAACCAGCCGCTACAGCAACCGTTGGGGCTCCGACACCGCAAGCTGGGCAGTGCCAGGAGCCGGCCGCAACCGCGGCCGCATGAGTGGGGACCCAGAACCACACACCCTACGTACAGGCCCAGTATCAAACGGAAAACAAGCCGCGGCAGGCCCACCCGTGACCAACTCCGGGCGGCCATACGAGCCGCGGGCCGCATCGGGCGCAAACCCCTCCGGCGACGGCGAAATCCTCGAACTCACGCCAGGCGAGAAGGTCATCCACGCGACCTTCGGAAACGGCACGGTCAAAGCCGTTGCGGGGCAAGGCCCTAAGACCGTGGCGACCGTAGTGTTCGACACCGCAGGAGAGAAACGACTCCTGCTGCGCTACGCGCCACTGAGCAAAGCCTAAGCCAGCGAAAACACCCTATTGTGAGGCGCATCACCACCGGGCTGAACAAGGCGGCCGGCACGCGGTATCCTGAAGAGTGGTGGCGCACGCCGTAGCGCCAAGCAAGGCCACGCCGGTCTTGCATCATCGGCTCACGAATCTAACAAGATCACGGATCCTGAGGTTCTGTGTGTCGATGCCGAAACACACTTCTTATAGGAAGAGGACAACACCGTGGACCTGTTTGAATACCAGGCGCGCGACCTGTTCGAAAAGCACGGCGTACCCGTGCTCGCCGGTACAGTCGCGACCACCCCTGAGGAAGCCAAGGCCGCAGCCGAAAAGATGGGCGGCGTCACCGTCGTCAAGGCTCAGGTCAAGGTGGGTGGCCGAGGTAAGGCTGGCGGCGTCAAGGTCGCAAAGAACGCCGACGAAGCCTACGAGCACGCCAAGGCAATCCTGGGCATGGACATCAAGGGTCACACCGTCCACCGCGTCATGATCGCCCAGGGCGCGAACATCGCCTCCGAATACTACTTCTCGATCCTCCTGGACCGTGCAAACCGCAACTACCTGGCAATGTGCTCGGTTGAGGGCGGCATGGAAATTGAGCAGCTCGCTGTAGAGCGCCCAGAAGCCCTCGCGAAGGTTCCAGTCGACCCGACCAAGGGCATCGACGAAGCCAAGGCACAGGAGATCGTTGAGAAGGCCAACTTCGACGCTGAAACCGCCGCCAAGGTCGTTCCAGTCATCCAGAAGCTCTGGGACGTCTTCGTGAAGGAAGACGCAACCCTCGTTGAGGTCAACCCGCTCGTATCCGACGCTGACGGCAACGTTCTCGCACTCGACGGCAAGGTCTCCCTCGATGACAACGCAGAGTTCCGCCAGCCAGAACACGCAGACCTCGTCGACGAGAAGGCTGAAGACCCACTCGAAGCGAAAGCCAAGGAACTCGGCCTGAACTACGTCAAGCTCGACGGCCAGGTAGGCATCATCGGTAACGGTGCCGGCCTCGTCATGTCCACCCTCGACGTCGTCGCCTACGCAGGCGAGAACCACGGCGGCATGAAACCAGCTAACTTCCTCGACATCGGTGGCGGCGCCTCCGCAGAGGTCATGGCTAACGGCCTCGACGTGATCCTCAACGACGAACAGGTCAAGTCCGTGTTCGTCAACGTCTTCGGCGGCATCACCGCGTGCGACGCTGTAGCATCCGGCATCGTGAAGGCCCTCGAAATCCTGGGCGACAAGGCAACCAAGCCACTGGTTGTCCGCCTGGACGGAAACAACGTTGAAGAAGGCCGCCGCATCTTGTCGGAGGCTAACCACCCGCTCGTGACCATGGCCACGGGCATGGACGAAGGCGCCGACAAGGCAGCCGAGCTGGCCAACGCCTGAGAAAAGGGAACTGAGAAAACTCATGTCGATCTTCATTAACAAGGACTCCAAGGTCATCGTCCAGGGCATCACCGGCTCCGAGGGCGCAAAGCACACCGCACGCATGCTCGCCGCAGGCACCAACATCGTCGGCGGTGTCAACGCGCGCAAGGCCGGCCAGGTCGTGATCCACGGTGACAAGGAAATCACCGTCTACGGCACCGTCAAGGAAGCAATGGAAGAGACCGGCGCGGACGTCTCCATCGCGTTCGTCCCACCGGCATTCTGCAAGGACGCAGCCGAGGAAGCCATCGAGGCTGAAATCGGTCTGCTGGTTGTCATCACCGAGGGCATCCCGGTACAGGACTCCGCAGAGTTCTACAACCTCTCCCTGACCAAGCTGGGTGAAGACGGTAAGCCGAAGACCCGCATCATCGGCCCGAACTGCCCAGGCATCATCACCCCAGGCGAATCGCTCGTGGGCATCACCCCGGCTAACATCACCGGCGCAGGCGGTGTTGGCCTGGTATCGAAGTCCGGTACCCTCACCTACCAGATGATGTACGAGCTGCGTGACCTCGGCTTCACCACCGCAATCGGTATCGGTGGCGACCCAGTCATCGGCACCACCCACATCGACGCCCTCGAAGCGTTCGAGAACGACCCAGATACCAAGGCGATCGTCATGATCGGTGAAATCGGTGGTGATGCTGAAGAGCGCGCTGCAGAGTTCATCAAGGAGAACGTGACCAAGCCAGTTGTCGGCTACGTCGCAGGCTTCACCGCCCCAGAGGGTAAGACGATGGGCCACGCAGGCGCGATCGTTTCCGGCTCCTCCGGCACCGCGCAGGCCAAGAAGGAAGCCCTCGAAGCCGCCGGCGTCAAGGTCGGTAAGACCCCATCCGAGGCAGCACGCCTGCTCCGCGAGGTCTACCCAGGCTAAGGACGTGTTCTGAGCGCAGCGTGCACGCGCTGACACTCAAACCCTCCACATAAACCTGTTGGTCCCGCACACTTTCTGAGTGTGCGGGACCAACGGGTTTAACGGGGTGCTGGCTTAACTAGCCTTCGATGTGGCGTTCTGCTGGGCCGTCGTATGCGGACAGCGGGCGGATCAGTGCGTTGTTGGCGCGCTGTTCCATGATGTGCGCTGTCCAGCCCATGATGCGGGAGCACACGAAGATCGGGGTGAACATCGGGATGTCGAAACCCATGAGCCAATAGGTTGGGCCCGCCGGGTAGTCGAGGTTCGGTTTGATGCCCTTCGCCTCATCCATCGACTTCTCCAACCCGCGATACAAGCCGAGCAGCTCGTGGCGGTCATAGTAATCCAGCATGCGGAACAACGCATCCTGCATGGTCGGCACACGCGAGTCGCCGTTCTTATAGACCCGGTGGCCAAAGCCCATGATTTTCTTCTTCTGAGCCAGCGCATCATCCATCCACGCTTTAGCGCGGGCCTCGGCGTCCTCAGCCGACTCATCGGCCCTGATCCCAAGCTCCTCGAACGTGTGCATCACGGCCTCGTTCGCGCCACCGTGCAACGGGCCCTTGAGCGCGCCGATCGCGCCACCGACAGCCGAATGCAGATCAGACAACGTGGACGTGATCACGCGCGCGGTGAACGTGGAGGCGTTGAACGAATGCTCCGCGTACAAGATCATCGAGACACGGAACGCATCCACAACCTCCTCAGCGGCTTCCTTACCGAAGGCCATCCACAGGAAGTTTTGCGAATAGTCGAGGTCCTCACGCGGTTCCACAAGCTCAAGCCCGCGACGGCGGCGCTGGTCATAGCAAACCACCGCAGGCATCAGCGCGAACAACTCTTGCGCTTTACGCAACTCAGCTTCAGGCGAGTTGTCCTCACCGTCTGGATGTGACGCGCCGATCACAGCGGCGGCGGCGTGGCACACATCCATCGGGTGGCACGTGGTCGGCAACTCATCGATCACGCGCTTGAGCTGTTCACTCAGCGCGCGGCCGGAACGCTCACGGCGCGTGAATTCCGCGAGCTGCTCTTCGCTTGGCAACTCACCGTTCCACAGCAACAGTGCGACTTGTTCAACGGAGCATTTCGCGGCCAGCTCCTGGACCGGGTAGCCGCGGTAGAGCAGCGAGTTAGTTTCTGCATTGACCTTGGAAATCGTGGTGGTGTCTGCGACAACGCCAGCAAGGCCCTTATAAATAGTTTGCTCAGTCATGACGCCTCCTTTAAGGCTTGGTTCGATGCCGGGAAAGGCACCGATGGTGGGTCAGCTTTAGGCCAGCGGCTTGCCGGGGACTTCGAAATTGAACACGCCAGTGTCGAACTGGTTGTAGCCGTTGTAGTCAACAAGCTCATACAACCGTGCGCGTGTAAGCATGTTGTCAACCTCTGATTCCTGGGTGCCTTGGGTACGGATCGCGGTGAGCACGCGCTCGATGGCGCCCATCGCTTGCCGCTGCAGCGTCACCGGATAAATGATCATGGACACGCCCGCGTCCTGAAGCTGCTGCTTGGTGAACAGCTGGGACTTACCGAACTCGGTCATGTTCGCAAGCACCGGAACATCAAGGTTGGAAGCCATCGCCTCGAACTCAGCGAGGTTCGCCATCGCTTCAGGGAAGATCGCGTCAGCACCAGCATCAGCCAGCTTCTGAGCGCGCTCCAGGGCCGCATCGAAGCCATCTACGCCGCGGATGTCGGTGCGCGCCATGATCACAAAGTTGCTGTCCCGGCGGGCCTCGACCGCGGCAAGGATCCGCTTGACCGCGGTCTCCTCATCGACCACATTCTTGCCATCGAGGTGACCGCAACGCTTCGGGTTGAACTGGTCCTCGATGTGGCAACCAGCCAAGCCTGCGTTCTCAAGCTCCTGGATGGTGCGGGCCACGTTCATCGGTTCACCGAAACCGGTGTCAGCATCAACCAGGCACGGCAGGTCCGTGGTTCGAGCGATCTGGCCTGCACGGGTCGCAACCTCAGTCAGGGTAGTGAGCCCAATATCCGGCAGCCCGAGCTCGTTAGCGAGCACCCCACCAGAAATATAGACGCCCTCGAAACCCTGCTCCTGGATGAGCTTGGTAGACAACGGGGTGAACGCGCCCGGGAACTGAGCCACCTCATCGGCCGCTAGCGCCTCACGGAACGCAACACGCTTTTCTTCGGCAGTGACGTTGGAATACAGCATTCTTAGAACACACCCTTCTGCGCTTCTTCAAGGTCAACGCTGGCCTCGATGTTGAGCTGATCCAGCTCGCCCACACCGAGTTCAGGCAAACGCTGAACCGCATCCAGGAAACGCTCGATCTCCTCCGGAGCGACCTTGCCTTCAGCCAGTGTGCGGAACTTGTTGATGTACTGCTCGCGAGCGAACGGACGAGCACCCAACGGATGAGCGTCAGCAACAGCGATCTCGTCAGTGATGACCGTGCCGTCCTTCAGGGTGATCTCAACCGAGCCGCCAAACGCCTTCTCCTCCAGATCCAGCGAGTGATAGCGGCGAGTCCATTCAGGGTCTTCTTCGGTGGTGACCTTGTGCCACAGCTCCACGGTGTCCGGGCGCTGAGCGCGCTCCGGTGCGTAGGAATCCACGTGATGCCACGCACCATCCTGCAACGCGACCGTGAAAATGTATGGGATCGAGTGGTCCAGGGTCTCCCGGGATGCCTTCGGATCGTACTTCTGCGGGTCATTCGCGCCCGAGCCGATCACGTAGTGGGTATGGTGCGAGGTCTTGATCAGAACCGACTCGACGTTAGCTGGGTCGGTGGCCTCAGGGTGTTCCTTGTTGAGCTTGCGCGCCAAATCGATCCACGCCTGCGCCTGGTATTCAGCGGAGTGTTCCTTGGTGTATGTGTCCAGTATGGCTCGCTTGGCTTCACCTGCCGCTGGAAGCGGGACGGTGTATTCGGCCTCCGGGCCGGAAAGTAGCCACGCGATCACGCCATCTTCGCCCTCATAGATCGGGACAGGGGAGGTCTGGCCGCGCATCGCACGATCCACCGCCTCAACCGCCATCTTGCCCGCGAACGCTGGCGCGTGGGCCTTCCATGTTGAAATCTCACCCTTACGGGACTGGCGGGTCTGCGTGGTGGTGTGCAGAGCCTGGCCGATCGCCTGGAAGATCGTCTCGGCATCCAAGCCGAGCAAAGTACCGATGCCGGCAGCGGATGCCGGGCCGACGTGGGCGATGTGGTCGATCTTGTGCTCGTGCAAGCAGATTCCCTTGACGAGGTTCACGTGGACCTCGTAGCCGGTCGCGATGCCGCGGATGAGGTCCTTACCGCTTGCCCCGGTGTGCTGGGCTACCGCGAGGATCGGCGGGATGTTGTCACCCGGGTGGGAATATTCGGCGGCGAGGAACGTGTCGTGGTAGTCGAGTTCACGCACGGCCACGCCGTTGGCCCACGCCGCCCATTCAGGGGAGACGGCAGCGTTGTCCTCTGGCGCACCGAAGATGAGCGCGCCCTTGCCCGTGTAGCCACCGTCCGGGGTCACGCGGTGGGTGAGGGCCTGCCCGCGCGCCGAGACGATCGGGCCGCGGTTCAGCGACGCGATAGCTACGGAGGCGTTGTCGATGATCCGGTTGATGATCATCTCGGTGACCTCGTCATCGACCTCGACCGGGTCAGTTGCAACGAGCGCGAGCTTATAAGCCAGCTGCTCTTCGTGCGGCAGGTGCTCTGCCGATGGGTAGGTTCGTACCGTGTGGTTGACAGTCACGTTGTGCCTTCCTTCTGGGCGGTCGTGGCCGCGTGGTTGGGTTCTCAGTTCTACGTTCGATATTCAGTTCTGCTGCGTGGCTTACTCTGGATCGCGCCGCTTACGCTGAGGCGCGGTGCTTATGATGCTGCCCGGTGTTCACGATGCGGCGAGGTGCTTATGATGCTGCACTGAGGTGCCGTTTTTCTTCGGCTTGATGGGTTAGCTCTTTGGATGCCAACGCGTTCTTGAGCGCATTGGATAGGTGGACGCGCGTGGTTGCGATCGCTAGTTGTGGTGAGCCGGACGCGATGGCCTCTGAGATGGCTCGGTGTTCGTTCGCGGCTGCGATGAGGCGATCGGGATTCGATGTGGATAGCCTGCGGACCCGGGCGAGCCGCAAGCGCACGCTTGCCTGGGCTTGAGTTAGATAAGGGTTGTCGGCCGCGTGGTCGATCGCGGCATCCAGCTGGTCGATGAGCTCGTAATAGCCCGGGTGGGCGGTGTGCTCAGCGCTGAGCTTTTGCGCGGTGTCAGCGAAGCTCTGCGCCAGCTCCGTGAACGTTGCAGCGCTAACACCCGCCGCCGTGTTCGCGCGTTGCGCGGCGTTGACGTGCTCTGCTGCGAGGGCAGCTGCTCGGGTGTCAAGCACGTCGCGTAGGTCATAGAGCTTGCGTACGTCATCTTCTGAGATGTGTGAGACGGCGAATCCGCGCCCGCCAGCGGGTTCCGCTAGGCCGTCTGCTACGAGGCGGGAGATCGCCTCGCGAACCGGTGTGCGGGATATACCGAGGCGCTCCGAGAGATCGACCTCGCCGAGGACTGCGCCTGGCCGTAGCCGCCATTGGGTGATGTCAGCGCGTAGTTTCCGGTAGGCGCGTTCGCTGGCTCGCATCGCGTCTCCCTTCCATTGAGAGTCCCGGTTCCAGTGAGTGTCCCGGCAGAGCGCTCCTGAGCGCCCCATGCTCGATTGTATACACAACTAAATGCTTGATGCGAGGAATCAAAGAAGTCTCCTGGATTTTCAGATTTATGTATACATAACTATTGATTTGCTTCACTCCGAGGGCTAGCGTGTGATTCACGCCACAGCCTGTGAGGTTGATCTTCGCGGGGTCTGTGACAACTGATCAGCAATCAGCAAACAGGCGAGTTGGGGAGAGGCATCATGACGGGAGAAAACTACCGCGAGGTATATGAACGCAGCATCAATGATCCGGAGGGCTTCTGGCTTGAGGCGGCCAGCGGCATCGACTGGGTCAGCCCACCGAATAAGGCGCTCGATGACTCGAACCCGCCGTTCTATAAGTGGTTTCCCGGCGCCGAACTGAACACGTGCTACAACGCCGTGGACCGTCACGTGGAGAATGGCCGCGGGGATCAGGCCGCGATCATTTATGACTCCGCGGTACTCGGCAAACAGGAGACGATCACGTACCAAGAGCTCCTTGAGCGTGTATCCGTGTTCGCAGGCGCTCTGCGCGACCAAGGTGTGGGCAAAGGAGATCGGGTCATGATCTACATGCCGATGGTCCCTGAGGCTTTGATCGCGATGTTGGCGACCGCTCGCCTCGGCGCCGTACACATCGGCGTCTTCGGCGGCTTTGCCGCCCGGGAGCTTGCCAGCCGCATCGACGACGGCACACCAAAGGTTGTGGTGACGACCTCCGGCGGTATTGAGCCTTCGCGCCGCATCGAATACATCCCGATCATCGAAGAGGGTATGAGCATCGCCGAGCACAAGCCGACTAGCGTGATTGTCTATGAACGCGACGGTTTCCATACCACTGTCGCGGAGGCTCGCGAGCGCGCCGCTGAGAGCAGGGGAGCGGCATGGATTTCATGGGACGATGCGGTAGCTGCCGCCCAGCCGGCTGACCCGGTCACCGTCAAGGCCACTGATCCGCTCTATATCCTCTACACCTCCGGAACCACGGGCAAACCGAAAGGTGTTGTGCGCGATAACGGCGGATACGCGGTAGCCGGTGTGTGGTCGATGAAGAACGTCTATAACATCAACCCTGGCGATGTTTCGTGGACCGCATCGGATGTTGGCTGGGTTGTGGGTCACACCTACATCGTGTACGCGCCGCTGCTTGCGGGCGCAACCACGATCGTCTACGAAGGCAAGCCGGTCGGAACCCCGGATGCCGGCGCTTTCTGGCGGGTTGTGTCTGAGCATAAAGCGAAGATCCTGTTCACCGCACCGACCGCGTTGCGCGCTATCCGGAAGATGGATCCGGAGGGTGAGCTGAGCAAGAAATACGATCTCTCCTCGATGGAGACATTGTTCGCGGCAGGGGAGCGGCTGGATCCCGAAACCTATACGTGGGCCTCTGAGCTGCTGCACGTCCCCGTGATCGATAACTGGTGGCAGACCGAAACCGGTTGGCCTATCTGCGCGAACCTGCGTGGGCTTGACCCGATGCCGGTCAAAGCCGGCTCGCCAACCGTGCCGGTGCCCGGCTATAACGTGCAGGTGTTGGACCCGATCGGTGAACCGATGCCGGCAGGTCAGGAAGGCAACCTGGTGATCAAGCTACCGATGCCTCCAGGTACGTTGCAGACCTTGTGGGGTAACGATGAACGTTTCAGGTCCGCCTACCTGGACGCCTTCCCTGGCTTTTATGCGACCGGGGATTCGGGCATGGTCGATGAGGACGGCTACGTTTTCGTGATGGGCCGCACCGATGACGTCATCAACGTCTCTGGCCACCGGCTCTCCACCGGCCAAATGGAGCAGGTGGTAGCGGAGCATCCGGCGGTGGCTGAGTGCGCGGTGATTGGCGTTGCGGACCCGCTGAAAGGCCAGCGCCCTTCCGGTTATGTGATCCTCAAGCACGGCGTTGAGATCGATGAGCAGCAACTGCGCGACGAGGTAGTCGCCTTGGTGCGCAAGGAGATCGGCCCGGTGGCCGATTTCAAGCATGTTGCTGTGGTTGAGGCGCTTCCAAAGACTCGCTCGGGCAAGATTCTGCGCAAAACGATGCGGCAGATGGCCGACGGCGAAGACTACGTAGTGCCCTCCACCATCGAGGACGATTCGATCCTGGAAGCCCTCCATGAGGTACTGACCCGCAAGAGCTAGGGCTTCGCCGGGGCAGAGGGTAGGGCCTCGCTGGGGCAGGCGCTAGGCTCAGCGGGGCAGGAACTAGGTTCGGCGGGGCAGAGAATGAGGGCCCGGAAGGATGAAGGAAACGGCCTCGTGTGTCGACTGATGCGTTCAGTCGGCACACGAGGCCGCTTGACGTCGTGGCGCAGGTTTGCGAGAGGAGATGCGCTTAGACGTAGAGGTCTTTGTTGTCGCTGAGAGGAGCGCCCAGCTCAACAAAGAGGTTTCGGTTGAGTGCGAAGCCTAGGCGGGCTTCGTCAACGATTTCGGCCTGGTTCGCTTGTTGAGCGAAGTGATCCAGGTGGATTCGGTACGTGTCTTTGTAGATTTTCGGTTTGTCGATAGTGGGGAACTTCCACATCGTGAGCAGTTCGCTCGGGATGTTGTAGTGGCGGGCTACGAGTGCGCCGATCGCTTGGCCGCCGGACAGATCGCCAAGGTAGCGCAGGTAGTGGTGTGCGATGAGACGCTCAGGGGAGGCCATGGCGCCGACTTCGTGGATGCGTTGGGTGTAGAGCGTCACAGCCGTGGTGAGGTCCGGCATCTGGATCCCGAGGTATTCGGTCAAGCCGGCTAGATCGTTGCGGATTGACTCGCTGCGTTCAAGTGCCGGGTCAAGCAGTTGCCGGACACTGGGCTCGCAGCGCCACCTAGCGCAGGCCTTTTCAAGCGCCCTATAGAGCGGCTGATATTGAGCTAGAAGCCGCACGTAGTCCTCGGCGGAGAGCTTGCCTTCCATGAGGTTCTGGATGAACGAAGAGTGTTCCGCCGCGGCATGTTCAGCGCGCGTTGCTGTTTTCAGTTGTGTTGCGAAAGACGGTGCGTGGGTGGGTGGAGCAGTCATCGGTCTATCTTTCAGGAATCAGTGGCCTTGCGAATCAGTAGATCATTTTCTAAGGTCAACCTAACCATGTGCTCTTGAGTTACGCAAGGGGTGTCTTGCGTTATTCGATAAATTAAGTTTAGGCTTGCCTGTGTTGCTTGACGGTGGCTGTGGGCACCACCCGAAATCACGACATCTCCGCATCTGCACCCGATGCCATTGGGGTGCCCATCAAGCAAGGATCGTAAAAGCTATGAAGCAGAAAACCACCCGTAAGCGAAGCGTGAGGAGGGTCCGTGTGAGGAAGGTCCTAGGTACGATGCTGTCCTTCGCGCTGGCTGGCGCGATGGCATCGGTTCCAGTTGCCACTGCCCACGCGGATACCGGCTCTGCGGCAGAAACAAAGCCCACCATTACGGTGACACCTGCACCCGCTGAGGGCGGCGAAGTCACCGTTACCGGCAAGAACTTCTACCGAGGCGACGATAAGGGCGCCGCAACAGCAGGAATCTATCTGGGCTACGGCCCATCCGACGCCGCGGGCTTCTACCAAGGTGGGAGCCAGAATCCCGTATGGATCGCAGCAGGGAAGAAAGACGAAGACACCGCACGTGGACGCACCGCTCCGCTAAACGCCGATGGCTCGTTCTCAGTCAAGGTCGATGTCCCCGCGCAGTCGCAGCAAAACCTCTCCTTCTTTACCTCCAAGGGCCACGGCATGGGCATGAGGGACACTAGCCAGGACGCTAAAGCCCCCATTACCTACCTGGAAAAGGCCGAGCCTCAACCGGAGCGGCCTCAGCCTGAGAAGCCTGAACCTGAGCAGCCGGAGCCTCAGCCTGAGAAGCCAGCTCCACAGCCTCAGCCTGAGAAACCTCAGCCTCAGCCGAAACCTCAGCCAACGCCTGAACAGCCGAAGCCCGAACAACCGAAGCCAAAGCCAGCGAAGCCAAAGCCAGCGAAGCCAAAGCCACGCGCTGCGAAGAAGCAAGCCGGCAAGGGCGGCCAGCTGGAGTGGGGCGTCAAAGAAAGCTTCCGTAAATACGTTGTGGGACGTATCGCTAAAGGCTCCGTCGTAACAGGTGGTGGTGCGGCACAGAAACCAAACAACGGCGCCTTCACCTTCCCCAACGGTAAGGGCGCATATAAGAATGGCAAGGGAACCGTGATCTTCGATGGCACCGTGACTTTCAAGGGACACGGCGGCCAGATGAACCTCACGATGTCTAAGTTCGCGGTCAACTTCACCTCTGACACCACCGCGCAACTCATCATGACCGTCAAGGCGCCGAAGACCTCTGTCACGGAGGCTGTGGACTTGAAGAACGCGCGCGTTGCGAACCTCACGTTCCCCAAGAACGCCGTGAAGGTCAAGAACGGAAAACTTAGCCTCTCTAACGCTCGAGCGAAGTTGACCAAGGACGGCGCTGTAGCCATGGCTGGTTTCTACGAACCAGGAACCGAGATGGACTCGGTATCTATCAAGGCCGCATTGATCACGGGAAACAAGCCGGCACCTCTGCCTGCACCGCAGAAGCCAAAACCTGCGCCAAAGCCTGCGCCAGAAAAGTCAAAGCCGGCACCTCTGCCTGCACCGCAGAAGCCAAAACCTGCGCCAGAGAAGCCGAAGCCAGCACCTAAACCAGCTCCGCAGAAGCCAAGCGTTGACGTGCAAACCCCTGGTTCACAGGGCCTGCAGGTGCAGGGCACCCAAACCCAGGGTGCTCAGGCACAAGGCTCTGATACTCAAGGCTCTGACACTCAAGGCACTGAGGCTGGCCAGGGTAAGAGCCCAGCGGCACCGATTTGCCGCATCGAGAAGACTCCTGGAACCCCGGGCGCTTCAACTCTTTCCTGGGGTGTTAAGAGTTCCTTCCGGAACTACGTCACCGGCGGTATCGCTAAGGGATCCATCTCTGCCGGCAACGGCGCGGCCCGCACCGCGAACGGGTTCACATGGGGCGCAGGTTCTGGAACTCTCACCTCCAACTCTGGAACCGTGTCCTTCCCCGGCAGCGTCCACTTCACCGGCCACAAGGGCATCCTCGACACCACCATCTCCGGGCTGCGCGTCAAGGTCACGGGACCTGGCAAGGGCCAGTTGATCGCAAACGTGAAGTCGCAGTCGATGGAAGGTAAAGACCTGTCCGGCAGCAACATCGTGTTCGCAATCCTCTCCTTCAGCGGCGATGCCTCCAAAGGCATCAAGAACGCGACGGTAACCCTCACTAAGGAAGGCGCGGCAGGGTTCGCGGGCTTCTACGATGCCGGCCTGGTGCTGGATCCACTCACCGTGACCGTGGGGTCTGCAGGCACGGTTGAAAAGGAGATCTGCACCGACCCAGTAACCGGTGAGGTTGTCTCCCCAGACGGAACCAACACACCGGGTGCAGGTAACGGCCCTGCAGGTGCAGGCTCCGCGTCCGGTGCTTCCGGCGGACAGCTTGCCGCTACCGGCTTCGGCAACGCCACCTTGGCGGGGACCGCAGGCATCCTGGCCCTCATCGGGCTGGTGCTCATGCGGGGCGTGCGCCGTAAAGACTCCGCTGCATAATCACGCCTCCTGGCGTAATTCTGCCCACTCATGCAGCGGAAACCGCGTGTGGTTGTAGCTCCTCCAACGGGCTACAACCACACGCCCTCCTTCATTTCTAACGTCCTCACTCCGACGTGCTCTTAACGTCGTGACAATGTAAAGCGATGGGATCATGACTCACAGCTCGCCCTTCGAGAAGACACCTTCCCGCACCACCCGTGTGGCCTTGTTCGGGGCAACGGGGCTAACACTTATCAGCTTGCTCGCAGGGTGCACGTCAGCGCCGTCCACAGCCGAATCGCCGAGCCCGCACGCAACAGCAACGGCGTCCAGCTCAGGTGAATCCAGCGGTAAAGATAGCAGCGCAAACGCGGCGGATGCACTGAAACTCACTGGCCCTGCCGAGGCACGCGACATCCCGGATATGAAACCGGTTCTATCCGGAGTGAAACCGGCGCTACCCACCACAGTGACCGATGCGCACGGTAAGGAAATCACGGTCACATCAGCCAAGAAAGTGCTTGCGTTGGATCTCAACGGAACCCTGACAGACACGATGGTCGGGCTGGGTTTGCACGACCGGCTGATCGGGCGCTCAAACTCCGATACGAGCGCGCTACTCAAAGACCTCCCCGTTGTCACCAAAGACGGTCACGACACCAACGTTGAGGCGATCCTGAACCTCAAACCGGACCTCATCATCACCACCGAAAACATCGGTGGGGCCGAGTCCTACCGCCAACTGGAAAACGCGGGAATCACAGTGGTGAGGCTCGAACCAGCCACCAGCATCGAGGGGATCCCGGACGGAATCCGCGCGGTAGGAAAAGTGTTCGGCGTGCCAGAAGCAGCAGAAAAACTCGCCAAAGAAACCAAGAAGAACCTCGATGAAGCGGCCGAATACGTCAAAGAACTGCGGTCTAAGACCCCGCGGGCACCGCGCGCCGCCGTGCTGTATGTGCGCGGAACTGGGGGAGTGTTCTTCATCCTCGGCAACGAACATGGCGCTTCCGACATCGTTGAGGCGCTCGGCCTGCAAGATACGGCACGGGAGAACAACATCGAAGGCGTGAAACCCGCTAACGCGGAAGCGCTTTTGAACCTCAACCCGGAGATTGTCTTCGCGATGAAACGCGGGATCGAATCCGCAGGTGGAATGGATGGTTTCCTCAAGCGCCCAGGTATGGCCGCAACAGTGGCGGGCAAGAATAAACGCATCATCACTGCGGCTGATGGCCAGCTTTTATCTTTCGGGCCACGCACACACGAGAACCTTAAAGCGCTCGCAGAAGCCGTATATCAGGACGGACAAGCCAAGAAATGACCCAGACCGTGGCGAGCAACCGTAGCGCGAGGGCACGCGCGGCTTGGCTCACCGGCATCGTACTGACCATTGCCGTGGTGTGTGTTCTGCTGATCTCGTCCGCGGCTGGCCAGTACGCGACAACACCCATAGAAGTCCTCAGTTCAATCAAGAGAGTCGCGTTCGATGGGGCCGAACCCACCGACAACCCGACCGACGCCGCGCTGTGGACGATCCGGTTCCCGAGAGCCCTGCTCGCAGCGGTCATCGGGGCGAGCCTCGCGTTAGCCGGCACCGTGATGCAAGGCATCTTCGCCAACCCGCTAGCTGAACCAAGCGTTGTAGGCGTCAGCGCCGGCGCGAGCGTCGGCGCGTGCCTCGCCATCGTCTTCGGATACACATCGACTGGCTCCTGGGTCCTGCCAGTCAGCGCATTCATCGGCGCGATGATCGCCACCGCATGCGTGTGGATGCTCGCCAAAGGCTCGGGTAAGGTCCTGGTACTCACGCTCGTGTTGACCGGTATCGCGATCAACGCAATCGGCGGGGCACTCACCAGCTTCCTGGTGTACCTGGGGGACACAAGCTCGCGCGAAGAAATCATCTTCTGGCAAATGGGATCCCTCGCCGCGGCCCGCTGGGAGCAAGTAGGCGTGTGCCTCGCCGTGCTCGCCGTGACAGCCCTATGCATCTGGCTCTATAGGAACAGGCTCGACGTTCTGGCACTCGGGGACGCCGCCGCCCACGGAACCGGAATCAACGTCGAACGGCTACGGTTCATCAGCGTGATCCTCGTCTGCATCCTGACCGGAACCGCGGTCGCGTTCTCCGGGATGATCGGATTCGTGGGGCTCGTCGTCCCCCACGCTCTACGGCTCATAGTGGGGCCCTCCCATAAATACCTCGTCCCGCTATCCCTCCTGGGTGGGGCAACCCTGCTTGGACTCGCCGACACCGCGGCCCGCACACTGATCCCGCTCAGCGACATCCCCGTCGGCGTCTTCACCGCACTCGTAGGCGGACCCGTCTTCATCGTCTTGCTGCGCGGAACCCTCAAAAAAGGAGGCATCAGGTCATGAACGCGCTCGAAGCCGAAGACCTGAACATCACCATCAACGGCGCAACGCTGCTCGACTCCGTAACAGTGTCTGTGCGGCAAGGAGCCGTGACCGGGATCATCGGCCCGAACGGAGCAGGGAAATCGACACTGCTGGCCGCGCTCGCCGGCTTCACCCACCCACGCCGAGGGGTAGTTCGGGTCAATGGGGTAGACATACATACGATCCCGCACCTGGAACTAGCCCAACAGCGTGCCGTCATGAACCAGAACTCGGATGTCGCCTTCCCTTACACGATCCGGGAAATAGTGGAGATGGGGCGCACCCCGTGGGGAACCAACCCAGCCAACAGCACAGCCGTTGAGCAAGCGATCGAGCTGACTGGGCTCAGCCACCTGCTCGATCGTGAAATCACGACCCTTTCGGGCGGGGAGCGCCAACGAACCGCGTTCGCGCGGGTCATCGCCCAGGCTTTCCCGATGTGCGCGGGCCGGGTCCTCTTGCTCGATGAACCCACCGCTGCGATGGACGTCGCCTACGCCGAACACACCCTGGCACTGACTCAAGAGTTCGCCGCCCAAGGTTCCGCAGTTGTGGTGGTGATCCACGACCTCGACGCCGCCGCATCCTACGCAGATGACCTCATCGTGCTCGACCAAGGCAGGGTCCGCGCCGCCGGAGCCACGGCGGAAGTCTGTGACGCGCGGCTGCTGAGCTCGGTCTACCGGACCTCACTCGAAGTGTTCGAAGCCGCCGGCCGCACACGCATCAGCCCCGTACGGCCCTGCCGGTTCCTGAAACCACGCGACAGCCACAGTGTTACCCACAACAGCGTCGGCAACAGCAGCGCCAGCGAAACCCACGGCGACATCACGGAGAGCTAAGCGCGAGGTGGGGCCTATTCGGCGAGCAGTTCGCGGATGTCGTCCGCGCTGAGGGCGGAACCGAACCCATCGCCGCCGTCCATGACGGATGTGATGAGCTCGCGTTTGGCATCCTGCAGAGCCACGACCTTCTCTTCGATGGTTCCAGCAGAGACCATGCGGTACACCATGACGTTGCGGGTCTGTCCGATGCGGTGGGCACGGTCCACCGCCTGAGCCTCCGCGGCCGGGTTCCACCACGGATCCATGAGGAAGATGTAGTCAGCCTCCGTGAGGTTCAGCCCGAAACCGCCGGCCTTGAGCGAGATCAAGAACACCGGGGCCTCGCCGTCCTTGAACTCTTGGATCGCCTCTTCACGGTTGCGGGTAGCTCCATCCAGGTACGCGTAGTCGATCCCCGCCTCATCAAGGCGAGCGCCAGCGCGTTTGAGGAAGGACGTGAATTGCGAGAACACCAGCGCACGGTGGCCCTCTGCGAGCAGTGAGCTCAGGTAGTCCAAGAGAGCATCCAGCTTGGCTGAACCGACATCGGCGAACTCTTCTTCATCCACCAACGCAGGATCCAACGCCATGAGACGCAACGTGGTGAGCGAGGTGAAGATCGTGAATCGGTTCCGGTTGATGTCCTCCACCAGATGCAGAACCTTCTGCCGCTCACGCTGCAGCCGCGTGTCATAGATACGGCGGTGCTCATCCGAAAGGTCGATCGCCAGAACCTGCTCTTGCTTGCTCGGCAGGTCCGTCATCACTTCAGCCTTGGTGCGGCGCAGCATGAACGGACGCACCCTGCGGCGCAACCGCTCCAACGGCTCAACAGCACCCATCCGTTCGATGGGCCGGCCAAACACTTCAGCGAACTTACTGGACGAGGGGAACAAGCCAGGGGAAGTGATCGCCAGTAGTGCCCACAGCTCCATGAGGTTGTTCTCAAGCGGAGTACCCGTGATCGCGAACTTCACGCGAGCCTTCAACTCACGCGCCGTCTGATGCGCCTTCGTGGATTTATTCTTCACGAACTGCGCCTCATCCAGGATCAACGCCGACCATTCCACGCCGTGATAAACATCCGAATCCAGACGGAACAGCGTATAGGAGGTCACCACCACATCGTTGTGCGCGGCGACCTCAGCCAGCGACTGAGCCGCTTTCGCCTGTGTATCCCGCACACCGGCAACCCTCACGCCCGGGGCGAACCGGCGCAACTCAGCCAGCCAGTTAGGAACCACCGAGGTCGGCGCGACCACCAAAACCGGGCCGGCGCCGCCCATCAACGCGGTGTGCGCGGCGCCAGTTTCCGATGCGGCGGCCGGGGCTGTATCTGCAGCGTCCGATGCGGCAGGCAGGTCGGGTGCGCTCTGCTCCTCGCGCGTCCATGCTTCGCGCATGTGGACTAACAAGGTGATGACTTGCAGTGTTTTACCCAGGCCCATGTCATCAGCCAGGATCCCGCCGAGACCCTGCCGCCACAGCGAAGCGAGCCAACGGAAACCATCCACCTGATACGGGCGCAACGTGGCATCGACAGTGTCAGGGACCGGGGTTTCACTCGCTTTCTCCGAACCCGTCGATAGACCGGAGATGGCCGCATACCAGGAATCCGGGCCGGACACCTCAGTAGCTAAACCGGCCAGCTCGTCCCACAGGTTCACTTGATAGCGGGTGATCCGCAACGGGTCTTTCGGGTTCTCTTTCAGCATGTTCGCTTCCTCGATGAGGCTGCGAAGCTGATGGAAGAGCGGCTGATCAAGCGAGACGTAGGTCTTATCCGACATCAGCATGCGCTTCTGCCCAGCGGAGAGCGCCCGCAGAATATCGGCATAAGGGATCCGGCGGTCACCCACCGTGATCATCAAACCTAGATCAAACCAGTCGTTCTTATCCGACTCAACCGTGGTCACCGTGAGCTCAGGGGCCTCAGTGAGTTCCTTATAGACAGGACGTTTACCCACATCGAGCACCCTCACGTGCGGGGTCCGCTCCAACGCAGGCAGGCCGCGACGGACGAAGTCGACGGTGGCAAGCCCCTCGAGCGTATGCGAAACCAGGCCGCCGTTACTGCGGTGCGGCTCGAGCTCATCCCAGCCGTGATTGACCAAAACCTTCAGCGCTGCGGAACGCAACTGCGCCTCAGCCTGCACATCGCGGGCGTAATCATCGAGCCCACCGGCACCGTAATCGATCTCCGAATCGACGACCACCACATCGTCAGGTTGATACGTCGCAACAACAACCAGCGACGGGGGAGTGATCTGCGGCAACGAAACCGAACCATCACGGGACACAAAAGAAACGCGGCGACCCAAACGCTGATACAAGCCAGAGAAGAACTGCTCCTCCTCACCAGCGGGGACCGTGATGGTCGACGGGCGGCGCACCAAGAAACGAGTCTCCGGCTCCAACGTGTGCTCCACCGGGGCGATCTCTATGGTGTGGCCATCCTCAGCCAACGCCCACACACCATGCCGACCCACACTGCCCGCCACGACGTCCTCACCTAGCGCGATAGTACGGGAGCCGATGTCCATCGTCGGAGTTAGCTCGAGACCCTCATCGCTGCGCTGCGCATCGAAATACACGCGGCCGGCATCAACCAGCTCGATACCGGAGATCTCGCCGGAACCCACGAGTTCGATCCCCAGCTCGTGAGCCTCCTCAAGCAAGGAAAAAACCAAACCGGAGGCGAAATCATCGAAAATGAGCCAGTCGTTATCCTCACCGAAATACAGCTCACCATTAGCCCTATACAGAGGAACCAACTGGCAGAACCACCGGTGTTGCTCCGGATCCAACGGCAAACCATAGGTCTTGAAAGAAATCGTGTTCCACCGTAAAGCAGAACGAATCCAACGGCCCTGCGGGTTACGGATCACAGGGCGGATCGCCAACGTGAACCGGCTACGCACACCACGGGCACCCACAGCTTTCGGGTTCTGACCCGCACCATACTGACGCCTGGACGCATCCCGGGAATCACGTAGCTCAAACTGCAAACCCAGCGGCTGGATATCCTCAGGCTTCTGACCGTCACGGCCCGCACGCCCGCTCTCCACAATCCGCGACAGCGCCTGCTCCCACTCGGCATCAACAGGCTGCAGGGCCTCCTCCGCCTCCCGCTCATCCTTCGCCTTCATATGGCGGGCATTCGAATCGATCAGCACAGCGGCGGCATGCCTACAACCCGGCTCCTCGTCCGCGCTGCAGGTCATCTCACCAATCAAGAACCCAGACTGATCCGCAACCAACGTGATATGCGCGTGAGCCTCAACATCGTCATCGACCACCGTGCCGGTCAGCACCAACGCATCCGAATCCCACGAAAGCTCAGACAACCTACCCGCATCAACCAGCATTTTCCCGCGGGTAAAAGAGCCACCACCGACCTTTTTCAGGACCTCACGGGCATCAACCAAAGGAAACTTCGCAGAACTCATCACCGCATAGTTTCTCATCCTGAGGCAGGTGTCATGAAATCGGGGACATCATGCCGAGTGGTTCTGCACCGCGTGTGGCGGGCCCTATAGGGCGACGGTTCCGAAGGCCAGACCCAGCCCATAGGTCACAGCCGCGGCACCCAGGCCGATGAACAGCTGCCGGAACCCACGCGATACCGGGGAAGAACCAGAGATCAGCCCCACAAAGCCACCCGTGATGAGCAGAGCAGCGCTCACAAGCACGGTAGCCACGATCACGGCGCCGAGGCCAGACATACCGAAGATGTAGGGGAGGATCGGGACGATTGCACCGATCGAAAACATCACAAAGGACGATGTCGCCGCACCCCACGCGCTACCGTGCCCGTCGAGCTCCTCATCACCTGGCAGGGACCGGTCCTCATGCGGCAACGGCAGGGACGTGGATGGGTCGCAGTCGCAATCGAAGCGACCCATGCGTTCAGCGGCGCGATGCTCAGCAGCCGCCTGGGACATCCCTCGCGCCAGATACACCAGCACAAGCTCGTTCTCGTCAATATCCAGGTGCGGCGCGGCACGCAAGGTCGCGTGCGTTGGTCGGGAGGCATCCAAAAGTTCCCGCTGGGAACGGATCGAAACGAACTCGCCGGCACCCATCGACAGCGCGCCCGCGAGCAGGCCCGCGATACCTGTAAACATCACGATCGACGGCGCAACACCGGTCGCCCCGATACCTAACACGAGCGCGAAGTTAGACACCAAACCATCGTTGGCACCGAACACCGCGGCACGGAAATTACCCGAAAGCCGCATCCGGCCCTCCGTGGCGAGCCCGCGCACAACCTCCTCATGCACCAACTCGTCCGCGGCCATCTTGTCCGGAACATCCGAATCCTTCGCATACGGGTTATTGCCCTCGGCACGCTGGACCAACGCCAAAACGAAAATCGAACCGAAATGCGTAGCCAAAAAACGCAGAAGCGACCGCTGGACCGAAGGCCGCGACGGCTTAGCGTGCTCACCTAAAAGCTCACGCCAATGATCAGCGTGACGCTCCTCAGCTGCGGCGAGCCCCTTCAGAATGCGGGCATCCTCCGGGGACTTCACTTTCGCGGCGAGCGCCTCATAGATCGCGCCCTCCGTCAACTCATCAGCCAAATAGCGGCGCCAACGGCGGATCTGTGCGGGTGTTGGCTCCGGTCGTTGGGAATCCGGGCGCTGGGCTGGAGAGTTATCGTTGGGGTTTTGGGTGGGGGAGGGGTGGGCAGGCGAAGACGATGAGGTACTCACGGGCACCAGTTTAGAAAAACTTTCGACGCCGGTGCCGGGCAAAAAGTTATGCCACCTTTAATTCTCCGGAAGTCTCTGTTAGTCGTTTGGAAGCGTCCGGGCGATCATCTGGTTGAGGACCTTCCGCGCGGTCGGAACGCTTGCGCCGTTCGCATGCACCAGGAACATCGGCGCATCCAGAACACTGCCGCCGGAACCGGAGTCCGTGTCGCTGGTGCGTCGGGAACCGGAGCCTGCGCCGGGGCTGAGCAGGGCAACGGGAGCTGAGGAAGGCCCCGGAATACCAGCGCGGCGGCCACCGTAGAGCCACGTAGCCCCCGAACCCACCGCGATCAAAGCCGCCGCAGCGATATCCCACGGCTTCACGGCCGGGCCGAGCACCGCATCGTGCACCCCCGAGGCCAGCCTGCACACATCCACCGTGGTGCACACGTGCCGGCGCACCGTCGCGAAGGCCTGCACCAGGTCAGAAAACTCGCGTGCCGCATCGGGGGAGACCTCGAGGGCTTCAGGATGCGGGTGATCCGTGACCAGCGCGCACGACGATTCAGCACCGCGGCCAGAAGAGGCACACGGAACCCAAGCATCGGCGCCACCTGCAGAGTCACAGCCGCCTGCAGAGCCAAAGGTGCCTGCAGAGTCAAAAGTGCGCTGCTGAAAGTGACGTTGCTCAGAGACCACAATCCCGTCTGCGCCGATCCATGCGCGCCACATACGCCCCAATGCAGGCGCGCACACAACCCCGGCAACCGGGACACCATCCATGACCGCGGCAACCGAAATCCCGAAATCCGGGAGGCCGTGAACGAAATTGCTTGTTCCATCGATCGGATCAATAACCCAACACACCACTCCTGCCTCGGGAGAGCCGGCCCTGTTCTCGCCAGCGCCCTCCTCGCCGGCGCCGGCCCCGCCAGCGCCTTCTTCGCCGAGAAACACGGCTTGCGGGGTCCGTGCGCGCAGGAACTCAACCAGTCGGGCTTCAGTCTCGATGTCCGTTGGAGTCACCACATCGTGCGCCGAAGACTTCTGCCGCGCACTCACACCGGCACGCCACGCAGCCTCAACATCGGCCGCCACGGCCACGACCGCGTCCACCGCGATGTCCCGCAAACGCTCAGGCTCCCTGGCCCCGAGCCGCGCAACCATCGCTCCAGCGTCAGGCCACACGCGAGCCTCTATCGCATCGAGCCCCTCCGCCGCATCGATCCCCGTCGCCGCACTGTACAGATCCGAACTCATAGCTTCAGCCTAACCAAGAACACACAAACCAAAGGCAAGCCGCCAGCCACCTGAAACCACTGCCGTGTGAGGGACGCCGCACCCTCCGTGACCGTGCCACATGAGAAACTAGATGCGTGATGAAAGACGGTAAAAAACAGCACACCAAACGAGCCCATAAAGAGTTCGCTCTCGCGCTTGAAGACCGTTGGCAAGACTTCCGCCTCAAAATGTCCCAACGCCGTGGAGACAAAGTCGCCGTTGTCCCATACCGCGGCTACGGCCGCAGCGGAGAAAACGGGTGGGTGCGCGTATTCGCACGAGTTGTCATGGCGAAACCCGGGTCACGGCTTGAAGACCTCCACCTGCCCGCAGTCGTTGAAGAAGGCGTGCGCGGGTGGCGTCACTTCATCTCACCCACCGTCGCGGAATACCCCGTCACAATCCGCATCAACGGCGCAACCTATGACGTGTACTCAGACCGCGGCGGCGTGATCGACGAACGCCTCGCCGTGAACCTCGAACCCGGCTGGCACCACGTCGAATTCATCGTCGATGACTCCGAACCCGTCAGCGGTCACGTGTTCATGGTCAACGAAAAGCAAAAACACGGGATCATCTGCGACGTCGATGACACCGTTGTCGTCACGATGCTCCCGCGCCCACTACTAGCGGCATGGAACTCCTTCGTCATCGACGAACACGCACGCGTACCAACCCCAGGCATGGCAGTGTTCCTCGACCGCTTCGCCACCGCACACCCCGGCGCACCCACGCTCTACCTCTCCACGGGCGCGTGGAACACAAACCGGGCACTCAGCCGCTTCATGGCCCGCAACCTATTCCCAGACGGCCCGCTACTGCTCACCGACTGGGGGCCAGTCGAAGGCCGCTGGTTCCGCTCCGGCATCCAACACAAAGTAGACAACCTACGCCGCCTTGCTAGAGAATTCCCCGACATCTCGTGGCTACTGGTCGGCGACGACGGCCAAAAAGACCCCAACATTTACGCCGAATTCGCCCGCCGCTACCCAGACAACGTGTCCGCGATCGTGATCCGTCAACTCACCCCATCGGAAGCCGCGCTCGCCGGCGGGCGTAACGCGGCGATCATGAACACGACCCCGGGTGTCCCGTGGGTCTATGAACCCGATGGTGGGCGCATCGCCGCACGGCTGGCCGCCTTGGGCCTCATGCCGGAAGCCCCCGACGCGCTCCATCCGGACCACTAGCCCCGGCGCCAGAACAGGTGCTGAAACCAGCGCGAAGCCCGCGCTGAAATCAGCGCCGAAATCGGCGCCAGATCTTGCGTCGAAACAAGCCCCCAAGCAGGAAGGACAGCCACGTGAGCCGCCAAACCGTCTCTGTGCCACTACGGTGGGCAGACATGGACGCCTACGGGCACATCAACAACGCCAACCAGATCCGCCTCATGGAAGAAGCCCGCGTCGCCGGCTTCGGCGTCCCCGGCGGAACCGGTTCACCAGTAGGCCGCGAAGGCAAAAACGACCTGTTCGAAAACGTCGGCGAGGGCATCATGATCCTCGTCGTCGAACACACCATCCGCTACCTAGCGCAACTTCCATACCGCGACGTACCCGCCGCCGTGGACATCTGGATCTCCGACATCAAACCCGCAACCTTCACCGTCAACTACGAAATCCGCGACGGCCACGACGGAACCCTCTGCTCACGCGCCAAAACTCTCATGGCGCTCGCCGAGGGCGAGACGGGGCGCCTCATGAGAGTCCCGGCCGAGATCCGCGAAGCCATGCAGGCATTCACAGACGAGAACCGGGACAACGAATAAGCCGCGCCCAGCGCACCGTCAACTCGGCGCGCCCAGCGCAGCGTCAATTCTGCGCGCTTAACGCACAGTTCCTTCGGCGCGCCTAACGCACGACGGTCGCGCCGGCCTCCTCGAGGGAGGCCAGTGCCGCTTCCGCCGCGTCAGCGTCCACGTAAGCGGTGTGCTGGTTGAGCACGGTGACGGTGAAACCGTTGGCTAGAGCGTCGCGCGCAGAGGCCAGAACGCAGTGGTCGGTTGCGATCCCCACAACATCAAGCTCGGTGATGCCCTCCTCTTTGAGGATCTCGGCGAGGCCGCTGCCGTCATCGGATACACCCTCGAAAGCCGAGTAGGCGGGGCTTTCCATGCCTTTACGGACCTCAAGCTCGATGCGCGAGGCATCAAGATTCGGGTGATATGCCGCGCCCTCGGTGTTGGCTACACAGTGGACTGGCCACGTGGTGGTCCAGTTCGGTGCCTCACCAGCTGGAGCGAAATGGCCGCCATTATCGCCTTCCGGCGAATGCCAATCCCGTGATGCCGCGATCAGCTGATAGTCGTGGCCCGGAGCTGTCAGCGAGTTGATGGACGCCGCAACCGCAGCCCCGCCATCACACCCCAAGGCCCCACCTTCAGCGAAGTCGTTCTGCACATCCACAATCAGTAGCGCGCGGCCATTCGCGGCGCCCTCGCGGCTCTGGCCGGCAACGTTGTCAGCTACCATCGTTTTCCTTCTTTCCGGTGAAAGGACGCCCAGTGAAGGGACGTCCCCTAGGCGGGAACCCAGCTCGCGCCCTACTTAGCTGAGAGTGCCGCGACTTTTTTCTGGGCTGCTTTGTGGGCGCGGGCGGCCTTGCGTTCCTCACGCTTGGCCGCCACTTTCGCTTCGCTGCGCTTGGAACCGCCGAAGAGCAACGCGCTGAGACCGGATGCCGCGGTCACGATCGCCACGGCCTCCTCTGCACCCACCTTCTTGGCGAGTGGATGCGAGTAGCCGAACGCGCCAAGATAGATCCCCAGCAACACAAGCGCGCGTGGCCAGCCGACCTTCTTGACCCAAATGCAGGTAGCGAAGATGCCGCAGACCGCCAACACGGCGCCGCCAAGCGGACGGTTCTTGGTGCGGCGGGCAACCTCGAAGCCGCCCACGAGTCCGGTAGTCGTCAAGAGTGGAGTAGTCAGATTAGCCATAAGGCTCTCCTTATGTGTGGAAAAGCGTCGAGAAGACAAGCCGGGGCGGTGCCGTTCTGCACCGCCGCCTGGCGTTAGTTGGAATCGTCCTTACCGGAGGTTTCTTCCGGTTCCGGCGGGGTGTGGGATGCCTGGCGGATCATGCTCAACACGGCAACCACGCCACCGAAGCCCGCGAGTGCTTTCAGACGCCTCTTCTTACGTTTAGGGTCCATCGGCTCAGGACCAATCGGGTTGGTCATCAAACGCAACTTACGGCCTTCGAACACGTCCTTGGCGTAGGCCTTTTCCTTCTTCTTGATCCCAGAAACCGAGCGAGGCGGAAGCAAGACCTGTTCCTCAGCGATCAGGCCCGCGGTGAGCTGGCGTGCACGCTGAGCCTCAACATCGACCTCCGCACCCAAGACCAGTACGCAGTTGATGATCCAGATCCACATCAGACCAGCGATAGCACCACCGATGGAGCCGTAGGTTTTGTTGTAGTTAGCGAAGTTGGAGAGGTACCACGCGAAACCGGCGGTCGCCAACGCCATCGTGACCAGCGCGAACGTGGCACCTAGGGTGACCCAACGGATCTGCGGGCGGCGCACGTTCGGGGTGAAGTTATACAGCAGGCCGATCATGACGATCGCAACCAGGATAAGAACCGGCCATTTCAGGATGTTCCATGCGGTCACGGCCTCAGCGCCTAGACCGATCCAGCTGCCGATCATGGACGCGAAGTCACCGGAGACCAGCAGCAACAGGATGCAGATCACCGAACCGAACAGCAACGCGAGGGTGATGAGGTACATCTGGATGCGCAAGAACATTGGGGCGCGGCCCTCTTCAACGCCGTAGACGGTGTTGATCGAGCGGGAGAACGCGTTGACGTAGTTCGAGGACGTCCACACGGCACCGAGGACACCGATGACGAAGAACAACCCAGCGCCGCCGCCTTCAGTCAGGCTCGTGATGGGTTCTTCGAGGACTTTCGCCATCTCCGGGGAGCCGACGTCCTGAACGGTGTCGAGTAGCAGTTTGGTGGTCTCTTCGCCCTGGCCGAACAAGCCCAGCGTGGAGACGAGGGCGAGCAGTGCCGGGAACATCGCGAACACTGTCCTGTAGGTCAGGGAAGCGGCCATGTCCATGCCGCCGTCGCGCGTGAACTCGCGTAGTGCTCTACCGAAAATGTATTTCCATCCGGCTGCCGGAAGTGGTCCGGCTTTGTCCATGCGTTCCTCGATCGCTTCTTTCGCGTCGGGGTCTGCCGTGATGCTTCTCTCCACGGTGGGGGCCTTCCTGATGGATGTTATTCATCTAGAGCCTAACCATCTCACAGATCGGATGCCACACTTTGGAGTTTTTGGGGCTCAAGGGTGGGCGATTTCGCCGCGCCTGCGTGTGGTGTGGGTTCTAAGATGGCACGATCGGTGGTGAAGCATGCGGCGTGGCCGTGGATGCTGAAGTGAGTTTGTTGAGGGATGTTGCAGGATGCCTACGGATTTTATGGATTCGCGCGACGCCGGCGGAGCCGGGGACGCTGAAACGTCATCTGAGCCCGGTAGTCCACGTGATGCTGAGGCGGCGGCAGCCGGTGAGGGTGCGGCGGAGCAGCTCGTGTATGGGGTAGGGGATGAGCGTGTTTCTTTGACGACCCGCACCCGCGAGGCTCTGTACCGTTTCCGCGTGGGCTTGCAGGAGGGCATGCCGCTTCCGTTGGTGATCCAGGGCGGTATTGAGGCGATCCAGGTGTATGTTCTGGGTTTGCTTGTTGTTGCGCTTCCGGTGGCTGGCGCCGCGATGTCTGGTGGCTGGTTGGGCGCGGATGTCAGCGAGGTCGCTCGTGTCACGGGGCGGTGGTGGCTGTTGGGGCATGGGGTTCCGTTGGTGCGTTCCGAAGCCGCTATTGGCGGGGCTGGCACGATGTGGTTCTTGCCTCTAGGTTTCGTTGTGTTGCCAGGCTGGTTGGCGTGGCGTGCTGGGCGGCGGTTGGCGCGGGCCTCGTGGTCTGATCAGTTGTGGCAGGCGATGCTGGGTTCTCTTCTGGTGTATGGGGTGCTCGGGATTGTGACGACGTGGTGGGCGTCCTCTGAGCTGATTGCTTCGCCGTGGTGGGGCGCGTTGTTGATTCCCTTGGTGATTCACGGGCTCGGTTTGATTGGTGGCGCGTGGCGTGAGGCGGGTTCGTTTGGCCGGTTGATTGGTTTTAATGCGGCGGAGCGGGTGCTTCACCATTCGCAGTATCAGCGGTGGGCTGGCTCGTATGTGTGGGCGGTGGTTCGCGCTGGTTTTGTGGGGCTTGTGATGGCTGTGGGGTTGGCATCAGCGGCGTTCACGGTGCAGTTGGTGGTGCATTGGGTTGATGTGATCAACACTGTGATGCGCCTGAATCCGGGCCTGTGGGGTGGTGCCGCGTTGATGCTGCTGCAGCTGGTGTTTGTGCCGAACATGGTGATGTACACGCTGGCTTATGTCAGTGGTGGCGGGTTCGCGTTGGGTAGCACCACCTCGATTTCTGCGTTTGGTTCGTTCGGGACGGATATGCCGCCGTTGCCGGTTTTGGGGATGTTGCCGGATGGGCCGCAGGTGTGGGTTGTGGCTATCCCGGTGCTTGCTGGTGTCGTTGCCGGCTGGTGGTTCATGCGTGAGGGCGAGAACCATTTGGAGGAGTGGTTGACTCTTCGTTTTTCGCAGCGCTGGATTGGTGTGACGTTGTCTTCGCTCATGTTGGGTTTGTTGGTGGGCGCGGTCTCTGCAGTGGGTTTCGTGGTGTTGGCTTTGTTGTCTTCTGGCACGTTGGGGCTGGGTATTTTCACGTGGATCGGGCCGCACGTGTGGGTTTCGGCTGGCTTGTTGGTTGCGGAGATCGGCGTGGGCGCTGTGCTCGGTAATGTTGCTGCGCCATTGTTTGAGCGTGACCCGGTTTTGGATGACTGAGTCTAGGTAGGGTTTGGGTATGCGTGCTGTTGTTCTACTTTCTGGGTCTGGTACGAATTTTCAGGCTGTTGTTGATGCGGTTTCTGCTCGCCGGTTGACGGGTATGGAGATTGTCGCGGTGGGTACGGATCAGCCGGGGGCGGCTGGTTTGCATCGGGCTGATGTTCTGGGTGCTGAAACGTTTGTGGTGGACCCTCGGGATTACGATGCGCGTGCTGGCTGGGATGCGGCGTTGGCTTCTGCGGTGGCTGGTTTTTCCCCGGATGTGGTGGTGTGTTCGGGATTTATGCGGATTCTGGGGGCGGCGTTTCTGGAGCGTTTCGGGGATAGGACGGTGAATACGCATCCGGCGTTGCTGCCTTCTTTCCCTGGTGCACACGGTGTGCGGGACGCGTTGGCTTATGGGGTCAAGGTCACCGGCTGTACTGTGCACTGGGTTGATGCTGGGGTGGATACGGGCCCGATCATCGCTCAGCGTGCCGTTGAGGTGCGGGAAGGTGAATCCCAGGATGAGCTACATGAGCGGATCAAGGTTCAGGAGCGTTCTGCGTTGATTGAGGTTTTGCAGGGCCTGGCTGATGGCGTGATCAGCTTCCCTCACGCGGACGCCTGACGCGTAGACTGGGTGTGCCTGCCGTTTCGCGGCGGGCGCTTTCTGGTGCGCACGTGTAGTGCGTCTTGTTCCGCGATTTCTCCTGAGGAGCCTTTTCTCGTGACCGTTCAGGATTCCACGCCCACGACTGTTCCGATTAAGCGTGCACTGATCTCTGTATATGACAAGACCGGTTTGGAAGATCTAGCCCGCGGCCTGCATGAGGCCGGCGTTGCGATTGTCTCTACCGGTTCTACTGCTGGCCGTATCGCTGATGCGGGCATCCCGGTGACTGAGGTCTCTGAGGTGACGGGGTTCCAGGAATGCCTTGAAGGCCGCGTGAAGACGTTGCATCCGCGGGTTCACGCCGGTATTCTGGCGGACCGCCGTAAGGATGATCATGTTCAGCAGCTCAAGGATATGGAGATTGAGCCGTTTGATCTGGTGGTTGTGAACCTGTACCCGTTCGTTGAGACGGTGCGTTCGGGTGCCGACCAGGACGCGGTGATTGAGCAGATCGACATCGGCGGCCCGTCGATGGTGCGTGCGGCCGCTAAAAACCACCCTTCGGTTGCTGTGGTGGTCAACCCAGAGTTCTATGGCCAGGTGGTTGAAGCCGCCCGCGGCGAGGGTTTCGACCTGGCGACCCGCCGTCGTCTGGCTTCGCTGGCCTTTGCTCACACTGCCGCTTATGACAATGCGGTTGCCGCGTGGACTGCGGCGCAGTTCGGTGATCCCGAGGCCGCGGAGGCCCCGGTCTTCCCGCCGTATGCGGGCTTGTCGCTTGAGCGTGCCGAGGTTCTGCGTTACGGCGAGAACCCGCACCAGCCGGCAGCGCTGTATGTTGATCACGCGGCTTCCCCGGGTATTGCTCAGGCTGAGCAGTTGCACGGTAAGGCGATGAGCTACAACAACTATCAGGACGCGGACGCGGCAGTGCGTGCCGCCTATGACTTCGATGAGCCAGCGGTTGCCGTGATTAAGCACGCGAATCCGTGCGGCATCGCGGTCGCGACCCCGGGCGCTGAGGACCCGATCGCTGATGCGCACCGTAAGGCTCACGCAACCGATCCGTTGTCTGCTTTCGGTGGTGTGATCGCGGCTAACCGCCCTGTCACGGCGGGTATGGCTCGCACGGTTTCTGAGATCTTCACCGAGGTTGTTGTCGCCCCGGGCTTCGAGGACGAGGCCGTTGAGATCCTTTCGAAGAAGAAGAACATCCGCTTGCTGAGCCTGCCCGAGGGCTTCACGCAGGACACGGTCTCGATCCGGCAGATCTCCGGGGGCGCACTGCTCCAGACTACCGATCAGCTCGATGCCCCAGGCGATGACCCAGAGACCTGGACCTTGGCCGCAGGCGAACCAGCCGATGAGAAGACCCTGGCTGATCTCGCATTCGCGTGGCGTGCTCTGCGTTCGGCTAAGTCGAACGCGATCCTGCTCGCCAACGATGGCGCCGCGGTCGGCATCGGTATGGGCCAGGTTAACCGCGTGGATTCCTGCCGGCTCGCGGTCGAACGCGCCAACACCCTCGGCGTCACGGTCGCATCCGACGTCAACGCCGCAGGCGGTGCTGAGGCCGACGCCAACGCACAGTCGGAGGAACGCGCACGCGGTGCCGTGGCCGCATCGGACGCTTTCTTCCCGTTCGCTGACGGCCCGGAGGTCCTGATCAACGCCGGTGTGCGCGCGATCGTCCAACCGGGAGGATCGGTGCGTGACCAAGACACGATCGACGCGGCGAACAAAGCCGGCGTGACGATGTACTTCACCGGCGAACGCCACTTCTTCCACTAAAGAAGCCAGCTAGAGAGGCCGGTACGGTTGATTGCTCGTGAACGCGTGTTCGGCAATAAACCTCACCGGCCTTCTTGCGACCATCTAGAATAGAAGCGAGTGTGCCCTGCCAAGCCCAGGGCACAAGTCAACTCATCAGCGACTGTTGAGGGAGAACGCCACCACATGGCAAAAATCATCTATACACACACTGACGAAGCGCCGATGCTGGCCACGCACTCGTTCCTGCCGATGGTTGAGGCTTTCGCCTCCCAAGCGGACGTGCCGATGGAGACCCGCGATATTTCGCTGGCTGGCCGCATCATCGCAACGTTTTCTCACTTGCTCCCGGAAAACCAGCGCATCAACGATGCACTGGCCGAGCTGGGCGAGATGACCCAGAGCCCGGACGCGAACATCGTGAAGCTACCGAACATTTCGGCTTCCGTTCCACAGCTAAAGGCAGCCGTTGCTGAGCTGCAGGGGCAGGGCTATGACCTGCCGGACTTCCCAGATGAGCCAAAGACTGACGAAGAGCGCGAGATCCGTGAGCTCTACGGCAAGGTCATGGGTTCGGCCGTGAACCCGGTTCTGCGTGAGGGTAACTCTGACCGCCGCGCACCGCAGTCGGTCAAGAGCTACGCGAAGAAGAACCCACACTCGATGGGTGAGTGGACTAAAGAATCCAAGACCAACGTCGCGACGATGGGCAAGAACGACTTCGCGTCCAACGAGAAGTCCGTTGTCCTGGAGAAAGACGACGAACTCACCATCCGCTTCACCCCTGCCGGTGGCGAGGCTAAGGTTCTCAAGCCTGCGTTCAAGGTGCTTGAAGGCGAGGTTGTTGACGGTACCTTCATGTCTGTGAAGGCGCTCGATGCGTTCCTCAAGGAACAGGTTGCACGCGCTAAGGATGAAGGCATCCTGTTCTCCGCGCACCTCAAGGCGACCATGATGAAGGTCTCCGACCCGATCATCTTTGGCCGCGTTGTGCGCGCATACTTCGCTGACCTGTTCGCCAAGTACGGCGAGAAGCTCGCTGAAGCCGGTTTGTCCCCGAACAACGGCCTGGCCTCGATCATCTCCGGCTTGGATTCCCTCGACTCCGAGACGGCCGAAGGCGTCAAGGCTGAGATCGAGAAGGCCTACAACGAAGGCCCAGCGATCGCGATGGTCGATTCCTCGCGCGGGATCACCAACCTGCACGTCCCATCGGACATCATCGTTGACGCATCCATGCCAGCGATGATCCGCACCTCCGGCCAGATGTGGAACGCGGACGATAAGACCCAGGACACCCTGGCGATCATCCCAGACTCCTCCTACGCGGGCGTCTACCAGACCGTGATCGAGGACTGCCGCGCCAACGGTGCATTCGACCCAGCAACCATGGGTACCGTCCCGAACGTCGGCCTCATGGCCCAGAAGGCCGAAGAGTACGGTTCGCACGACAAGACCTTCCAGCTTGAGGAAGACGGCACAGTTGAGGTCGTCAACTCCGCGGGCGACGTCCTGATCTCCCACGAGGTTGAGGCCGGCGACATCTGGCGTGCATGCCAGACCAAGGACCTGCCGATCCGCAACTGGGTTGAGCTTGCAGTTGAGCGCTCCCGCCAGTCCGGTATGCCAGCTGTGTTCTGGCTCGATGAGAACCGCGCACACGATGCGAACCTCATCGAGAAGGTCAACACCTACCTCAAGGACCTCGACACCGACGGCCTGGACATCCGCATCCTCGCCCCGAAGGAAGCAACCCAGTTCTCGGTGGACCGCATCCGCAAGGGTGAGGACACCATCTCGGTGACCGGTAACGTCCTACGTGACTACCTGACCGATCTGTTCCCGATCCTCGAGCTCGGCACGTCTGCGAAAATGCTCTCGATCGTCCCGTTGCTCGCTGGCGGTGGCCTGTTCGAGACCGGCGCTGGCGGTTCCGCACCGAAGCACGTCCAGCAGCTCGTTGAAGAGAACCACCTGCGTTGGGACTCCCTCGGCGAGTTCCTCGCTTTGGCTGAATCCTTCGAGAAGTTCGGCCGCCAGACCGAGACCCCAGCAGCTGAGGTTCTCGGCCGCGCACTCGACGCAGCGACCGGCACGTTCCTGGATGAGAACAAGTCCCCATCCCGCAAGGTAGGCGAGCTCGACAACCGCGGCTCCCACTACTACCTGGTCCGCTACTGGGCTGAAGAGCTCGCCAAGCAGACCGAGGACGCACGCCTCGCGGAGGTCTTCGCACCTGTTGCGAAGGCACTGGTTGAGAAGGAAGAGCAGATCATCTCCGAGCTCAACGGCGCACAGGGTGTGGCTGTTGAGCTGGGTGGCTACTACCGCCCAGACGAGAAGAAGGTCTCCGAGATCATGCGGCCATCCGCAACCCTCAACGAGATCATCGACGGCCTCAAAGCTTAAGTTTCTCGCTGATACAGCGAACGGGCGGCGTGACCACATGGTCACGCCGCCCGTTCGTTTACACGTCAGTGTGTTTGTGTGGCAGCGCCGCAGTGCTTTAGCTGCTTAGCGCTGCTGCGTGGCGGCGAGCCAGGCCGACGTAGGTTTCAGCGGACGTTGAGAGTGCAGCGACTTCCTCGTCGGTCAGTTCGCGGCGAACCTTCGCAGGAGCCCCGGCGACCAGCGAGCGCGGAGGGACCTCCATACCCTCCAGAACCAGCGCGCCAGCGGCGATGAGCGACTGCTCGCCGATGACCGCGCCGTTCATGATGGTCGCCGACATCCCGATGAGCGTGCCATCACCCACCGTGCAGCCGTGCACCACTGCGGCGTGGCCGACCGTAACGTCATCGCCGAGCGTGCACGGGTACTCAGGGTCAGCGTGGACCACCACGTTATCCTGCAGGTTGGTGCGGGCGCCGATGCGGATCGGCGCGGAATCCCCACGGACTGATACCCCATAGAACGCCGAAGAGTCTTCTGCTAAAACTGCATCGCCACTTACCGTGGCGGTTGGGGCTAGGAATGCGGCAGCGCCCACGTCAGGGGTGCCGTTATCG
The DNA here is from genome assembly GCF_001807395.1 of Arthrobacter sp. HMSC06H05. Lineage (NCBI taxonomy): Bacteria > Bacillati > Actinomycetota > Actinomycetes > Micrococcales > Micrococcaceae > Arthrobacter > Arthrobacter sp. HMSC06H05. Next base: position 105,004 of record NZ_KV788984.1, on the reverse strand, counting down.
AGTGCAATGATGTGTGCCATGTAGCAAGCCTACTGACGCAGGCCCACTCTTGCATCCAAAGCCGTTCAGTCTTGTTTCCAGGAGCTCGGCATCTCTGGAGCATCCTGGGGATCGAACCCTTCGGTAGGCACGGTTTGGTCGGGGCAGCGTTTCAGGACCTGTTTCATCGCGTCCTTTTCAGCCTGGGTGACCCACAGTTTATAGCGGGACTTCACGGCGATCTGGCGGGCCACCATCGGGCACCTGTAGGACTTATTGGGTGGGAGCCAGCTTGCGGCGTCGCGGTCAGATTTCTGCTGGTTGAGTGGCCCGGAGACCGCGAGCAGGTTCAGCGGGTCATTCGCGAGCAAGATCCGTTCGCGTTTGCTCAAGTTCTGGGCGCCCTTCTGCCACGCGTCAGATAACGCTACGACGTGGTCGATCTGGACTGCCTCGGAGGTGCGGGGGCCGCGCTGAAAGTTGATCATGTCGCCCGAATACGGGTCACGTAGGACACCTTTTTCGACGCCGCAGCGGCCTTGTTGGGTGATATCGCTCAGGTCTCGCTTGAGGATGTCGTCGCGGGTGCGGCAACCGTTACGGTCGGTATCGAGCCACGCCCGCCCGAAAGACTCTTTACGGTTATAGCCGGTCTTAGGTGCGCGGCCCTTGACCTCGAGGGTCTCCAGGACCGCTGCCGCATTATGAGACCGCGCGGGATCAGTGGCTTTATTGTCACCCGGCGCGGTTTGGGACGGCGCTGCTTTGGAAGGCGCGGTTTTGGAAGGCGCCGGCGTGGAGGGTGCGGTCGCGCTGGGCTTGCTTTCACCCGGCGCGGTTTCATTCGGTGCGGTTGAACTACCGTTGATGGAGAGCTTGCCGATCACGAAAATCAAGAGCGCAGTCACAGCAAGGGCCATGAGTTTGTTAAATGTTTTCTTGAATTTTCGTGAGGCGCCAGACTTTCGTTGCATACCGAGCATCATCCACCAACCCGCGCTCGCGCCGCGAGTTCGGCTCGCCATGCACGCGTATGTGAAGCATCACGCAACGGGATCTACCGCCATAATGGATGCATCATGCAGTGCGATTATTACGATGCGGGAGTGTGTTTATCCTGCACGCTCATTCAACAGCCCTACGCCCAACAGGTTGAACTCAAACAGAGCCAGGCTCAAACGTTGCTCGAGCCGTACGGGCCAACGGCCTGGCTTGAACCGTTCACTGGGCCTGAGCAGGGCTACCGCACCCGCATCAAAATGGTGGTGGGCGGAACCTATCGACGCCCGACTTTCGGGATCCTCGACCGGGAGCGCCGCGGTGTGGACTTGCGCGAATGCAGGGTGATCCACCCGGAACTGACCCGCATGTTCGGGCTCATTCACTCGCTCATCCGCATCAGCAAACTCGCCCCGTATTCCGTCCCCGAGCGCGCCGGAGAGCTCAAACAAGTCCACATGACGTTGAACGAGGCCGGGCAGATCATGCTGCGCTTCGTGATGCGCTCCCGCGCCGGCGTCAAAGCCTTGCGGCCGAACCTGGCAGGATTCCTCGAAAGAGCCCCGCACATCGTGACCGTGACAGCCAACCTGTTGCCGGATCACGTCGCGCTCGCCGAGGGAGAAGAAGAAATCCATCTAGCCGGTGAAACCACGTTCCCGCTCACGATCAGCCGCCTGCCGTTGCGGGTTCGTCCGCAAGGGTTTGTGCAGACTAATCAGGCGGTTGCCGAGGGGCTTTATGCCCAGGCGGGGGAGTGGATCGCAGCGGCCTCGCGGGACAGCCACGTAGGGCCTCCGGAGACCGTGTGGGATCTGTATGCGGGCGTCGGCGGTTTCGGGTTCACAGCGGCCCAGGCCGGGGCCGGGCACGTGATCGGCGTTGAGACCTCTGTCGAGGCGGTCGCTGCCGGCAACGCCGCGGCAGCCGAACAGGGAATCAGCGAGGTCGAGTTCATCGCGGCTGATGCGACGCAGTGGGTTCGCGAGAAACCTGCGCCAGAGCTCATCATCGTCAATCCGCCTCGGCGCGGACTAGGTCCAGACCTGCCCGTGTGGCTCAACGAATGCGAAGCCGAGAGCATCATCTATTCGAGTTGCAACCCCACCACGCTCGCCCGTGACCTCGCCGCGATGAGCAACTGGAGCATCGAGCAGGCGCGCTTGTTCGACATGTTCCCTCAAACCCCGCACATGGAGGTCATCGCGCTGCTGAGCAGGTCTTAGTCGAAAACGGCAGGGCTTAGTCGAAGACAACAGTGCGGTGGCCGTCCAGGAGCACGCGATGCTGGGCGTGCCACCGTACCGCGCGCGCGAGCGTCTGTGCCTCGGTAGCGCTACCTTGCTGCACGAGTTCTTCCGGGGTGCGGTCGTGACGCACCGGGGTCACGGCCTGGTCGATGATCGGGCCTTCGTCGAGGTCGCTGGTCACATAGTGCGCGGTGGCGCCGATGAGTTTGACACCGCGGGCATGCGCCTGGTGGTACGGCCGGGCCCCCTTGAAGGAGGGCAGGAACGAGTGGTGGATGTTGATCGCCCGGCCAGATAGTTCGTTGCAGAGCTCATCGGAGAGGATCTGCATGTAACGGGCGAGCACCACGAGGTCGATCTCGTGCTCAGCAACAAGCTCACGCAGCTTCGCCTCGGCGTCTGCCTTGGTGTCTTTCGTGACTGGGATGTGCGTGAACGGTACGCCATAAAACTCAGCGAGCGGCTTCAACGCGGTGTGGTTGGAGACAATGAGCGGCACCTCGATCGGCAGGTAGCCTGCGTGCTGGCGGCTCAACAACTCTTCGAGCGCGTGCGGGGCCTTTGAACACATGATGAGGGTCCGCAGTGGCGCGTCCGCGTCCCACACCTTCAAATCCATCTGGAACTGCTGAGCGACCGCGCGGAGATGAGCCTCGACATCGACGGTGGGCAGACACACGTCCGCTTCAATCCGCATGAAGAACGTGCCGGTCTGGTCAGAACCGTACTGCTGGGATTCCACGATGTTGCCGCCGGCTTGAAACAGCGCCCCGGTCACGTGGTGGACGATGCCCGGCTGGTCTGGGCAGGACAAGCTCACCACAATACGGTGGCTGCTGTTGACATCGCGGTGGCTAGTTTTGCGCTCCATAGGGTTCACGATAGCGGGGGCTTGCGGTGGGGTTGCTATTCGTTGAGTTGGTGCGTCGAGTTATGTTCGGTGTCTGATGGGTGTTCACGGGCTAGAATGGAGGCGTCCGCCGTGTGTTCACTCGACACCTCACGTGCCGGGTGCCGCGGCATCGCTGTTGCCGAACACCAACGAGCGCTAAGCGCTGCACAGGAGAGGCCCCGTGTCACAGACTTCCGATGTCACTAATCAGCCGCTTGCTGAGGTTGACCCCGAAATCGCTGCCCTGATCGATCAGGAATTGGGGCGTCAGCGCGACACCCTGGAAATGATCGCTTCTGAGAACTTCGCTCCGCGCGGTGTTTTGGAGGCTCAGGGCTCGGTTCTGACGAATAAGTATGCCGAAGGTTATCCGGGGCGCCGCTATTACGGCGGCTGCGAATACGTGGATCAGGTTGAAGACCTGGCGCGGGACCGCGTCAAGGCCCTGTTCGGCGCGGGTTTCGCCAACGTTCAGCCGCACTCGGGAGCTTCCGCCAACGCCGCCGCGTTGGCGGCGATGATCAACCCAGGCGACACGATGCTGGGCCTTTCGCTCGCTCACGGCGGCCACTTGACGCACGGCATGAAGCTCAACTTCTCCGGCAAGCTCTACAACGTTGCCGCTTACGAAGTAGACCCGGAGACGTTCCGCATCGACATGGATAAGGTGCGTGAGCAGGCTCTTGAGGCCCGCCCGAACGTGATCGTTGCTGGCTGGTCGGCGTACCCTCGCCAGCTGGATTTCGAGGCCTTCCGTTCGATCGCCGACGAGGTTGGCGCGCTTCTGTGGGTTGATATGGCGCACTTCGCTGGCCTGGTGGCGGCTGGCTTGCACCCGAACCCGGTGCCGGTTGCTGACGTGACGACCTCGACCGTCCACAAGACGCTCGCCGGCCCACGCTCGGGCGTGATCTTGTCCAACACCGCTGAGATGTCCAAGAAGATCAACTCTGCAGTGTTCCCTGGCCAGCAGGGCGGCCCGCTCATGCACGCGATCGCCGGTAAGGCTGTTGCGTTCAAGGTTGCCGCTTCTGAGGAGTTCAAGAACCGCCAGGAACGCACGCTGAGCGGTGCGAAGATCCTCGCCGAACGGCTGACCGCCAAGGACGTTGCCGACACGGGTGTTTCGGTTCTGACCGGCGGCACCGACGTCCACCTGGTCCTGGTTGACCTGCGCGAATCCGAGCTCGATGGCCAGCAGGGCGAAGACCTGCTGCACGAGATCGGCATTACCGTCAACCGCAACTCTGTCCCGTGGGATCCACGCCCGCCGATGGTGACCTCCGGCCTGCGCATCGGCACCCCGGCTCTGGCGACCCGCGGCTTTGGCGACAAGGAGTTCACCGAGGTCGCTGACATCATCGCGGTTGCTTTGCGTGACGGCAAGAACGCTGATGTTGATGCGTTGCGTGCCCGCGTGGATAAGCTCGCCGCTGACTTCCCGCTCTATCCTGGCCACGAGAACTGGTAAGGGGGAGTCATGACGGCAGTAAAGCTTGATGGGCGCGCGGCGTCCAAGGCGATCAAGGAAGAGCTCGCTGAGCGTATCGCGGCGCTCAAGGAACAGGGTGTGACCCCGGGGATCGCTACGGTCCTGGTGGGCGCTGACCCTGCCTCGCAACTGTATGTGGGGATGAAGCACAAGCAGTCGGTGGCGTTGGGCATGAACTCGATCATGCGTGAGCTACCTGCGGATGCGACCCAGGAAGACGTTGAGGCTCTGATCGATGAGCTCAACGCTGATGAGTCCTGCCACGGCTACATCGTTCAGTTGCCGTTGCCGAAGCACCTGGATACGGATGCGATCTTGGAGCGGATCGATCCGAAGAAGGACGCGGATGGCCTGCACCCAACGAATCTCGGCAAGCTGGTGCTCAACGTCAATGACCCGATCGACACCCCGTTGCCGTGCACCCCGCGCGGTGTGATCGAGCTTTTGACTCGCAACGGTGTTGAGATCGCGGGCAAGCATGTTGTTGTTGTGGGCCGCGGTGTCACGATCGGTCGTCCGATCGGCTTGTTGCTGACCCGCCGCGAACACAACGCGACCGTGACCCTGACCCACACCGGAACCAAGGACATGAGCGAGCACTTGCGCCGGGCCGACATCGTGGTTGCCGGCGCGGGCGTCAAGCACATGATCAAGGCTGAAGACATCAAGCCGGGTGCCGCGGTGCTCGATGTTGGGGTCACCCGCGAACCGGACCCTGAGGGCGGCCGCGATAAGGTCTATGGCGACGTCGACCCGGCGGTTGAAGAGGTAGCAGGTTACCTTTCGCCGAATCCGGGTGGTGTGGGCCCGATGACGGTTGCGTTGCTCATGACCAACGTTGTTGAAGCCGCGGAGCGCTCCCTCAAGAAGTAGAGAACACATCAAGAGGGGGAATCGAGCCGGCTAGCGGAACGAAACCTCGCTTGATACGCGAAGTGGGGGCGTCCAAACAGTTTGAACTGTTTGGACGCCCCCACTCGTTTAAGCGGTAGGCCGCGTCAGCTTACTTGCGGACGTTGCCTTCGATGCGCTGGCCGACTTCTTCGTCGATGTTCTTCCAGTACTCGATCGCGTTGGAGAGGACTGGCTCTACAACGTCGGCGAGTGCGCCGGATACGGTCTCGACCAGGCGGTCACGGGCCGCGTCGTCGAAGACGTTGCGGACCAGGTCGTGTGCCTGCGAGAAGTCGTCGTCGTCCTTGCGGAGTGTGTAGGCCGCGCGGGTCAGGTCGCCGTCAGCTTCCCAACCGTTGTCGACCGGGCCCTCTTCATCCGACCACGAGTCACCGAAGGAGTTCGGGGCGTAAACGGAGCGAGCACCGGTGTGCTCGTACCACATGTTGCCCTCGAAGTTGTAGGTGTGGACGTCGTTGATTGGACGGTTGACAGGTAGCTGCTGGAAGTTGGTGCCGATGCGGTAGCGCTGTGCATCCGCGTAGGCGAAGTTACGGCCCAGCAGCATTTTGTCTGGGGAGTTACCGGTACCTGGAACCATGTTCGCTGGGGAGAAAGCAGCCTGCTCGATCTCAGCGAAGAAGTTCTCAGGGTTGCGGTTCAGCGTGAAGGTACCGACCTTGTGGCGAGGGTAGTCACCCAGCGGCCAGATCTTGGTGAGGTCGAATGGGTTCAGACGGTAGGTCTTAGCCTCTTCGTACGGCATGATCTGAACGTGCATGTCCCACTTCGGGTAGTCGCCGTTCTTGATTGCCTCGAACAGGTCGCGGCGGTGAGCCTCGGCGTCGGTACCTGCCAGGTGCTCTGCTTCCTCGTTGGTGAGGCCCTCAACACCCTGCTGGGAAAGGAAGTGGTAGCGAACCCAGAAGCGCTCGCCTTCAGCGTTGACCCACAGGTAGGTGTGGGAGCCGTAGCCGTTCATGTGGCGGTAGCTCTTAGGGATACCGCGGTCACCCATGAGGTAGGAGACCTGGTGTGCGGTCTCTGGGTTCTGGGTCCAGAAGTCCCACTGCATCGTGTTGTCGCGCAAGCCGTTTTCAGGCAGGCGTTTCTGCGAACGGATGAAGTGTGGGAACTTCATTGGGTCGCGCACAAAGAAGACTGGGGTGTTGTTACCGACGAGGTCGAAGTTGCCCTCTTCGGTGTAGAACTTGAGCGCGAAGCCGCGAACGTCACGCCACGTGTCTGGGGAGCCGAGCTCACCAGCAACCGTGGAGAAACGAGCCAGCATCGGGGTCTTCTTGCCAGGCTGCAGGAAGTCAGCCTTGGTCCACTTCGAAACGTCCTCGGTGACCTCGAGCTCACCGAATGCGCCGGAACCCTTTGCGTGTGGGCGGCGCTCTGGAACGTTCATGCGGTTGAAGTGTGCCAGCGTCTCGACCAGGTGGTGGTCGTGCAGGACGATCGGGCCGTCCTGACCAACGGTCAGCGAGTTGCGGTCGCTGACCGCGGGGATGCCGGCTTGGGTGGTTGAACCAGTGCCGTGGGGCTTGGTGTTCTCAGCCATGTTGCTCCTTTACTTGGATGAGATTGAAACTTTGTGGACGACCTTATGCTTCTTTGCAGTCCTCGCAAAGACCGCGGTAGAGAACCTCCGCCACGTCAATGTCGATGCCGTGGGTGTGTGAAGGTTCAAGGCACGGGGCGTGCCCGAGGGCACACTCCACGTCCTCAAGTCTGCCGCATTTCACGCACTGAACATGGTGATGGTTATCCCCGGTCTCCACCTCATACAGGGTGGGGGAGTTAGGGACTTCCACGCGCCGTAACAGCCTCACGTTCGTGAGGTCATGCAGGATCATGTGCGTGGTTGAAAGCGCTAACTGGGGTAGAGCTTCCGATGCGTACTTGTGGATCTGTTCTGCCGACGCATGGGATGACGCGGCTGTTGCTCGCATCACCGCCATCCGTTGCTTGGTGACACGGCGATTATGCGCTTTGAGCGTGTCCGCCCATGAGCGTTCACGGTCGTCAACAGGTGAAGCCGCCGTGATCGGTCCGAGTGTCATGCAACACACTCTAGCAAATTATTCTGAATAATTCAGAATAAGAAATGAACTCTTGGCGTCTCGGTAACAGCGTGGTGAGCGATGAGGCGGGGTGTTCGTTGCGACCGTGGGCACACCTTATGTAGTGTCATGGTGTGGCACACGACTCAAAAGCCCATTCTGGGGTACCTGCACCATCTCCTCAAACACCTTCTTCTAATGACGCGCCAACGGTTCTGCGCGCGCGTTCGCTAACCAAGAAGTTTGGGGATTTCACAGCCGTCAACGGCATTGACTTTGACGTCGCCGCAGGCGAATCCTTTGGCCTGTTAGGCCCCAACGGCGCAGGCAAGTCCACGACCATGAACATGATCGGCGGCGTCTCAACCCGCACATCGGGCGAGCTCAGCATCCTCGGGATGGACCCGAGCGAAGAAGGTCCACGCCTGCGTGCCCACCTCGGCGTGGTGCCGCAGCAAGACAACCTCGACGAAGAGCTCACCGTCCGCGACAACCTCTACATCTACGGCCGCTACTTCGGGATGAAACGCCGCGAAATCGTGCCGCGCATCAAAGACCTGCTCGCGTTTGCGCAACTTGAGGAAAAGGCCGCCAACCGCGTCGACCAGCTCTCAGGCGGTATGAAGCGCCGCCTGACCATCGCGCGCTCGCTCATCAACGATCCAGCCGTGCTACTGCTCGACGAGCCAACCACTGGCCTCGACCCACAGGCCCGTCACATCCTGTGGGACCGCCTCTACCGGCTCAAAGAACGCGGCACGACGCTCATCATCACGACCCACTTCATGGATGAGGCCGAGCAACTCGCAGACCGGCTCATCGTGGTCGATGGCGGCGAGATCAAAGCTGAAGGTTCGCCGTCCGCGCTTGTGCGCGAGTACGCGACTCGCGAAGTCGCAGAGATGCGTTTCGGCTCCGACAAGAACGCTGCGGCGGCCGAGGTCCTGAATAAAGACGGCTTCCGAACCGAAACGCTGGCCGACCGCGTGCTTGTCTACGCCGACGACGGCGAGGCCGCGGTTGCCCGCGCTGTGAGCTTGGGGCTGCGCCCCGTATCGACGCTGGCCCGCCGCGCATCGCTTGAAGACGTGTTCCTGATCCTGACAGGACGGTCCCTCATTGACTGACCCTCATAACGCACACGTAATCGACGCCTCAGCAACAGGCGCCGACGTCCTTGTCCGCCGCGAGCCGATCTCCGGGCCCACGGAGCAAGGCGACCGCTCCGCACGGAAGGTCTCCCGGGCAGGCTCGTGGTACTTCGCGGAATACCTCTTCCGTGTGATGCGCCGCTACATCGACGTCATCCTCGCGGATTCCGTCGGCACCCCTCTCATGTACCTCGTCACGATGGGCGTGGGCCTCGGTGCCGTCCTGACGAATAATCAGACGAGCTTCGATGGCGTCCCGTACATCACCTTCATCGCCGGCGCGCTCGCCGCGACCATGGCGGTCGGCATCGCGATGGAGGAAATGACCTTCCCAGTGATGGGCGGGTTCAAATGGAACCGAACCTATTACGGGCCGCAGGTCACCCCGATCACGCCGCAACAGATCGCCCGGGGCACGGTGATCGCTGTCTCTATACGCGTGGTTGCGCAGACCCTACTGTTGCTCCTGATCCTCGCGGCCTTCGGCGTCATCCACAGCCTGAGCGCCGTCCTGGTGATCGTGTTTTCGACGATCGCAGCACTCGCTTTCGGCTTGCCGTGTATGGCGTTCGCGGCGGGTATTTTCCAGGAGCGCGGCCAGTTCTCGGTCATCATGCGCTTCATCGTCACGCCGATGTTCCTGTTTTCGGGAACGTTCTACCCGCTCGAGCACCTGCCGATCTACCTGCAGTGGATCGGCTGGATCTCACCCATCTGGCATGCAACCGAGCTGAACCGGTGGGCGATCTACGGGCACGAGGTTGAGCCGTGGATGTTCCCGGTCCACCTCGGCGTCATGATCGTGGTCGCCGTGATCGCGTTCCTGATCGCCCAGACCCGCTATTACCGCCGTTTGCGCGGCGAAAAAGTCAAGACGCGCGTGTGGGGTGCCCGCGCCGCCAAGAAGACGATGGCGAGCGTGAGCCCCGCTGACACCTCGGGTGAAGCAGGCGATCCGTACGCGGTCGGTTACGGAAGCCAGGGCACCGGTTCCGCCGATGCGCAGAATGCGCATGAAGACTCCGCACCTTCCGCCCCGGCAGCTGCCCAGGCCCAGGGCACAGCACAAGCCGCGCTTTCGCAAGCTAGCAAGCCACGGCGTCGTTGGCTATCTGACCTGTATGGCCGCAACGCTAAAGCGGTCATGGAACGTTCGTGGATGGCGACCAAGAACTCCACGTGGATCGTGATCGTGACCGGCTTTGCGGAGCCGGTGCTGTATCTCGCCTCGCTCGGTTTCGGCCTCGGCGTGGTCATCAGCGGGGTCGAAGGCCCAGGCGGGCAGACGATGAGCTACGCGGCATACATCGCGCCGGGCTTGCTCGCGGTTTCAGCGATGAACGGTGCCCTCATGGACACCAACAACATGTTCTTCAAGCTGCGCTACGCGAAGCTGTACCGGGTCATGCTCAACACCTCGCTCGGCCCGATGGACGTTGCGATCGGTGAGATCGCGATGGCGATGATCCGCGGGTTCATCTATTCGCTCGGCTTCTACCTCATTGCCGCGGCGGCGGGCCTCGTGGGGTGGGGTAGTGGCCTGCTCATGATCCCGGCAGCGGTGCTGATCGCGTTCGGATTCGCGGCAGTGTTCATGGCCATCACCACGTGGTTCACCCGATTCCAGCACCTCGACTGGCTCAACATGATCGTTCAGCCGCTGACCCTGTTCTCCGCGACCTTCTTCCCGCTGGACGTCTACCCGCAAGCCGTACAGGCCGTCATCGCATCGCTACCGCTGTGGCACGGCGTCGACCTGCTGCGAATGCTCGCGACCTCGACCTTCACCATCGACATCCTGTGGCACGTTCTGTACTTCGTTGTCATGGCGGTCGCAGGACTCACGGTTGCGACCATGCGGTTCAAGAAGATGTTCCTCACGTAACGAGTGAGCTGGACACAACACGTGAGCGGGGACGTGTGCGGCTGGGCCATCTGGGATAATGGGCATCATGTCTGAACTCCCTTCGTCTAATAAACAGGCCAACGCGCGCGCTCGGAACGTCGCTCGCCCGCTCGGCATGGCCTCCTGGATGATGGCCGTGCTGACGTTCGCGCTCATCGTCGCCATCATCTTCGCCGCGAACTCCAACCAGGTGGTCGGCTGGATCGTCGTGATCATCACCGGCCTGTGGCTTTTGCTCGTGGCTGGCGTGTTCCTGACCCTGCGCGCCGGTGCCCGGGCCGTGGGACGTAGGTGGGATAAAACCAACGCGAACCTCGCCGCGAAACTCTCCAACGACGCGAGCCCAGACAGCACCCGCCCAGGCGTGATCAGCGAAGCCGAAATGAACCACGAGATGAAGCTCGATCACTCCTTCAAGATCGTCCAGGTCCAATACGGCGTGGTCATGGACAACCTCGGCAAAGACGACGAACAAGCCAAAGACATGGTCAACCGAGCCCTGGACACCATCAACATCACCGCGACCAACGCACGCGACATGATCAAGCAGCGCCGCAAAGACCGCCACACCAGCACCGTCGAAGGCGAAATCATCGACTAACGTTGGGCGACCGGCCTGCGCCGAACCCGCACCTGCGCCGAACCCGCACCTGCGCCGAATGCGCACCACACACGCACAGCAAACCGATCAAGCTAAAGGTATTTGAGTGTCTGAGAACGTATTGCGAGTAGCATCCTTCAACGTCAACGGAATCCGTGCCGCAGCCCGCCGTGGATTCGATGAGTGGCTCGAGGACCGCGGCGTCGATATCCTCGCGCTCCAGGAAGTGCGGGCACCCGATGCGATCGTTGAGAAGCACTTCGAGGGAAGCGACTGGCACGTTCTGCACGCAGAAGCAGCAGATAAGGGCCGTGCTGGCGTGCTCATCGCCTCCAAACGAGAGCCAGATGCGACCCGCATCGGAATCGGTGAACCATACTTTGAGACCTCCGGCCGCTGGGTCGAAGCCGACTACACCATCAACGGCCGCACGCTCACCGTCGTCTCCGCATACGTGCACTCCGGCGAGGTGGACACCCCACGCCAGGACGATAAATACAAGTTCCTCGACACGATGCTCGTGCGCATGCCGGAACTGGCAAAGCAGGCAGACGATGTGCTGATCGTGGGCGATCTCAACGTGGGCCACACCGAACTCGACATCAAGAACTGGAAGGGCAACGTCAAGAACGCCGGCTTCCTCCCGGAAGAGCGCGCCTACTTCGATAAGTTCTTCGGTGAGATCGGCTACAAGGACGTCGCCCGCGAACTCGCGGGGGACGTACCGGGACCGTACACGTGGTGGTCCTACCGCGGGAAGGCCTTCGACAACGATGCCGGTTGGCGCATCGACTACCACATGGCCACCCCAGAGCTTGCCGGCCGCGCAGTCCAGGCGACTGTGGACCGCGCCGAATCCTATGACAAGCGAGTATCAGACCACTCCGCACTCGTCATCGACTACAGCATCTAGCGCGCAGGCTGCACTAAGCGTAGCCTCCAGCACACACGGCAACAGCGCATACACCCGAAGGACATCAGCATCACCATGAGCACCGAAGCGACCGAAACCGAAACAGCGACTGAAACAACTGGGGCAACCGAAACGCCGCACCGCCCGCGCATCCTGTCAGGGATGCAGCCGTCTGCGGACTCCCTGCACCTCGGCAACTACCTCGGTGCGCTCGTGCAGTTCGTGAAGCTACAGCACAATGCGGATGCGTTCTATTTTGTTCCGGACCTGCACTCGATCACATCCCCAGACGGCTCAACCAACCTCGCTCAGCGCACCCGCACGACCGCCGCGCAATACATCGCAGGCGGGGTGGACGTCGATAAGGCCACGCTGTTCATCCAGTCCCACATCCCAGAACACGCCGAACTCAACTGGGTTCTGCAGTGCATCACCGGTTTCGGTGAGGCCTCCCGCATGACCCAGTTCAAAGACAAATCGAGCCGCTACGGCGCCGACTCAACCAACGTCGGCCTGTTCACCTACCCGTCGCTCATGGCGGCCGACATCCTGCTGTACAAGGCGGATCAGGTGCCGGTCGGCGACGACCAGACCCAGCACGTCGAGCTGACCCGCACGCTCGCGCAACGCTTCAACCACCGCTTTGGCGAGGTGTTCGTGGTTCCGAAGGCCGTCAACCCACCTAACGGCGCCCGCATCTATGATCTGCAGGAGCCTACGTCGAAGATGTCGAAGTCCGGAGCGTCACCGAACGGTCGTATCGACATCCTTGACGCACCGAAGACGATCGCTAAGCGCATCAAGTCCGCGGTAACTGACACCGGGACTGAGGTCTCCTTCGACCGCGAATCCAAGCCGGGCGTATCCAACCTGCTCGCGATCCTTTCCGCCGTGACCGAGAAGCCGGTCGAAACCCTCGTTGCCGAATACGAAGGCAAGATGTACGGCCACCTCAAGGTCGATGTCGCCGACGCCGTGGTCGCAGCGCTCGAGCCGGTACGCGAACGCACGCTGGAACTGCTGGACGACCCAGCCGAACTCGACCGGCTGCTCGCCGTTGGTGCCGCGAAGGCCCGCGCCGTCGCTCAAGAGACCCTCAAAGAGGTCTACGACGCGGTAGGTTTCCTGCCACCTGCACGCCTGAACTAACGCGGCAACTGTTATTACGCGAAGGTGTGAGAGTGCCACGGTAAGGTTCAACTATGGGTACCGAACGCTATGAGCACGGCACACACGAGAAAAGTACGCGCACTCATGCTACGAGCACGCAGCTAAGCCCAGGCCAGATGGCAGGCGCGATAGGCGAGGGCCGGTCCTTTCTTGGCATCGTGATCCCCGTCGAGGGCGAGTACGCCCGCAAGGTGTCTGCGACCCGTGCCGCCACCGGTGACCCGTACGCGTACATCCCTCCTCACATCACGCTCATGTCGGGGGTCCCGTTGCCGGATCCGGCCGAGGCCATAGCGCATATCCGCAACGTCGTCTCGGCGTTCTCCCCGTTCCCGTTGAGGTTCGCAGGTACAGACACTTTCTATCCGGTCTCGCCGGTGACCTATCTGCGCGTTGCGGAAGGGGAGCGGGAACTCACTGAACTGCATGAACGCCTCCATTCAGGCCCGCTCGATGCGAAACCTGCCTACCCGTTTGTACCGCATCTGACCCTGGCCCAGGAGGTAGCTCCGGAGCGGCTTGCGCAGGTGCGCCGGGAATGGGAGGACGTCTCATTCAACATGTCCGCCCACAGCGTTACGGTGCATGTGGGCGATGGCGCTGGGTCCTGGACCCAGATCGAGGAGCTTGCCTTCAGTGGATAACCGTTAAACGTTTGCGGGCCGGAAAGGGACATTCCCTTTCCGGCCCGCAAACGTTTGAGGGGCTCAGCCCTAAGCGTTCATCCTGTCACCTTAGATGGTGCGGTTCAGGATTGCGCGCTTGACCTCAGCGATAGCCTTGGTCACCTGGATGCCACGTGGGCATGCCTCGGTGCAGTTGAAGGTGGTACGGCAACGCCATACGCCTTCCTTATCGTTGAGAACCTCAAGGCGCATGTCCCCGGCCTCGTCACGCGAGTCGAAGATGAAGCGGTGAGCGTTCACAACTGCTGCAGGGCCGAAGTACTGGCCGTCGGTCCAGAAGATCGGGCACGAGGTGGTGCATGCAGCACACAGGATGCACTTGGTCGTGTCATCAAAGCGTGCGCGCTCTTCCTGGGACTGCAGGCGCTCACGCGTTGGAGCGTTGCCCTTGGTCACGAGGAACGGCATGACTTCACGGTAGGACTGGAAGAACGGTTCCATGTCCACGATGAGGTCCTTCTCGACTGGCAGGCCCTTGATCGGCTCAACAGTGATTGGCTTGGAGGTATCCAAGTCCTTGAGCAGGGTCTTGCAAGCCAGACGGTTGCGGCCGTTGATACGCATAGCGTCGGAACCGCAAATACCGTGTGCGCAGGAGCGGCGGAACGAGAGCGAACCGTCATGATCCCACTTGGCTTGATGTAGGGCATCCAGCACACGGTCAGTGCCGTACATGGTGAGCTTGAACTCGTCCCAGTGGGCCTCGTCGGAGACCTCCGGGTTGTAGCGGCGGACCTTCAGGGTGATATCGAACTGCTCGATTTCGCCGGAATCGGAGCCAGCAACCTCAATCTTGGATGCTGGTTCAGCAACGTTGGTAGACATCAGTACTTACGCTCCATTGGTTCGTAGCGGGTGAAGACAACCGGCTTGGTATCGAAACGCAGGCCGCGAGTGCCGTCAATGTTGGCGGACTCGTCCTTGTAGATCATGGAGTGCTTCATGAAGTTCTCATCGTCACGGTTCGGGTAGTCCTCGTGGTAGTGGCCACCGCGGGATTCGTGACGGTGCATAGCAGCAACAGTCATGACTTCGGCAAGGTCGAGCAGGAAGCCGAGCTCGATAGCTTCGAGCAGGTCCAGGTTGAAGCGCTTGCCCTTGTCCTGGATACCTACCGACTTGTAACGCTCACGCAGCGCCTCGATGTCATCGAGAGCCTGCTTCATGGAGGCCTGAGAACGGAACACCTGCATGTTGGTGTCCATGGTCTGCTGCAGCTCTGCACGGATGTGTGCAACGCGCTCCGGGCCGTCGTTGTGCAGAGCGTGGTTGATCTGCTCTTCCACGAACGCGGTCGGGTTCTCTGGGACGGCAACGAACTCGGCATCGCGTGCGTAAGCTGCCGCGTTGATACCGGAACGCTTACCGAACACGTTGATGTCCAAAAGCGAGTTGGTGCCCAGACGGTTGGAGCCGTGAACGGAAACGCACGCGACCTCACCAGCGGCGTAGAGGCCCGGCACGATCGTGTCGTTATCCTGGAGAACCTCGCCCTTGACGTTGGTTGGGATACCACCCATGACGTAGTGGGCGGTCGGGAAGACCGGGACAGGCTCGGTGTAAGGCTCAACACCCAGGTAGGTGCGTGCGAATTCGGTGATGTCCGGGAGCTTCTCGTCGATGTGGGACGGCTCGAGGTGGGTGAGGTCGAGCAGGACGTAGTCCTTCTTCGGGCCAGCACCGCGGCCTTCGCGGACTTCCTGAGCCATCGAACGCGCCACGATGTCACGTGGTGCGAGGTCCTTAATGGTTGGTGCGTAACGCTCCATGAAGCGCTCACCGTCACCGTTACGCAACACGCCACCTTCACCGCGGGCAGCCTCGGAAAGGAGGATACCGAGGCCAGCGAGGCCGGTCGGGTGGAACTGGACGAACTCCATGTCCTCAAGCGGCAGGCCTGCGCGGAACGCGATCGCCATGCCGTCACCGGTGAGGGTGTGAGCGTTCGAGGTGGTCTTGAAGATCTTGCCTGCACCGCCGGTTGCGAAGACAACCGACTTAGCCTGGAAGACCTCGATCTCACCAGTTGCTAAGTCGTAGGTCACCACGCCTGCAACGCGCTTCTGCTTGTAGGCGGTGCCGTCCTCACGGGTTGCGTCCTCTTCGGTCAGCAACAGATCGAGAACGTAGACCTCGTTGAAGAACTCAACGTTGTGCTTAACGCAGTTTTGGTAGAGGGTCTGCAGAATCATGTGACCCGTACGGTCAGCTGCGTAGCATGCACGGCGGACCGGGGCCTTACCGTGATCGCGGGTGTGGCCACCGAAGCGACGCTGGTCAATCTTGCCCTCTGGGGTGCGGTTGAACGGGAGACCCATCTGCTCAAGGTCGATCACCGCGTCAATGGCTTCTTTAGCCATGATCTCTGCGGCATCCTGGTCAACCAGGTAGTCGCCACCCTTAATGGTGTCGAACGTGTGCCATTCCCAGTTGTCCTCTTCAACGTTGGCCAACGCTGCACACATACCGCCCTGAGCGGCACCGGTGTGAGAACGGGTTGGGTAGAGCTTAGTCAAGACCGCGGTGTGTGCACGCTGACCAGCCTCGATGGCTGCGCGCATGCCGGCGCCGCCGGCACCGACGATCACGACGTCGTACTGATGTACCTGCATTCGTGTTTTCCTTTTCGAAACGTCAGGGGGCTACTCAGGCGCCGCACACGGCGAGAGTCGAGCCAGGGATGCATGGATCAAAGGTGAAAATGACCAAGGTGCCGAGGATCACCGTGAAGATCGAGGCGATGTAGAGGATCGTCTTGAGCCAGAAACGGGTGCGATCCTTCTCAGCGTAGTCATTGATGATGGTGCGAACACCGTTGGTGCCATGCAACATTGCCAGCCACAGCATCGTCAGGTCCCAGAACTGCCACAGCGGGTTAGCCCACTTACCGGCAACGAAACCGAAATCGATAGCGGCTACACCGTCGCCCACCAGCAGGTTGGTGATGAGGTGGCCGAAGATCAGAACGATCAGGACCACGCCCGAGAAGCGCATGAACAGCCACGCCATCATCTCGAAGTTGTTGCGAGACTTACGTGACCGGTTGTACTTCGGGTCAATTCGTGGGGAACGGGGAGCTTCAATCTGTGCAGTAGCCATGATTAGTTACCCCCAAAGAAGTGGCTGAACACGAGGGTCAAGTGACGTGCAGCGAATGCGGCGACGGTCACGACCCACAGGACGATGACGCCCCAGAAGAGGCCGCGCTGGATCTTGGTGCCCTGCTTCAGGAAGTCAACCAAGATCAAGCGGACGCCGTTGAAGGCGTGGAACACGATCGCGGCGACGAGCGCGAGCTCACCGAGAGCCATGATCGGGTTCTTGTACGCGCCAATCACGGCGTCGTATGCGCCTGGGTCAATGCGAACCAGGGCGGTGTCCAGAACGTGGACGAGCAAAAAGAAGAAAATAACGACACCGGTAACGCGGTGTCCCACCCATGACCACATGCCTTCACGGCCGCGATACAGGGTGCCAGAAGATGTCTTCGACACTGATCTACCTCCAAGACCACCGGGCGTATGTGCCACTTTGGGCACAATTTCGGGTGCGCGCCGATGTCAGCGTTCCTATCTAGACTAATGCACTTTGAGTTTGCGTGCCGAGTGCTTGGCCGCCAGTGTGATCTGCGACCCTTAAATATGTCGGTTGCTTCATGGGCGCATGTCATCTGGATGAAATATGCACGCCAAAGCTTTCCTAATACTTTGGTCTACTTCGACTCATCCTTCGGTAGGACGCCGGTCACATCATCTCGGGTAGTGTGATGCAAATGATGAAGAATAAAGGGTTTTCGGGCGATGTCATGGAACGCTTTTACGGCGTCATCCCTGCAGGCGGGACGGGCACTAGGCTCTGGCCGCTCTCACGTGCAGCAGCCCCTAAGTTCCTGCATGACCTCACAGGCTCCGGAACAACGTTGATCCGCTCGACGTATGAGCGTCTCTTGCCTTTGATGAATGACCGCGTCCTGGTCGTCACCGGCCGCGCGCATGGAGACGCGGTGCACCGCCAGATCGCTGAGCTTAAAGAGCATGACCTCGTGTTGGAGCCTGAACCGAAGGATTCGGCTGCCGCGATCGGTTTGGCGGCAGCGATCCTCAATAAGTGCGATCCGGACATCATCATGGGATCGTTCGCGGCCGATCAGGTGATCACTCCGGAAGAGCAGTTCCGCGAGGCAGTCACTGAAGCGGTGCATATCGCCGCGACCGGCAAGATCGTCACGATCGGCATTACACCTACCTACGCTGCAACCGGTTTCGGTTATATCCGCACCGGCGGCAAGCTCGATATCCCCGGCGCTCCGAGCGGGCGGAAAGTCATCGAATTCGTTGAGAAGCCAGGCGAGGCTGCAGCGCAGCGCTACCTGGCCAGCGGCAGCTACCTCTGGAACGCCGGAATGTTCGTGGCCCCGGTGGGGCTCATGCTCCAGCACCTGCGGGAAAACGAGCCAGCGCTTGCCGCAGGGCTTGAAGAGATCGCTGACGCGTGGGGAACTGAGCGTCAAGAGCGGGTCCTCAACGAGGTGTGGCCGGGCCTACCTAAAACCGCGATCGACTACGCGGTCGCCGAGCCTGCCGCGCTAGCCGGTGATGTTGCGGTGGTCCCAGGCGAATTCACGTGGGACGACGTCGGCGACTTCGCCGCCCTGGGCCGGCTCAACCCTGCCGAGGATGACACACGCGTGAAAGTCCTGGGCCACGGAAGCCGCGTCTACGTCGATGACTCCTCCGGCATCGTGGTTTCTGATACGAACCGCGTGATCGCGTTGATCGGCGTTGAAGACGTTGTCGTGGTCGATACTCCGGACGCGCTTCTGGTGACCACAAAGTCCCATGCACAGCAGGTTAAGGATGCAGTTAACGCGTTGAAAGCTCACGGTCAAACGGACGTACTCTGAATCTAGAGGCACCTACTCTGATTGAGAGACGAAGAGGAGAGATACGCCGTGACATCTCAAAGGCCCGCCCCTGATACCGCTGAGCACATCGAGGACCTGTTCGATACCCTCGTCGCATTCCGCCGTGAAGTCCACGCTGACCCGGAGCTCTCTTTCGAAGAATTCCGTACTACAGACCGGATCGTAGAAGCGCTTGAAAAAGCCGGGTTGGAGCCGGTCCGCCTCCAAGACACCGGCGCCTACGTCGATATCGGGGACGGGCCTTTCGCGATCGGTTTACGCGCCGACATCGACGCGCTACCCGTCACGGAAGTGACAGGCCTGGAGTTTGCATCCCAGAACAAGGGCGTGGCACACGCGTGCGGCCACGACGTCCACACCACGGTGATGCTCGGCGTTGCGCTGGTTCTGCATCGCCTGAACACCGAAGGCAGACTCAACGCCCGGGTTCGGGTGATCTTCCAGCCTGCTGAAGAGAAAATGCCAGGCGGGGCTAAGAAGGTCATCAAGCAAGGCGTAATCGATCCGTTGCCGCGGCTTGCGGCCCTGCATTGCGAACCCCGTATCCTCGCCGGCCGCGTCGGCACCCGCATCGGCGCGATCACCTCGGCATCTGACACGATCCGTATCCGCCTGCACGGGCGCGGCGGTCACACCTCCCGCCCGCACCTGACCGAAGACCTCATCTACGCGATGGCGCAGATCGCACTCGGCGTTCCGGCGGTCCTAAGCCGCCGCATCGACGTCCGCTCGGCCGTATCGGTTGTGTGGGGCCAGATCAATGCAGGTAACGCTCCGAACGCGATTCCGGCGTTCGGAACCCTATCCGGCACGATGCGTTGCCTCGACGCTTCAGCTTGGGATCAGGCAGGAGAGCTGCTGGATCAGGTCATCAAGCAGGTTGCAGCCCCCTACAACGTCGAGGTCGAGCTCGAACACATCCGCGGAGTCCCGCCGGTTGTCAACGCGGAAACCGAAACCGCGCTCATCGAAGAAGCCGCGCGCCAAGAGATAGGCGGCGAGGCCATCGAACTCATGCCGCAATCGATGGGTGGCGAAGACTTCGCGTGGATGACGATGCGCAAGCCAGGCGTACTGATGCGCCTGGGTACACGCAGGCCAGGCGGGCCAGTGTATGACCTCCATCAGGGCGACTATGACCCGGATGAATCCGCGATCAAGACCGGCGTAGCCGTCATGACACGCGCCGCGCTACTCGCGGCAGAGGAAGCCGCACACAAACAGTAAACACACTGAAAAGGGAAGAGCATGACGAGATGAGCCTCACCGGTCTAGTCATCGCCACAAAACTCGGCGAGACCATGGACATGATCAACGACTGGATTCTGCACGCCGCCACCGCATGGTGGGTGTTGCCCGTGGTTTTCATCATGTCTGTGATCGACGGGTTCTTCCCAGTGGTGCCTTCAGAGTCTTTGCTCGTGGGCTTGTCCTCGGTGTGGGCCTCTCAAGGCTTCTTGCCTGTCATGGTGCTCGCGTTAGTGGGTGCAACGGGTGCGTTCATCGGCGATCAGATCGCGTACTCGTTAGGCCGAGCCGTGGGCAGGCAAGGGTTCAAGTGGATGCGCAGGCCCGCGGTCGCGAAAATGCTCGTGACCGCAGAGAAACAGCTCGAAAAACGCGGTGGCGTGCTCATCTTCACGGCCCGTTACGTGCCAATCGGCCGCGTTGCCGTGAACTTCACCGCCGGGGCCACCGGATATTCACGTAAAACGTTCATGCTGTTTGACGCGATCGGTTGCCTCATGTGGGGCGCATACTCCGTGCTGATCGGGACCGTGGCCGGCCAGTGGATGGAATCGAACCGCCTGCTCGGGATCATCATCTCCATCTGCATCGCGATGGTGCTCGGGTGGATCCTGGACCGCATCGTCCACCGCGTGATCTGGCGCGTGAACCCTGAGTGGGAAGAAACCGAGCCGAAACCGAAAATCCCGCGCCGCGAAGTCCACAGGGACCCAACCCAGCAGCAGGCCGAGCCGCGCGAACCGAAGCAAGCAGAGTCGCGTGAGCAGAAGCAGGCAGAGCGCAATCCGAAAGATCCAGATGAATCCTGATGACGAGAAGGTGACGGCCGCGCTTGAACGTGCCCGCGGCATCGTGCGTTTGCTGCGTAGCGAGTGCGGGTGGACCTCCGCGCTGACTCCACAAAAACTGGCTCCGTACCTGATTGAAGAGGCGCACGAAGTGCACGACGCGGTGGCTAGCGAGGCCCCGGATGCTGACTTGGTGTCCGAGCTGGGGGATGTACTGTTCCAAATCCTGCTCCACGCGGAGCTGGGCAGGGAGCGCGGCGCGTTTGATCTTGATGACATCGCTGATGCGCTCAGCGAGAAGCTGCTGCGCCGCAACACTCACCTGTTCAACGCGGACGGTTCGATGCGCTCGGATCCGCAACGTAGCGTGGAAGCCGCGGAAGCCGCGTGGGCGGAAGCGAAACGGAAAGAGAAATCGGCCCGAAGCTAACGGGCGGATACCATAGGAAGCGACGAGCGGCGCCATCACAAAGCCACGCGCCGTTGAATCATCAAAAGGAGCACAAACCAATGCCTCTGATTGACGCCGTTCACGCGCGCCAGGTCATCGATTCCCGTGGTAACCCAACTGTTGAAGCTGAAGTTCTTCTCACGGACGGCTCGCTGGGCCGTGCGATTGTGCCCTCCGGCGCATCCACCGGTGAGTTTGAAGCGGTAGAGCTCCGCGACGGCGACAAGAGCCGCTACCTCGGCAAGGGCGTCACCAAGGCCGTGGATAACGTCATCGACGTCATCGGTCCAGAACTGCAGGGCCTCGTTGCAACCGATCAGCGCGACATCGACCAGATCATGCTCGACCTGGACGGAACCAACAACAAGTCCAAGCTCGGCGCTAACGCACTGCTCGGTGTATCGCTCGCGGCAGCACACGCCGCTTCCGAGTCCTCGAACCTCCCGCTGTATAAGTACCTCGGCGGCCCGAACGCACACGTCCTGCCAGTCCCAATGATGAACATCCTCAACGGCGGCTCCCACGCTGACTCCGATGTCGATATTCAGGAGTTCATGATCGCTCCGATCTCTGCCCCAACCTTCTCTGAAGCGTTGCGTATGGGCATTGAGGTGTACCACTCACTCAAGGCTGTTCTGAACGAAAAGGGCCTCTCGACCGGCCTCGGCGATGAGGGCGGCTTCGCCCCGAACCTGCCAAGCAACCGCACCGCGCTCGATCTGATCGTCACCGCGATCGAGAAAGCCGGCTACACGCCAGGTGCTGACGTAGCGCTTGCACTCGACGTGGCTTCATCTGAGTTCTACAAGGACGGCGTCTACGTCTTCGAGGGTGAAAACCGCACCGCAGAGCAGATGGCCGACTACTATGCCGAACTCGTTGAGGCCTACCCGCTCGTCTCCATCGAAGACCCGCTATATGAAGACGACTGGGCAGGCTGGAAGAACCTGACCGAACGCCTGGGTGATAAGGTCCAGCTGGTCGGGGACGACCTGTTCGTGACCAACCCAGAACGCCTCGAACGCGGCATCAAAGACGACACCGCGAACGCGCTGCTCGTGAAGGTCAACCAGATCGGTACCCTCACCGAAACCCTGGACGCCATCACGATGGCGCAGCGTGCAGGTTATGCATGCATGATCTCCCACCGCTCAGGCGAGACCGAGGATGTCACGATCGCCGACCTCGCGGTCGCAACCAACGCAGGCCAGATCAAGACCGGCGCCCCGGCCCGCTCCGACCGCGTCGCTAAGTACAACCACCTGCTACGCATCGAAGAAGAACTCGGCGAAGCCGCATCATACGCCGGCGCATCCGCGTTCCCACGTTTCAAGGCCTGATGCACGGCGAGGTTAGCCCGCAGGCCCGCCTCAGCTGAGTAGGATAGGAAACCACCGAAGCCTCACGCTTCGGTGGTTTCCTGCTTTCTCACCCCAGCTGGGTTGGCCCAGGAATGAAGGTGGGGGGGAGCCTCGCCTGGGAGCAGGCAAAGACTGGATGGATTGAGCGCCGAGAGGATGTGTCAATGAGCCCGCGACGCCCACGCGTTCCGCATGCGCACAGTGCACAGCAGGCGCGTAAATCCGAAGAAGCCCTGCGCCGTGCGCAACAGCGTGAACACGAGCTAGAACAACAACGCGCGCAACAGCGAGAACAAGAGCTCCAGCAAGAGCGCGAGCAACAACTGAGGCAAGATCGTGAGCGCGAACGCCAACGCGCCGAAGGTCAGCCACAGGGCTCTGCATCACCTACGAAGGACACGTTCTCAGCGACCGCTAAAGGCGGAGAAAAAGGCCAGCCGAGGGTTGAAGCCCAAGCGGGAAACAGTGCTAGCCAGCGTCGTTTAGCGAAGAAGCAACGCCGCCTAGAGAAAACCGAACGCCGCCGTGCACAACGCGAGCATGCGCAGAAACTCGCGGAAGCCCGAGCCCAAGACACCGAAGAACGTAAAGCGCGATTCCACGCCCGCCAACAGCAAGCCAGGCAGGATCCATCCCAGCAGGGCCAATCTCAACAGAGTCAAGCAAAGCAAGGGCGGGCTAGGCAAGAGCGCGAGTCACTGGCTGAGCCGCCGACGAAACCAGGCCGCGGTCTCCGAGCGGCAGCGATTCGACGCCGCAAAGCCCGCATCAACGATCGCCTCACGGAACGTGCAGCACTTCAAGGCGCGATCCGATCGACGGGCAAGCGCACCCCAGCCGAGAAGAACAAGCCAGCCCCGCAACAACCCGTTCCGGCTAAAAGCTTGTCGATGCGCGTCATTGTGCTCACCATCGTCATCGCGATCTCGGTGGTAACCGTGTTCCCAGCGCTCACAACCCTGGGCCAGCAGACCGCCGAACTCAACAAAGCCCGCGCAGACATCGCGAAGGCAAAAGCGGAACAAGAACGGCTCACCCGCGAGCTCAAACGCTGGGATGATCCGGAATACATTAGGCAACAGTCCCGCAACCGGCTCAATGTGTATGCGCCGGGGGAGAAGCTCTACGTCCCGGTGGGTAAGCCTGCTAAAAAGAAGCTCGCCTCAACTAACCACCCGAGCGGCTACCGCCAAGGGCTGCCGTGGGTCGAAGGGCTGTGGGATTCCACCGTGTCACTAGGCGTCAACCCGGCCACGCGCTTCCAGGACTCAGAGGAAAACGCTCAAGAGCCCGAAGACGAAAAAGACTGAGTAGAAGTTGATCGGTGCAGGTATCGATAGGCGCGGCACCGAGTGAGGAGAAGACATGACGATCCCCGCAGCAGAGGCGCTCAATAGCGAACAGCGGGTCCCCACCGAGAAGGACGTTGACACCGTTTCGCGTCAGCTTGGCCGTCCTGCTCGTGACATCGTGGAGATCGGCGCTCGCTGCGTGTGCGGTAATCCTCTCGTGGCAACCACCGCGCCTCGTCTCAGCTCCGGTATCCCGTTCCCCACGACCTACTATTTGACGCATCCGGTCGCGACCTCGGCGTGCTCACGTGTTGAGGCTGAAGGCCTCATGGTCACGATGAACGAACAACTTTCTAAAGACCCTGAGCTCGCGAAAGCCTACGCCGCGGCGCACGAACACTATCTTGCGGTGCGAGATGCGATCGGTAAACGCTCCGGCGTGGGTGAGGTCCCTGAGATCGCGGGAGTATCCGCGGGCGGGATGCCGGACCGCGTCAAATGTATCCACGTGCTGGTGGGACATTCGCTGGCAGCTGGCCCGGGAACCAACCCGCTCGGCGACCAAGCTCTCGAAGCGATCGCTCAGTGGTGGCGTCCCGATGTCTGTTCGTGCCAAGGCGCGTGGGACACCGAAGGTCCCGCGCCATCGAAAGACAAGTCCCGCCACGTGCGCACCCAAGCGGGTGACCCGGAGAAGAAGCGACTTGAACGAGCCGCCAAACGCGCGGCAGACGAGGCTAGTAGCAACAGCAAGGCCGGCAGCAGCGCGGCCGGCAACAGCGCGGCTGATGACACGAACCAGGCGGAGGGTAACTAGATGCGTGCGGCCGTCATCGACTGTGGAACGAACTCCGTCCGACTCCTGATTGCCGATATGACAGTCACTGACGGCGAGATCGAACTCACTGACTGTGTACGCACGATGGAGGTTGTGCGGCTCGGGGAGGGCGTGGACTCTCACGGCCGGGTCTCGGCAGAGGCCCTAGGCAGGCTTGCGAAAGCCCTCGATGGTTTCGTGGCCACGATCAAACGGTTCCAGCCGGAGCAGACCACGTTCGTGGCTACCTCAGCTACCCGGGATGCCGCCAACGCTGAGGAGGTGCACGATGTGGTGCGCCATCATCTCGGGGTCGAGCCGCGCGTCATCACGGGCGAGGAGGAGGCTCGCTTCTCGTTCACGGGCGCGGTCTCTGCGGTCGATGTGGCTCCGGTTGAGAATGTTTTGGTCCTGGACCTTGGGGGAGGGTCCACCGAGTTCGTGACCGGGCGCGGCGGCGAGGTGACTGCTGAAGTATCAACGCAGATGGGTGCGGTCCGTTACGCCGAGCGTTTCATGCATTCTGATCCGCCATCAGAGGAACAGAAAGAAGAACTCGCCCAAGCCGTCGGGGAGGTCCTGGCGGGGATTTCAGACACGATCGATTTCAGCTCGGTTGACCGTCTCGTGGGTGTCGCCGGCACCGTGACTACGGTGCTCGCTCACGCGCTCGACCTGCCTTCCTATGTCCCAGAACGCATCACCGGCGCCGCGATCCCCGTCCCGTTGGCGATCGCAGTGTGTGGCGAACTCGCATCGTTCTCTAAGGAGCGGCTCGCTGACCTGCCGTACATGCACCCTGGCCGGGTCGACATCATGACCGGTGGCGCGATGATCCTCAAAACGATCCTCGAAACCATACAGGAACGCACCGGCGGGCGCGTCAAAGAGCTCGCGGCGAGTGAAAACGACATTCTTGACGGCGTTGCGATCGATCTCATGTGCCGCTGAGTGCCGCGTGAAGTTTGACAATCGCAGATCAGGCATAGAATGGAACTATGCCTAGCTCACAGCAACTGTCCCAACGTCCACGCACTCTTGTTGTTGGGGGTGGATACCTCGGTCTTTACGTTGCTAAGAACCTGCAGAAGAAGGTTCGTGCACTTGGCGGCGTCGTCACCGTCGTCGATCCGCTTCCATACATGACCTATCAGCCGTTCCTCCCGGAAGTTATGGGTGGATCGATCGAGCCACGCCACATCACGGTGCCTCACGCACGTTGGCTTCGTCACAGCGAGCTCGTGCGCGGCTCGGTAGTCCGCATCGACCATCAGGCGAAGGAAGCACTCGTCAAGGATGACAACGGTGAAGAGTTCACCATCCCTTACCAGGATGTAGTCCTCGCCGCTGGTGCGATCACCAAGACGTTCCCGATCCCGGGCCTTGCTGATGCCGGCATCGGGGTGAAGCGTGTGGAAGAAGCGATCTATTTGCGCGACCACGTGCAGGAACGCATCCAGTTCGCTGACAATACCGATGACCCGGTGGCGCGTAAGCGTGCGCTGCGTGTTGTTGTTGTGGGTGGTGGCTTCAACGGTGTTGAAACCATCTCCGAATTGCACGATGCGGCGGTTCTTGCCGCTAAGCGTTGCAACAACATCACACCGGCAGACCTTGACTTCCAGCTCGTTGAAGCGATGGGCAAGATCATGCCTGAGGTCCAGGAGGACTCCGCTAAGTGGGTTGTTGAGCACCTTCGCGACCGCGGTATCACCGTGCGCCTGAACACATCGCTCTCTGATGCGACCGACCGCCACCTCAAGCTCGTCTCGATGCCAGGTGGGGACCCAGTCGATGAGTTCGACGTCGACACCCTGATCTGGACCGCGGGCGTTCAAGCCAACCCGATGATCCGCGAAACCGACCTCAACGTTGAGCAGCGCGGCCGCCTGACCGTCGATGCAACGCTGCGTTGCGTTGATGCTGACGGCAACGTCATCGAAGGCGCATGGGGCGCAGGCGACATCGCGGCAGTCCCGGACCTCTCCGGTGGCGGCCTCCCAGACGGCACGTGCGTTCCGAACGCTCAGCACGCCGTCCGCCAGGCTCCTGTCCTGGCAAGCAACCTGCTGGCTGAACGCTACGGCCAGGGCGAGATTAAGGAATACAAGCACACCAACCTCGGTGCTGTTGCCGGCCTCGGCTACGGCAAGGGTGTCGCTAAGATCATCAAGTTCCCGATGCACGGCTTCCTCGCTTGGGCTGCTCACCGCGGCTACCACGGCATGGCGATGCCAACCATCGAACGTAAAATCCGCGTGTTCAGCGGCTGGATCAACCAGCTCATCGCTGGCCGCGACGTGTGGGGTCTGCGTAACGTGAACCGTCCGTTCGACGAGTTCCGTAAAGCAGCTTCCCCTAAGAAGAAAGCTGATGCTTCTAAGTAATTCTCGTTGCGAGGCATAAGCCTCGCGCGTGCTCAGCGTCTAGCATGGCGCTGAGCACGCAAGCCCCCATAGCCCAATGGCAGAGGCAGAGGACTTAAAATCCTTTCAGTCTGGGTTCGAGTCCCAGTGGGGGCACGTGCCAGCTGTTGAACTGATTCAGCCGATCGCGGTCTTGAAAGACCCGGAGGCTTTAGCGACCCACGAAGATACGTGTCTTGCCGCGGCGCTCGCTTCCATCACAGCGTGGCTTGCTTTCCCGGATGACCCGATGTGGGGCCCGTGGCTTCACGGGCCAGACGGCCGGGGCGGCGGTCAAGGGAAAAGTGTGCGACGGGGCAAACCGAAAGACTTCCGTGCGCTTGAGAACGCCGGAGCGGTCATGGTGAGCGTCGGGACCGCGCAAGCGGCGGCGCTGGCCCCTACTGAATATCCGCTGACCGGCCGCATGAAGCAGCTGCAGGTTTCTGGGACCGAATTCGAACACGCCGGCGAACCAACCGTTTACGGTGAGATGAATTCGCCGAAAATTCTGCACATCGGTATCGATACCGTATTGGGGATGTCCACGGGTAAAGCGGCCGCTCAGTCCGCCCACGCAGGGCTGACATGGGCGATGCAGTTGAGCCATGACGAGCTTGAAGACTGGATTGAAGACGGCTTCCCATCCACGCTCATCCCGCTTGATCGCGATGGTTGGCGCACCACGGCAACGAACGCGACCGTGGTGATCCGCGATGCCGGGCACACCGAGATCACACCGGGTTCGGTGACCGCGGTCGCTTGGTGAGCGAATGCATACAGGGCAGGCGACCCTGTAAGATGGTTCACAGTTCCTTGGACGCGTGAAACGTCGCCAGGTGATCTGTGCGTGTTCGCGCTGCCCTAAGAAAAAGAGGTAGAAAATTAATGGCTTTCCGCAGTAGCAACCCGGTTTTCAAAGAAGGAAACTTCCGCGAGAAGATGCGCAACGGTGAAGGCGCCGAGGCGATCCACGCGCCGTCAGCTGCAGATCTTGACCGCATGTATGGTGCGCCTTCGGCACAGCCGGGCCAGCAGCCTCCGCAGCCACCGCAGGGTTATCAGGCCCCGCGGGGTAACCAGCCGCCGCAACCGCCAATGGGTTACCAGCCGCAACAGGGCTATCAGCAGCCTGACTACGCTGCTGGCGATCTAAGCGTCCAGCATGGTCAGGGTGGCCAGGGCGAGCGCATGGTCATGGGCGATGTGCTCAACAAGATGACCATCTTGCTCGGCCTGATCGTTGCTTCCGGCGCGGTTGCTTGGTTCATCGTGATGGGTACCGTCCGTGGCGCTATGAGCGGGGCGGGCATAGGCGCACTCGGTGGCGCAATCATCCCTATGGTGGTTATCGCGGCGATCGGTGCTTTCGTGATCGCGATGATCAACCAGTTCAAGCGCGTCACCTCGCCGGCCTTGTCTGTCATTTACGCGGTCCTTGAAGGTTTCGTGTTGGGTGCGATCTCCGCGATCGCTGAAGTCGCTTACCCAGGTATCGCTCTGCAGGCCGTTCTCGGCACGATCCTCGTGTTCGCTGTCACCTTGGGCCTGTACCGCTCGGGTAAGTACCGCACCTCGCCACGCATGACCCGCATCGTGATGGTTGCGGCGATGGCTTACCTCGCGTTCTCCCTGGTCAACCTCGGTGTTGTTGTTTTCGCTGGCACCTCGATGCGTACCGGCGTGTTCGGTATGCTGATCGGCCTGTTCGCGGTGCTGCTCGCTACCTACTTCTTGGTCATGGACTTCGAGTTCATCCAGGGCGCGATCGAGCAGGGCGCACCGAAGCACGTTGCATGGACCGCGGCGTTCGGTCTGACGGTCACGCTCGTGTGGATCTACATCGAGGTCCTGCGTCTGCTGATGATCATCCGCGAAATGGTGGACCGCTAAACGCAGGACACCACAGCTGGGCACGCTCAGCGCATAAACCTCAAGCCACGGTATGCCAAAACATTTGTTTTGGCATACCGTGTTTTTATGCCCAGATCATCACCGAACCGTCTCCGCAAGGCGGGGGCGAGGTTTTCAGAAAAGCTCCGTAGCGTCCGCAACTCTATAGAGCAGCGCCGCGCGGAACTTAAAGCGGAGCAGGAACAGCCAGAGCGAGAGCCTGAACAGCCAGATGTAGCGGTGCCTAGCGATATCCCGCAACCGCTCAAGGTCACCGCGGGGTATGCGTGGCGCATCGGCGTCATTATTGTGGTGACGGTCATGATTCTGTGGGGCCTCAGCCGTGTAGCGGTGGTTCTGATCCCGGTGATGATCGCCGCACTACTGGCCGGCCTGTTGAGCCCTTTGAAGAAGCTGCTTGTGAAACTGCGGTTTCCAAACGGGCTGGCGACCTTCGGAGCGCTACTGATCTTCGCGGGCCTGCTCACTGGAGTTGTGTGGCTCGTGGTCGCGACCATGGCGCAAGGCGCTGAAAGGTTGTGGGCCGAGGCGATCGACGGCATCAACTCGATCCGCACTTGGTTGGCGACGGGCCCACTCAAGATCACGGATACACAAATCACGGACTGGGCCCAGGAGATGCTGCAGCGCCTGCAAGCGAATTCGCAGGATGTACTCAAGCAGGCCGCATCAGTGGGCACCACCGTGACCCATTTCCTCACGGGCCTCCTATTGACGATCTTCGCGCTGATCTTCTTCCTGCTGGATGGTCCGAAGATCTGGAAGTGGGTTGTCGGTCTTTTCCCTCGCCACACCCGTGCTGCCGCTGATGGGGCTGGCCGCTGTGGCTGGGCGTCACTGATTTCTTATATCCGCGTCCAGGTTGTGGTCGCGTTGATCGACGGTTTCGGCATCGGGCTGGGCGCCTACATCCTCAACGTTCCGTTGGCACCACAGCTGGGTGTGCTGGTGTTCCTGGGTGCGTTCATCCCGATCGTCGGTGCGTTCCTGACCGGCGCTGTCGCCGTGCTGATCGCGCTTGTAGCCCAAGGCTGGGTCGTCGCGCTGATCATGCTCGGTGTCGTGCTGCTGGTGCAACAGGTTGAATCCCATGTGTTGCAGCCGCTGATCATGGGCCGCGCAGTGAGCCTTCACCCGCTCGCTGTGGTGTTGGTGGTTGCGTGCGGCACGTTCCTGTGGGGCATCGCTGGAGCGCTGTTCTCGGTTCCTCTGGTGGCCATCATCAATAGCGTCGGCAAGTATCTCGCCGCGAAGGAATGGGAGCGAGACCCCGCGGTTGCCCACCACCGTAAAAATTCCAGGCAGAGTGACGTAAAAGCGAGCCACGAGCCAACAGATACATATGATGAACAAGAGCCCCGTCTCACCCCGCGCCCAGCTGATACCGCAGCCGAGCGGGACGGCGACGAGCAACAAAAACCATAGCTGCGCGGCAAAACTCAAAGCGCAGTGACCGCTGGAAACCTCAGCAACCAGGAGAAACTAAAGTAGTGACGAGAAACAGAGTAGTGACAGAGCAGGCGCGTCAAGACGAATCGTCCACTCCTACAGAACCCACACCCTCCGAAGCGGTACCAACGATTCCTCGCGAAGACCCCACACGTAATCTTCCGGTGACGCTTGCTGATATTCGCCGTGCGGCTGAGGTGCTCGATGGCGTGGTTGAGAAAACTGGCCTGCATCACTCGCGTGCGTTGGAACTTCACACGAAGGCACCCGTGTGGCTCAAAGCCGAGAACCTGCAGCGTTCCGGGTCCTTCAAGGTCCGCGGCGCCTATGTGCGCATGAAGAACCTCACGGAATCCGAA
This sequence comes from Arthrobacter sp. HMSC06H05, assembly GCF_001807395.1. Classification (NCBI taxonomy): domain Bacteria; kingdom Bacillati; phylum Actinomycetota; class Actinomycetes; order Micrococcales; family Micrococcaceae; genus Arthrobacter; species Arthrobacter sp. HMSC06H05. The sequence continues at coordinate 73,994 of NZ_KV788984.1, read as the reverse complement.
CGTGCCCGCGGTGTTGTGGCCGCATCGGCCGGTAACCATGCCCAAGGTGTAGCCCAGGCCGCATCCCGGCTCGGGATCAAAGCGCGGATCTATATGCCGTTGGGCGTGGCCCTACCTAAGCTCACCGCGACCCGTGATCACGGCGCCGAGGTCGTATTGCACGGCGACACTGTCGATGAGGCGCTCGCCGCGGCCGAGGAGTACGCGAAGGAAAGCGGCGCGGTGTTTGTGCACCCGTTCGACCACCCGGACATCATCGCGGGGCAGGGGACCATCGGTTTGGAGATCCTGGAGCAGTATCCAGAGGTCGAGACCGTGATCATGGGAGTCGGCGGCGGCGGCTTGCTCGCCGGGGTCGCGACCGCGATCAAGGGTCGGGCAGCTGAACTGGGCCGGGACATCAAGGTCATCGGTGTCCAAGCTGAGGATGCGGCGGCCTATCCGCCGTCGCTAGCCGCGGACGCGTTGGTTCCGCTCACGAAGGTCCGTACGATCGCCGATGGCATCGCGGTGGGCCGCCCCGGCCAGATGCCGTTTGAGATCATTCGTGAGCTCGTTGACGATGTCGTGACGGTCTCTGAGGACGCGCTGGCTCGCGCGCTTGTGTTTTTGCTGGAGCGATCCAAGCTCGTGGTTGAACCGGCCGGTGCCGTGGGGGTTGCGGCCCTGCTGGAGCACACGCTTGTCGATTCCGGAATTGAGCCTTCTAAGACGGTCGCGGTCCTCTCCGGAGGCAACATCGACCCGCTCCTCATGCTGAAAGTGATCCAGCGCGGTCTCGCCGCGGCCGGGCGCTACCTGACCATCAAGATGATGCTTCAGGACCGCGCGGGTGAGCTCGCAACCATATCCCGCATCATCGCCGAATGCGGCGCCAACGTGACCCGCGTGGACCACACCCGCATCGGCGGGGCGCTGTCGATGGGCGACGTCGCGATCACGATCGACATGGAAACCAACGGCCACGAACACTCAAACGAAGTGCTCGATGCGCTACGCGAGCACGGCTACGACCCACAAGTCATGCAGTAGCAGGCCCACGGCAGCCAAGCGGGCCGCCAAGGGTCAGCCGATACGTGATGGGACAGCGTGAGGGGCGGTTCAGAGATCTGAACCGCCCCTCACGCGTCAAGCTCGTTGAACTTAAACGGTGTTTAGCCTTCGAACGGGTGAGCCTCCACGATTTCGACCGGGATCTCCTTGCCGTTCGGGGCGGTGTAGCTCAGCTTCTCGCCGACCTTGCGGCCGTCGATTGCCTGCCCGAGTGCGGAATGATCCGAATACACGTCAAGATCGGTGCCGTCAGCGAGCTCGCGGTTACCGAACAGGAAGCGGGTCTCCATACCCGCGATGTTGGCGACAACCACCATGCCTGGCTCGACCACGCCGTCGTCTTGAGGGGTTTCACCCACCTGGGCGTTCTCAAGCAACTGCTTCAAGTACACGATGCGGCCCTCGTTCTTCGACTGCTCTTCACGCGCCGCGTGGTAGCCGCCGTTCTCCTTCAGGTCGCCCTCGTCACGAGCAGCCTCGATACGCTCAAGGATCTCAGCCCGGTACGGGCCGGAGAGGTGCTCCAATTCAGCGCTCAGACGATCGTAGGCCTTCTGTGTCAGCCACACTTCTTCATGCTGAGACGTCATGAACACTCCATTTCGTTGAACCGCGCCCAAACAGCGCGGTGGTTAATTGCAAAAGAAAATACCCACTGGTTACCTTGACCGGACTGAAGCAGCGTCAAGCTAATCCCAGCGGGCACACTCGTTATCGCACGAGTCTAACGCGCAAAAGCGAACAATGGGAGCCACAACAGGCTAAATCTATGGAAAATTTGTGGCCGCGCTACTGGGTTCCTGTGCGCCAGCATGCTTCGTAGCCTGCCGTTACAGGCGTGAACGTGGTGCGCATCGGAACGGTTTTCTGCACGATATAGCGATTGCCGGAACGTTCCGAACTTTCATCCGCTTGGAAACGGACTTCCCTGTAGCCGACCACCGAATAATCCTGGCTCAACGCACGCAAGCCGCACGTCACATCGGCCCCGGGATCCATCGTGACAGCAACCGTGACCTCAACGTTGCGGTCACTGATTAGCTGATACGAGATGTCCTTGGCATCGAAACTGCTCTGGAACCGAAGCGTCACAAAAAGCAGGTAGCCGGAAAGAAACAGAATCCCGACCACCGCAACAATCCACCAGCCGCGCGTTGACAAACTACGACGCGCGGAACCATAGCGGTTCGCTAGGCTTGGAGATTGGCGAGTATCCTCGCCACCGATTTTGAGATCACCTGAGGACATGATGCCCCCCATTCTATCCGGGGCATCGAAAGGGGAATCGCACCACCATGGGACATTCGCCGCGTAGTGTGCCTGATTCGTCTGGCTTGCGTGTACTTTCCGTGCACGCCCACCCCGATGACGAAGCCAGCAAGGGTGCATCGATGGCCGCCGCGTACGCGCAGGCCGGGGCGGAAGTGCTTGTCGTGACCTGTACTGGCGGTGAACGCGGAGATATCCTGGTAGAGGAGGTCCAAAGCATGCCTCGCGCGCACCGCGACCTCACTGGTTTGCGCCGCGAGGAGATGAAAGTCTCCGCGAAAGCGCTCAACATCAAGCATGTTTGGCTGGGCTTCGAGGATTCGGGCCTGCCGGAGGGGGACCCGCTGCCGCCGCTTCCAGAGAGCTGCTTCGCCTCGGTTCCGCTCTATGATGCTGCCGCGCCGCTGGTGCATCTGGTGCGTACGTTCAAACCGCACGTGCTCATCACGTATGACGAAAACGGCGGATACCCGCACCCGGACCACATTCGTACCCACCAGATCTCCGTCGAAGCGTTCCGTGCCTCCCACCGCGAAAACGAATATCAGGGCCTCGGTGAGCCGTGGACCATCTCCAAGATGTACTACGACCGCGCGTTCTCACTTGAGCGCTTCAAGGCCCTGGACGAGGCGATGCGTCAACGCGAGGGTGTCTCTCCATTCGGTGAGCGCATCGAATTCTTGGAAAAACGCCAACGCGACAGCACCAACCCCGCTGCCCGGCACCGTGTGACAACGCACGTGCCCATCAGCGGCTTGGTGCACTTACGTGATGAGGCCCTCTTGGCCCACCGTTCCCAGGTTGAACCGGGCGGCTTCTTCTTCGCGGTCCCTCCGGAGCTCGTGGAAGAGGTGTACCCGTGGGATGACTACGTGCTCGCGGCCACTCGCGTGCACACCGAACTACCGGAGTTCGACCTGTTCGCTGGCCTTCACGATGGCGAAGGCGAGCGCATCGGTACGCTGCGTCCGGTGCCAGAAGCCTTCAAACCAGAGCTTGCCAACGACCGGCGGTAAAATAGATCAATGCACGGGGGACGACGGACCCTCGGATGCGTTGCGTATGGAAGGTGAGCATGCTTTTCTCAGTACTGGCCTACGTCCCAGCGAATCTGGGGACTGACTCGGATGAGTACCGCGCGGTTGGGCCCGGCTTCCCGGGGTTTGTGGCTATCGCATGCTTGGCGATCGCCGTCATCCTCCTGATCGTTTCTATGGCCCGCCGCATCCGCCGCCTCGACTACCAGCCGCCGGTGGAGACCGCTCAGGCTGAGCTTGTTGAGCAAGGCCAAGCTGATGAAGTTGAACGTGAAGCACGCCGTCGTCTTGCCGAAAAATACGGTGAGAACGCCGAGCCGGGGCGAAGCCCGCAAGCATGAGGCTACTGAAGATCTCGTGGCCGCCGCGTTTCCTCTATGGGCTGTATGAGCGGCGGCTAGCGCGCGAGCTGGAGCCTGCGAAACTTCCCAGGCACATCGGCGTGATGGTCGATGGGAATAGGCGCTGGGCTAAGCTCGCGGGTGCGCCGACGGCCTCGGGGCACCAAGCGGGCGCGGACAAGATCCTTGACTTCCTCGAATGGTGCCGTGAGATCGGTATCCGTACCGTGACTCTCTACATGCTCTCTACCGATAACCTCAACCGCGACTCGGCTGAGGTTGCCGCACTGCTACGGATTATCGACGAAACCTTGAGCCGGGTGGGGTCTGAAGGCTCGATGCGTGTGCACCCGGTCGGGGCGTTGGATGTGCTGCCTGCCGAGCTTGCCGAGAAGTTGTGCGCGCTGCGTGACAGCACCGCTGGCCGTGGGGGCCTGCACGTGAATGTTGCGGTGGGCTACGGTGGCCGCCGCGAGATTGTCGATGCGGTGCGCGCTTTACTTGAAGACGCCGATACCCGCGGTATGAGCGCCGGCGAGGTCGCGAAGGCACTCGATGCCGATATGATCGCCAAGCATCTCTACACCTCGGGTCAGCCTGACCCGGACCTGGTGATCCGGACATCAGGCGAACAGCGCCTCTCCGGTTTCTTGATGTGGCAGTCCGCCTATTCCGAGTTCTATTTTTGCGAAGCATTGTGGCCGGATTTCCGGCGCGTGGACTTCCTGAGGGCGTTGCGTGACTTCCAGCGGCGGCAACGCCGCTTCGGCTGCTGAACCGCGCTCCGCACGGAACCCGGGGCCGCAATCAGCGCGTTAGCCTATCCACAACTGCGATGCGGGCTGAATCTGTCCACAATACCGGGCAGTCCGTAGCGAGTCTTTGCAGGGTGCGCATAGCCTTGAGAGCATGCGCACCCTGATTCTTTCCTACGCCGGCTCCGGTTCAGTATGGGGCCTCATCGTGGCCGCCGCGCTGATGTGCGCATGCCTTGCGTTCTTAGGCTTCGGGGTAGTTCTGGCGGTCATTGATGCCCGCACGCATCGGCTCCCGAATGTGTGGGTCGCCCGCCTGAGTGCAGCGTGCGCTTTCTTTCTCACGCTCGCCACGTTTGCCTCGATCGGGGTGGGAACGTTCTTGGGGTTCCGGTGGATCCTGGCCGCCGTGTGCGGGGCCGTGGTGTTCATCGCGCTTCGCTGGATGACTGCTCAAGGGCTTGGCTTAGGGGATGTGAAACTCGCGCCCGTGTTGTGCGCGATGTGTGCGGTAGTCAGCTGGGGCCACGTCGTGTTGGCGGGGGTGTTGATGTGCCTGATTGCAGGCGTGCACGCGCTCATCGTGATGATCGCGACACGCAACCCGCGCGCCTTCATCGCGTTCGGCCCAGCCATGCTGTGTGGCACAGGGCTCGCGCTCGCGCTCTAGCGGCGGCCATCTCAGCGCGGTCCCTTCCTAACAGGCCGCGTAGAACAGCCCCGCGGGCGCCCACCGTTGTGGTGAGCGCCCGCGGGGCTGTCGAGTTCAAGTGCCGCAACCGTATCCGGTTGTGGCACTTGAAATGTGTCGAGTCGAAACTCGAGGGCGCTTAGTTGAAGCGGCCGGTCATCGTGGTGACGTCGAGAGCCTTGTCGAGGTCAGCCTCGGATACCTTGCCCTCGCCTTCACCAACGAAACCGAGCGCAACGGTCGCTTCGCGCACCGTCATGCCTTCAGCAACGGCCTTCTTGGCGATCTTCGCGGCGTTTTCGTAGCCGATGTACTTGTTCAACGGGGTCACCACGGATGGGGAGGCCTCAGCCAGGAAGCGTGCACGCTCCTTGTTGACGGTGAGGTCGTTGATCATCTTGTCTACCATCACGCGGGCGGTGTTGGTGAGCAGGCGGATCGATTCGAGCAGGTTGGCAGCCATGACTGGGATGCCGACGTTGAGCTCGAACGCACCGTTGGTCGAGGACAGCGAGATGGTCGTGTCGTTACCGATGACCTGCGCGCACACCATGGAAGAGGCCTCGCAAATCACGGGGTTGACCTTGCCCGGCATGATGGAGGAGCCTGGCTGAAGGTCTGGGATGTGCAGCTCGCCCAGGCCGGTGTTCGGGCCGGAACCCATCCAGCGCAGATCGTTGTTGATCTTCAACAGCGAGTAGGCGATGTTGCGCAACTGACCCGAGGCCTCGACGAGGCCGTCTCGGTTAGCTTGTGCCTCGAAGTGGTTGCGGGCCTCGGTGATTGGAAGCCCGGTGTTTTCCGCGAGGTTAGCAATGACCTTCTCGGGGAAGCCCTCTGGGGTGTTGATGCCCGTGCCAACCGCGGTACCGCCCTGTGGGACCTCAGCTACGCGTGGCAGGGAAGACTCGATGCGTTCGATGCCGTAGGCGACCTGTGCTGCGTAGCCACCGAAGACCTGACCCATCGTGACCGGGGTTGCGTCCATGAGGTGGGTGCGGCCGGACTTGACGACGTCCTTCCACTCAACACGTTTCTTCTCAAGCGCCTCGGAGAGGTACTTCAACGCCGGGATGAGGTCGTTGATGAGCGCGCCAGTGACAGCGACGTGAACAGAAGTTGGGAACACATCGTTGGAGGACTGGGAAGCGTTGACGTGGTCGTTTGGGTGGACCTGGGTCTCGGAGCCGTTGGCCTTCAGCTCGCGGGTAGCCAACTCAGCGATGACCTCGTTGGTGTTCATGTTCGAAGACGTTCCGGAGCCGGTCTGGAACACGTCGATCGGGAACTGGTCATCGTGCTTACCGGCGATGATCTCGTCAGCTGCGTGGAGGATCGCGTCAGCGATCTCCTGCGAAATCACGCCGAGCTCGAGGTTCGCCAGAGCTGCCGCGCGCTTAACCTGTGCGAGAGCGTGGATATGCTGCGGCTCAAGGGTTTTACCGGAGATCGGGAAGTTCTCAACTGCACGCTGGGTCTGTGCTCGGTACAGAGCATCAATCGGTACGAGGACCTCGCCCATCGTGTCATGTTCAGTGCGGAATTTAGGTGTTTCAGCCATATCTCAAATCTTACCGCTCAGAGTCGACGAGCTTGACCGTGCCCGTATCGAGCGAGTACACGGCACCCACAATCTTCACCTTGCCGGACTTTTCGGCACGGTAGAGCACCTGGGAAAGCTCACGCAGAATTTTGACGGTGCGCCGGGTGTGGATTTCAACAGCGCCGCTCAGGCCCGGGGTGTTCGCGTCCTCGCGGGCCTGAACCACGGACGGGAGGATGCGCTCAACGAGCGAGGCGATGCTACCTGGGGGAGTGTCCCCTGAATCCAGCGTTGCCTTCGCGGCTTCGACCGCGCCACACGAGGTGTGGCCGAGCACCAAAACCAACGGGACCTTGAGCACCTCGACCGCGAACTCGATCGAACCGATCACAGTCTCGCCCAAAGCGTGGCCAGCGGTGCGGATCGCGAACAGGTCGCCGTAGCCCACATCGAAGGCATACTCCATGGGAACCCGGGAATCCGAGCACCCCACGACCGCGGCGATCGGATGCTGTTCTTTACGCAGAAGTTCGCGGCGGGATTTATCCGAATTAGGGCGAAGCGGACGGTCTAAAGCGGCGCGCTCAGCACCCTGCAACAGGGTCTCAAGGGCTTGGTCCGGGGTGAGAGTTGGGTTGGTTGCTGGCATGGTGACCTCGTGATGACAGGCCCTTCGTGGTGAAGGGCGGTCGTGGTGAAGGGCGGTTCAAGCCCATGATAGGGCGGTAAGTGGGCGGAATCGACGAACGGTGCGGCTACGGTGCCGAGGTTACGGGCCTGTTTAGGGCGCTGACTTCTGAATGTTCTGGGCGACCTCAGGCAGGTGTTCGGCCACGTCGTTTTTCATGGTGATGACGTAGGTGAAGCCGTTGATCTTTGCGACCCAGCTGGTTCTGGCGTTGTCTCCCTTGCCGCCGGTTGCACGTTCGGTCCACTCGGTGCCGTCGACGTTGTGCTTCTTGCCGGTCGGGACGGAGCCGTCGGTTGCCAGGGTGACCCAGGAGTCGTTGGCTTTATCTGTTTGCTTGACGGCGGCGAAGGCCTCATCGCGGATCACGACGCCGAGGTCCCAGAACGCTACACCGTCAGCGGTGCCTGGGTTCCAGCGGGCGTAGTTGACGTACCAGCCCTCCGGTAGATCTGGTGCGATCGCATCGAAATCGAGGGTTTCCTTGGTTTGTTTCGCGATTTCTTCGACGTTGACGCGGTCGTTGTATTCGTGCTGCCTGTTCGCCGGGTTGAGAAGGATGACGGGGATCACCACGAGGATCGTCAGGGCAGTGGAGATGATCATGCCCTTGATGGTCTGGTTGGCGCGTTTGGCCTGCTTCTCAGTCAGCGGCGCCTTGAAACCCGGCTCTCCGGGGAGGGGCGAACGCTCAGCGCTGGGGGTCTCAGTTGCTGGAGGCTCATCGTTGTGTTTTGCGTCGTCAGATTTCTCAAGCACGGCTCCATTGTCCCCCATATTGGGCACTACACGAACTGGTTATGGAATTTCGTGTGAAGAATGGGTAGATTCCAATCAACGAAACGTGATGCAAGTCACATTTTGTTTGTCATCTACTTTCTCCTCGAGGTAAGGACCGCTCATGGAGCAGAAATCCTACGATGATCTCGCGGAACGGAGTATCGCGGTTCGTGACTCCCAGGAGTTTCAGAACCTGAAACGTTCCTTCATGCGGTTCATCGCACCCATGTCAGTGATCTTCCTGGTCTGGTACGTCATCTACATCGTGCTTGCTAGCTACGCCCCGGGCTTCTTTGGGATCAAGGTTTTCGGACTCATCAACGTCGCCTTGCTGTTTGGTTTGGCGCAGGTGGCCACGACGTTCATCATCACAACCCTGTACCGCCGGTGGGCGGATAAGAAATATGACCCGTTGGCCACAACGCTTGGTGAACGCATGGAATCGGGCGCGCTTTTGGCCGATGAGGAACGCGCCGCTTCAGAGTCGAATAAGGATGGTGCGGCGTGATCATCGATCAGATTAACCCGGTCATCAACATGATCGTTTTCGGTCTGTTTGTTGCGGTGACCCTCTACATTGTTTTCCGTGTTTCACGTAAAGGTTCCTCAGCTGATGAGTTCTATACCGGTTCGAGGTCTTTCTCCGGCCCACAGAACGGTGTGGCCATTGCGGGTGACTACCTTTCGGCGGCGTCATTCCTGGGCATTGTGGGTGCGATCGCGGTAGCCGGCTATGACGGCTTCCTGTATTCGATCGGCTTCCTCGTCGCGTGGCTCGTGGCTCTGTTGCTGGTTGCGGAGCTGCTGCGGAACACGGGTAAGTTCACGATGGCAGACGTGCTGAGTTTCCGCTTGCGTCAGCGTCCTGTCAGGATGGCGGCATCGCTGACAACCCTGGCCGTGTGTTTCTTCTACCTCATCGCCCAGATGGCTGGCGCTGGTGGCTTGGTTGCGTTGCTGCTCGGTATCGAGGGCAAGGCGGCTACCGCGAGTGTTGTGATCATCGTGGGTGTCTTGATGATCGTCTACGTGATCGTGGGCGGCATGAAGGGCACAACCTGGGTGCAGATCATCAAGGCTGTCTTGTTGGTTCTTGGCGTGGCGATCCTCTCGATCGTTGTGATGGCGAAGTTCGGTGGCAACTTCTCGGACCTGTTGCAGGCGGCGGTTGATAAGTCGCCGAAGGGCGAGGCCGTTTTGATGCCTGGTTTGAAGTATGCGAACCCGCTGGACTTCATCTCGCTGGGCTTGGGCCTGGTCTTGGGTACCGCAGGTCTGCCGCACGTTTTGATGCGTTTCTACACCGTGCCGACGGGTAGGGAAGCGCGGCGTTCGGTTGTGTGGGCCATCTGGATTATTGGTGCTTTCTACGTCATGACCCTGATCCTGGGCTACGGCGCGGCGGCACTGGTCGGTCCGGACATCCTGACGGCGAAGACCACCCCGGGTGGCGAGAACGCGGCAGCCCCGCTGTTGGCTTTGGAGATCGGTGGGCCGGTACTCATGGCCGTGGTTTCGGCGATCGCGTTCGCAACCATCCTCGCGGTTGTGGCTGGTCTTGCGATCACCGCGGCAACCTCGTTCTCGCACGACATCTATACCTCGGTCATCAAGAAGGGCGAGATCAGCCCCGGCCAGGAGGTCAAGGTCGCTCGCTTGACGGTTGTGGCGATCGGTGTGCTCTCGATTATCGGCGGCATCGTTGCGCTGGGCCAGAATGTCGCGTTCTTGGTTGCGTTGGCTTTCGCTATCGCGGCCTCGGCGAACCTCCCGGTGATCCTGTATTCGCTGTTCTGGAAGCGTTTCAATACAGGCGGGGCTTTGTGGTCGATGCTCGGTGGCTTGTTCACAACCCTGATCTTGATCACGTTCTCGCCAGCGGTTTCGGGTAAGCCAACCTCGATGTTCCCGAACCTGGACTTCGCGTTCTTCCCACTATCTAATCCGGGTATCGTCTCGATCCCGGTCGGGTTCTTGCTCGGCATCATCGGCACGCTCCTCATCAAGCCTTCCGATGATCACGATGCCAAACACGCGATCATGGAGGTCCGTGCCTTCACCGGTGCTGGCGCGGAAAAGGCCTCAGAGCACTAGATAGCTCACCGCTATAGCTCACCGCTGGATCTGAACCAGCGCACAGAAAAGGGCTGTGGCCCCAGCTTCACTGTTGAAGGTGGGGCCACAGCCCTTTAATGGAGGCGCTGAGCCGTTACTGGCCTTGCGGTTTAGGCTCGTCGCCGTTGCCAGTGGGTTCCGCGTCGGCGGCCTCATCGGTTTCTTCTTTGATGATTGCGCCTTCGGGAACGTCGATGCCTTCGGCGAGGGCTTCCTGGGTAATGACGATGTCGCCCGTCTCCGGGTCGACCAGGGAAGGCTGTTGTTCAGCGGGCAACGGCTTGCCGTCATCATCGAGGTACAGGCCTGAGTCGTAGTCGAAGCCGATCGGGTTGCCGTCGGCGTCGGTACGGGCGTACCAGTCGGTGAATTCGTCCGAGGTCGAATCGAAGTTATGGCCGGCCGCGTATTCGTTATCAGATTCGATGACGCGCAGCTCGAAGTTATCGCCGTGCTTTTCGATACCGTATTTGACGGCGTTGGACAAAGCCACGTCCTCGAACTTCTGGCGGATCACCAGCGGGTCGGTACGCATCTCTTTATAGAGGGCGATCGCCATCAGTGCGAGCACCACCGCGAACGGCAGCGCGGTGATCGTGATGAGGTTCTGCAAGCCCTGCAACGCGGTCTTGCCGGCCATCAGGAGGATCACCGCGGCGATGCCTGCCATCAAGACAGCCCAGAACGCGGTAATCAAGCGCTTAGGGTGCGGGTTGCCGCGCTGGGACAGTTGCGAGTTCACGATCGAAGCGGAGTCAGAGGTCGTGATGAAGAAGACCGCGAGCATCACAATCACGATCGGGGCCACAAACTGGGCTCCTGGGAGGTGCTCAAGCACCACAAAGAAGATGTCTTCAGGGGCGGGCAGTTTGTTGATGTCATCACCTGGGGCGATATCTCCCGCTGTGCGTTGCAGATAGATCGCGGTACCGCCGAGGATCGTGAACGCGAGGATGATGATCGAGGACGGGATAGCCAAGACACCGACCACGAACTGGCGGACCGTGCGGCCCTTGGAAATCTTCGCGACAAAGACACCCACGAATGGCGCCCAGGAAACCCACCAGGCCCAATAGAACGTGGTCCATGCGGACAGGAACGCGTTCATCTCCGGGGAATCAGCGGTCGTGGCCGCGAGCATCGTAGGCAGTTCAGCGAAGTAGGTCGCCACAACGCCAGGGATCACGTTGACCAAAAAGACGGTAGGGCCAACCACAAAGAAGAACAGTGCCAGGGCAAGCGCCAACACGAGGTTGATGTTGGAGAGCCGCTTAATACCCTTGCTCACACCCGATACTGCCGACCAGATGGTTCCGATGGTCAGCAACACGATGATGATGAGCGCGAGCCTATTAGCGCCCGGGCTCCAGCCGGTCACGAGTTCGAAGCCTCGGCCGATCTGGAGCGCACCGATACCGAGCGAGGCCGCGGTACCGAACAGGGTTGCGATGATCGCCAGGCCGTCGATGACGCGGGCACGCACCGAGCTTGAGGTTCCACCCCACAGTGGCGTGAGGATCGAGCTCATGAGCGGTACGCGGCCGCGGCGGTAGGAAACATAGGCGACAGCCAAACCCACGATGCCGTAGATGGCCCACGCGTTGATGCCCCAGTGAAGCGCTGACTGCGCCATCGCTTTTTTGACCGCATCCACTGTGGCTGGATCGTATGCGCCGGGGCGAGGGGAGAGGTAGTAGGTCATCGGCTCGTATGGGCCGAAGAAGATCACACCGATACCGATGCCGGCGCCGAAGAGCATCGCCGCCCACGAAACCGTCGAGTATTCAGGCTTATCGCCCTCCAACCCCAGCGGGATGCGCCCATACTTGGTGAAAGCGAGCACCAGAAGGTAGATCACGAGCACGATCGCCAGCGAGTTGAAGATCCACCCGAGGTTAGTCATGATCCAGGTGAGCGCGGCTGTGGTTGAGGACAGCACCTGATCAGGCTGGAGAACACCCCAGACCACAAAACCGATCACGGCAAGACCGACCGTGATGAGCATCGGCTTATCTACGCCGTAGCGGATTTTCTGGTGGTCAACATCCACGCCGGGAACGAGTGCCGGGTGGATGTTGTGTGGGTAGCGGTTGAGTCCGCCGAGGAACTCGCCGGCTTTACGCCCGACCGTCTTCAGCGTTTGCCCGGCGGTCGGTTTAGGGGTCCGCCTCTCGCGGTTCTCCGCTGTTAGAGGGTGCCCGGGATGTTCCGGTTTGCCTGCGCCCTTGCTTGGGCGACGCCTCTTTTGTTGACTGTTCTCAACCGGTTCTTCCGGTTGAGAATCCAGTTCATCATTGGATGACATCTTCTCTCCTCAGGGTCAAGGTGTAGCCCTCATCATATAAAGATTGGGTTTTCTTGCTAGTTGGGGGACTGACTGTTTACGGGGTGGGCATATGATGAACGTGAGGCCCGAGGCCGTGATAACTGCAAGCGAGAACACTGAATGAGGACTCCGTGACGCAAGAGCAGGACTACACCCAACTGTCCCCTAAGCTGTCTGTTTCAGAGGCGGCTCCAGACCGGAATTTGGCGATGGAGCTGGTCCGTGTGACCGAGGTTGCCGCGATCGCCTCCGCACCGTGGGTTGGCCACGGGGATAAGAACGCGGCTGACGGCGCGGCTGTCGATGCGATGCGCGCGATGCTCACGACCGTTGATTTCAACGGTGTTGTGGTGATCGGTGAGGGCGAGAAAGATGAAGCCCCGATGCTGTATAACGGCGAGCACGTGGGTTCCGGTAACGGCCCTGAGGCTGATGTTGCGGTTGACCCGATCGACGGAACCCGCCTGACTGCGCAGGGTTTGAATAACGCGTTGTCCGTTATGGCGGTCGCTGAGCGCGGCACGATGTATGACCCGTCGGCGGTGTTCTATATGGACAAGCTCGTGACCGGGCCGGAGGCAGCGGATTCGGTCGATCTTCGCTTGCCGATCGGTGAGAACATCCGCCGTGTAGCCAAAGCTAAGGGCAAAAAGCCGTCCCAGGTAACGGTAACCGTTCTAGACCGTCCGCGCCACGAAGAGATGATCAAAGAGATCCGCGAGGCGGGTGCGCGCACCAAGCTGATCCTAGACGGTGACGTTGCCGGGGCGATCGCAGCGGCGCGCCCTGATTCCGGTGTTGACATGCTCGTGGGTATCGGCGGAACCCCAGAGGGCATTGTGACCGCGTGCGCTATCCGTGCGCTAGGCGGCGTGATCCAGGGCCGCCTGCACCCAACCGATGATGCCGAACGCGAGGCGGCCGAGAAGGCTGGTTTGGACGTCAACCAGGTCCTATCCACCGAAGACCTGGTCACGACCGATAACTGCTACTTCGTGGCAACCGGCATCACCGACGGCGACCTGCTGCGCGGGGTCCGCTACCGTGGCGACCGCATCGTGACCCAGTCGCTCGTGTTGCGCGCTAAGTCCGGCACTATCCGCGAAGTCACTGCAGAGCACCGCGCCGATAAGTGGGACGGATTCACCCGCTAAAGCAACGGCGCGTAGCCTGGAGCGTGATCAAACCGTAGAGCACTAGCGCTGGAGGGGCGTGGGTGAAGATTCATCCACGCCCCTTCAGCGTTAACCAGGTTCTCTGGGCTAGGTTTTCTGCGCCGGATTCTTGAGACCTATGCCGCGGCAGCCGGTTTCTGGCGTGCACGCGGGGTCGCGCACATATACGCGTGGGCTTGCTCGTCAGATTCGATGGAGAGTTCACCGGCGGCGGCAGGGATGAATGCGGATTCGCCGCGGGTGAGCTGAACCTGGCTTCCGTCTGAACCGCTCACCGTGACGTTGCCTGCGAGCGCGATGATGCAGGCTGGGCCACGCAAAGACACCGCCCCGGTTGAGGTGCCGTTGATGCGGATGAGCTCGAACTCATCGAAATCGGTCGAATACAGCTCAACGCCCGGCTTTTCCTGGGTTGGCCGCACCCACGTAGGCTCGAGCGAGGCGAAGCGGGTGATCGAAAGCAGCTCGTCCACGTTGATGTATTTGGTCGTCATCCCGCACCGCAGCACGTTATCCGAGTTGCCCATGACCTCAATCGCTGTCCCGTGGAGGTAGGCGTGAATGTTGCCGGCCTGCAAAGCCACGGCTTCACCCGGCTCAAGCTCGACGTAGTTCAGCAACAGCGACACTAGAACGCCGGCGTCCTGCGGGTATTTGCTCTCAATCCACGGAAGCAACGGAAGCAGCGCATCGACCTCTTGCAGAGCATCGGCATCGCGGGTAGCTATGTCCTCTACGATCCGCACGGCGTCAGTAACGATCTCAGCGATGTCCTCGATGCCGTTGAGCACATAGGACAACGCGGCCTTATAGTCCCGGTTCTCCAGATGCTCGATGACGGTCTGCGCGAGCATGCGCGTGCTTTCCCGCGAAGAGTTATCCCGCAACAGCTCCCACGCCGGGATGCTCGCCTCTGCGGAACGGAAGCCCGTCAAAGCCTTGAACGGAGTCAACGCGAGGATCATCTCTGGCTTAGGCCGCGGATCTTTATACATCCGATGGGGAGCCTCGATCGGCACGCCTTGTCTTTCCTCAAGCTCAAACCCGGCTTGTGCCTGGAACGCATCAGGGTGCACCTGCAAAGACAACGGGGCATCCGCAGACAGTACCTTCATCAAGAACGGAAGGCTCACACAATCTGCTGGCTGGGAAGCGAGCACCTCAGAGCCGAGCATCGCCTCAGGGTTTTCCTTCAAAACATCCGCCAAGGAACGGCCGTTAGTGCGCAAACGGCTTGGCGCGCCCGGGTGCGAACCGATCCACAGTTCGGCCTCTGGGCCTCCTGTGGGCGTTCGCCCTAAAAGCTCGGTAATCGCGGAAGATGAACCCCAGTCATAGTCGCGGATGGAATTATCCAATTTCTCCACGGCTATCACGTCTCCTGACTCTCATAAACATCCAGGCCTATGGACCCGGATGGGGCAGGTCAGCCTAGCCGACCTTGCACGAATCGTTGTTTTGAGCAATCTGCTCAATCCGGCCGGTGTCGCCAACATACTCAAGTTCCTGCAGGTACTTCTCCGTAATCGGCGAACCATCACGCTGTGTGGTGATGACCTGATCTTCCGCCCCCAATGAGGCCTCAGAGGAAGGCTCAGGTGAACTCTGAGTAACTTGCGGTTTAGATTTGCCAGAAGCCTGACCCTGGTGCGAAGACTGCTGCGTATCCTGCTGGCCGGAATCCTGCGGTTTGGATCCCTGAGGTTGAGAATCGCGCGGCTTATCGTCTTCAGCCTTCGCACCATCGTCGGTAGCTTTGGCAACCAACTGGCCTACACGCTGATGAATCAGATCATAATCAGGGTAAGTCGAGAACAAGTCACCCGGTTTACCGAAATCTGGGGCACCCAACGTGAGCCTTAAGAATGAATGCTGACGCGTCTTCTCTGCTAACCCAATAAACGAACCCAACTGGGACTGCGGAATATTCGTGCGAACAATCTCCTCACCCGAATCCATGATCTGGGTGAAGTTCACCAAAACATTCTGCGGAGTGAACTGCTTGATCATCGCCTGCTGCAAACACTGCTGCCGGCGAATACGGTGATAATCCGTTGCGAAATCACGCGAACGCGCAAACCACAACGCCTGTTTACCCGTGAAGTGATGCTCACCCGGGCTGAACCACTTGGTGCGCAAACCCGTATTCGGGTCCCGCTTCCCGTTATAAGGAACCCAACCGCCAGAGACGATCTTGACCCCACCCAACGCATCGATCAGGTGCTCAAAACCACCCATATCGACCGTGACATACATGTCGATCTGCAATCCGGTGACGGCGCTCGCCGCCTCCATCGTCGCAACCGCACCCGGGTCTTTAGTATCCGGGTACTTATCCGCATGCTCTTGCTCCACGGTCGGATAGATCGCATTGAAAATGCATTCATCCCCACAGTTGAAGCCGTTCGGATACACCTTGCGCATCGGCGAACCCTCAGGGAAAGGCGCGTTCTGCAAATTACGCGGAATCGAAATCACAACAGCACGGCCAGACTTCGCATCAATCGACCACACCTGAGCCGAATCCGGACGCAAACCCACACGCGACTTACCCGCATCCCCACCAAGAACCAAGATGTTATAGCGGCCATCAACCGGATCAACCGCCGGGCCGGAAGCGAAAATAGTGCCCAGCGTGGACTTGCTCTTGAACGCAAGATACGAGCCATAACCCAGCCCGCCAGAGGTGATCACCACAGCCAGCGCCGTGAACACAGTGACGATGCCGCGCATACCCGGCGCCAACATCGTCGGCTTCGTGATCCGGTAAGTGTGAACGAAAAGCAACAACCAGCCCACAGCGAGCACAGCCAACACGATGCCCACGAGCACCAAAACCCACGGCCTGCTGAACACATCGAGCAGTGATCCACGGTTGATCAGCGCCCACGCAACCAAGATGAGCAACGCAACCCACACGCTCACCGTGACCGTGAGAGCCTTACGCCCCAAAGACTTATATCCGGTCACAAGCTGCGCGCCGCCTGGCACCAGAAGCGTCAACAACCACAAAATCCAGGCACGCTTAGAACGGCCC
This sequence comes from Arthrobacter sp. HMSC06H05, assembly GCF_001807395.1. Taxonomy (NCBI): domain Bacteria; kingdom Bacillati; phylum Actinomycetota; class Actinomycetes; order Micrococcales; family Micrococcaceae; genus Arthrobacter; species Arthrobacter sp. HMSC06H05. The sequence goes on along the minus strand of NZ_KV788984.1, from coordinate 57,184 downwards.
GGCGCGTTCAACTGCTCCGGATCAGGAACGGGGGAGGTCTTCAAAGATGCAGGCTGAGTCTGGAAAGATGCAGACCGAGCCTTGAAAGACGCGGATTCTGCTTTGAAATGTTGCGAGGAATCGTTCACGTTCAAACCTATGGAGAACTGCCGCCTGAAACGGCCTACCGGGCTGACGACTCAGCTGCGCGCTTCTGTGACAAGGCACGGCCCTTAGCTTCAGCGCCGGCACGCATCTGCTCGGCATAGTCTGCCAGAGCCGCAGATATGCGGGAGGCTTCCTCGCCTGCGCCGCAACCTAAGATCCGGGCCGCATACAAGCCGGCGTTCTTGGCGCCGTCTACCGCCATCGTCGCAACAGGGACACCACCTGGCATCTGAACGATCGAGAGCAAAGAGTCCAAGCCTTCAAGGTTCTTCAAGCTCACCGGAACACCGATCACCGGCAGAGTCGTGACAGAGGCGAGCATGCCCGGCAAATGAGCCGCACCACCCGCGCCAGCGATGATGACCTCAAAACCCTTCGATGCGGCATCCGTGCCGAACTGGATCATCTGATGCGGCATCCGGTGAGCCGAAACAACATCAACGAAATACTCGATGCCCAACTCGTCCAATACATCGGCCGCAGCTGACATGGTTGGCCAGTCCGAATCCGAACCCATCACAATCGCAACGCGAGGCTGCTTCTTCTCACCACTCATACCCGAGCTCATGCATCGCATCCTTTACTCATGATGTCCGCGGCAACACGCGCCTTCTGGCGCACATCGTCCAGGTTCTCGCCCTCGAAACCGACACGGTTAACATGGCCGATCTTACGGCCTGGACGCACCGCCTTGCCGTAAACATGCACTTTAACCTGGGGATCGGTCGCCAACGCGTGCGGCAAGGTAGCGGCGAGATCCTCATTGGCCCCACCCAAGAAGTTCTTCATCACGGCAACAGGTGCCAACGGTTCAGCAGATCCCAACGGCAGGTCAGCGACCGCACGCAGATGCTGCTCAAACTGACTCGTCACCGCGCCATTCTGGGTCCAATGCCCGGTGTTGTGCGGCCGCATCGCAAGCTCATTGATCAGAAATCCGGGGCCACGGCCTGGAGTCTCAAACAACTCGACGGCCAAAACACCTGTAACACCCAGCTCGGATGCAATCTTCAACGCGGTCTGTTGCGCGGCTTGGGCGGTCTCAACGGGGAGGTCCTGCGCCGGGGCGATCACCTCATCGCACACCCCAGCAACCTGAATCGTGTGGGCCACAGGCCACGCGGCAGTCTCACCCGAGGGGCGGCGAGCAACCAAAGCAGACAATTCACGCGAGAAATCCACCAATTCCTCACACAACACCGCGCCGCGCTCACACCATTCGCTGACCCGGGCAACATCAGCCGCGGAATCCAGCTTCTCAACGCCCTTGCCGTCATAGCCGCCACGCGGGGTCTTCACGATGATCGGCCAACCGATCTTCTCACCGAAAGCCCGAACCTCATCAGCGGAACTTGCTGAGCACCACTTAGGGTTCGGCAACCCCAAACGCTCAACGGCCTCACGCATCACAATCTTGTCTTGGGCGTGAATCAACGCATCCGGGCCAGGGTGAACCCGCACACCCTTCTCAACCAGCTCATGCAGAATCTCAGCCGGAACATGCTCGTGATCAAACGTGACAACATCCACAGTGGAGGCGAAATCCAGGACCGTCTGTCGATCCTTATAGTCACCCACCGGCGCGTGAGCCACCGCCCGTGCACTCGCGGTCTCTTCCGACTCACACAGAATGGAAAGCTCGATCCCTAAATCAATAGCCGCCGGGGCCATCATCCGGGCCAGCTGGCCCCCGCCAATCACACCAATGCGCAAAGTTTTCATCTTTTCTAGTCTAAGATAAGGCCCTTGTAGACCAGGGCTCATCCGAGCAGGCTGAATGTGATCTGCGACCCACGCGGTACGCATCCACCTACAGGACTACAAGAAAAACGAAAACCGCCAGTACAGTGGGCAGAATGAGACCGCGGGTAGAACGCGAGACAGTGGGCCGGGTGGGCTCGCTACACACGCTCTGCCGCAACGATTAGCTCCGTAAGAGACAGCGTACTGACAACGACTGCGTACTGACAACGACAGCGCCGTGAGAATGTCAGCGCCATATTTACTGCAACGAGGAGGCACCGCATGATGCGAACCCTTTGGAGCAAAATGCGTACTCTCATCGAAGTGATGTGGCGCGAAGTCGCCAAGTTCGGTGTCGTGGGCGCTGTTGCCTGGGTTATCGACACAGCCGTGTTCCTGTGGCTTATCAAAGGCCCGATGTCAGATGCGGAAGTGTGGGCTAAAGGGTGGGCGACCGTGGTCGCCTCGATCTTCTCGTGGGCTGCAAACCGCTGGTGGACCTTCCGCCACCGCCGCAACAACCGGTGGGCGCGAGAATTCGTGCTCTTTGCCGTGATGAACGCGATTGGCCTGCTGATTGCTGCCGGATGTGTCTTCTTCACCAAGTACGTGCTTCAGATGACCAGCCCGATGGCGCTGTTCATCGCAGGCTCCGTTGTGGGGCTCGTGCTCGGAACCATTTTCCGCTTCATCGCCTACCGCTTGTGGGTCTTCAACGAGGCAAGCGCCACCGAGACCAAGCAGCGCCACGAAGTCACGCTCTGAACACTCGGTCACGCTCTGAGCACTCGGTGGCGCACTCAGTGTGAGGTCATGCTCTTAGCACGCGTTATACAACACCCGTAGTGATGGCTCGTGTGATGCGTTCTTGTTCGCATAGCGAATCAGTCGGCTTACCCTCAACCAGGGATTCGAGGGGCAGCAGGACCAGCGAACCTTCGGATCTGCATGCCAAAAGCGATGCCATAGCCGCCGACCAATCACCGAGCCTCCAATCACCGGACCTCCAGCCGCCAGCCGTGGCGTCCCGAGCCGCCTCGGCCTGAACGGCGGTCCCGCCTACCCCAAGCCAGGAGACGGACGTGGCTGCGCCATCGTTGGCCTCCGTATAGGCCATGTGTTCAAGCGCGGTGGTGTCTAGACCATCGACGTCCCACGCGGCTTGCGCGGCGGCAGCGGCCGCGAACGCCAGCGCATCGGGTTGTGCGCGGACCTCAGCTGCGTGATCGACCATCCCTTCGGGGACTTCGCCCGGGAAGGAAACCGCGAGGGCCTCAAGTGTTACTGCCAGGACGTCAGGGGCGGACATGTGCGCGGAGGGATTGCCAGTGATGACGAGGTCGGCGCTTTCCTCATGATCCGTGACGGTAGCGCCTAAAGAAAGGGCTGCCAACGCTAGTGGGAGTGTGCGCCAATGCGGCGGAACGTCAAGATGGACCGTATAACCGGGGCCGATCCCGAATTCCATCTCTAATAAGCCGGCGTTCTTGGCCCACCAGTTAACAAGTACCCGGCCGGAGAGTTCGATGCGGTGGCCACGGGTTCGGTCGACCAGTAGGGGTGTGGTCGCGGTTCCGCGCTCAGCGATCAAACTCAGGGCCTGGGGGATCCTGAGCTCGAGCGACTCATCGTGTAGTGGGGGAGTGTGAGGTGAGGGGGTGTTGGGGGTAGAAGTCATACTCATATTTAACGTCAGGGATGCGCTTGAAAGGTAGTTCTCAGACACCCTCGGATGGTCACTTTTTTGATCTGCCCGAGTCTTTCTAGGCGACCGCAAAACACCCCAAACAGCGCAAATACCTAATAATTTCTAAGCTAACGCAAAGGTTTTTGTGTAGTAGCTCCAGGCTTGCGGCCTCAATCTTCATGGTGATACAAAAGCCATTTTTTGGCTCGATTTCGCGACGTCGGCATTTGACGAATCGTTCTTACGTGGATGTAATTATGTGTGTGCGCCGAGCTCGGTAGTACACCTGAGGGTACGAGTGAGCTAGGCGCGCCAAACCACCCCCAACGGTTATGCAATTGTTAGGAAGCTGACCTGAGGTGGGAGGCGTCGAAAACGGCGCAAGATTTTGATGTGGCGAACGGATGAAGGGACGCATGACACATGGCACAGCGTGACCGCTACGAGCTCGCGGAGGCCCGCGAGGAACGAGCAGTTGTTACGCGCGATGTGCCCGGCGATTGGTTCCTCGATCCAGCGGACCCTGAAGCCGGCACGCGCTACAACAGCAATCTTGACTTAGAAGATGCTGCGACCGCTTTCCTGGCGGCGCATTCCTCTTCCGATGCCCCGGAAGCGCTGGCGACTGTAACGCCGCTGCACACCGAGGGTTTCGATGCCACTCAACTCGACACTGCACGGCCAGGTGCTACGCAGTTCAATGCTGACCAGTTTGGTAATGCCGAAACGAACGCTGGAAATGCGACGAGCCTACTCGAAGCGGCACCGAGTGCAGGATCAGCTCCTGCCGAGGTGGAGAAGCCGTCGTCCCAGCAGTTCGTTTCACTCTCCGAATTCATGGGAATGGCAGACGACGGTGAGCTCGGCTGGCAGACCCAGGCACTGTGTGCCCAGACTGATCCGGAAGCGTTCTTCCCTGAAAAGGGCGGCTCAACCCGTGACGCTAAGAAGGTTTGCGGTTCGTGCGCGGTCCGTGCACAGTGTCTTGAATATGCACTGAAGAATGACGAACGCTTTGGTATCTGGGGCGGGATGTCTGAGCGTGAGCGTCGTCGACTTCGAAAGCAGGGTGCCTGATCAGTAGCGCAGCTCATGTAACGGCAGTTGTTGTCACCCATGATGCCGCATCGTTTTTACCGGCCACGGTCGAAGGTCTTATGACCCAGACCCGGCCGGTCGATGCGTTATATGGCGTTGATACGGGTTCACGGGATGGCTCCGCGCAGCTACTTCGCGAGCTTCTACCTGAGTCGGCCGTGGTCTTAGAAGAGCCTGGAACCCACTTTGGTGCGGCTGTTCAGCGAGCTGTAGATCACATGCCTTCGCAGGGCGAAAGCGCAGCCCGTGAATGGCTGTGGTTTATCCACGATGACTCCGAGCCTGCCGCTGATGCGCTTGAGTTGATGCTTGCGGAGATCAGCAAGTCTGAATCCACCGCGGTCGCTGGCGCTAAACAGGTGGATGCCAGCGACCGAGTGCATCTGCTGGACGCCGGTCTGAGCCTGACCCGCCACGGTGAACGGTTCGCTGGTGTTGGTCTTGAAGAAAAAGACCAAGGCCAGTACGACATGTATACGGACCGTTTAGGCGTCAACTCTGCTGGGATGTTGATTCGCCGCGATGTGTTTGAGGAGCTCGGCGGGTTTGATCCGGCTCTTCCTGGTGTTGGCGATGACGTCGATTTGGGGCGGCGTGCATGGCTTGCAGGCCACCGTGTGGTGCTTGTTCCGGGTGCGTATATGTTTCACCGGCCCGATGTGGTCAAGGACATCGCGGGTGAGGACGCCCAATACGCTGCCGCGAAATACACGCGTTTGAAGTATGCGGCACCGCTGACTTCCTTTTTTCTTGGCCTGTGGATGATCGTCTCCGGGTTGGGTAGCGCTGTGGCGCGCCTGATTGCTGGAGATACGCACACTGCGGGGCTTGAGTTCCGGCACGCGTTCGCCCCGTTGACCCGCATGGGGGCGGTGCGCAGGGGCCGGAAATCGGTGCGGCGTATCCGGAAGGTTCCTCGTTCGAGTGTGAACAGGCTTCTGGTGGGCCGTGCGCAATACAGAGACCACGAGCGGGCTATCCGCGACGGGTTGATGTTGCATGATGCTGAAGCCCAAGCGGATCAGACAACGCGTGCCGAGGCCAGCGGTGACGATGATTCCTTTGAGGCCGCGGCCGCCGATGGCCGTACGACCCGCGGCGTTGCTGCCGGGGTGATCGCGGTGGCTCTCGCCGCGATCGTTGGCGCGGTGACGTTCCGTGGCGCGATCATGGCTAAGGGCATCGCAGGTGGAGCGTTGTTGACGCCGAATGATTCGCTGTCACAGATGTGGCATGCCGCGGTTTCGCCGTGGTCCACCGAGATGTTCGGTATGGCCTCTGGGCCGGATGCTTTCGCTGGGATCTTGTTCTGGCTTGCACTCATCAGCGGCGGTAACGCTCCGATGGGTATTGTGGTCGCCTATTTCTTAGCTTTGCCGGCTGCCGCGTTCACGATGTGGTGGGCTCTGCGTCTGGTGACGCGCGCTCCGGCTTTCCGCGGCATCGGCGCGTTGCTGTGGGCTTTGGCTCCGGTGTTCGCGGTTGATTTGACGCAAGGCCGGATTGCTCCCGCGTTGGTGCATGTTGTTCTCCCGCTGTTGGTGTATGCGTTGGCGCGCGCGGTAGGTGTTCGTGGCGCGGTGGGCGTTGCCTCCTATTCGGAGAATGAAGGGCTGTCCTCGTGGCCTTCGGCTGTTTTCGCGAGTGTTCTTGCCGTTGTGGTGGTTGCCGCTGAGCCGTTGTGGCTGGTTCCGCTCGTGGTCTTCACGCTGGTTGCCGCCGTGGTTTCTCGCCGGGCTCGGGTGTTGGCGTGGGTTCCTGTTCCTGCGTTGATCGCTTCCGCCCCTACGGTTCTTGATGCGATCCGCACCCCGCGGATTGCTTTGGCGCAACCTGGCTTGCCGCTGCCGGGTGAGCCGACGCCTGCGTGGCAGGCTTTGCTGGGTTTCCCATCGGGTTTCGATGCGGGCTCTACCGTGACGGGGTGGGGTTGGCTTCCTGGAGGTCATGGAGCGCTGATCGTTGCGCTGGCGTGCGGTGTTCCGTTGCTGCTGATGGGCTTGATCGGGCTGGTTGCTCCGCTCAAGCGGGCTATGTGGATCCGAGTGTTTGCGTTGGTAGCGTTGGTTGTGTTCGCGGCATCGGTTGCTGCGAGCTGGCTGGTTGCCTCCACTGTTGGTGGGCAACGCACCCACTATTACGTGGGTTCCGCGGTGAGCCTCGTGTGGCTCGCTTTTGTGTTCTCGGCCGGCGCGATGCGTGAGGCGGGGACTGTACGGATCCGGGCGCACGTGCAGCGGACACGGTGGACGGGCAGGCTGGTTGCTTACTCGGTCATGGTCACGATGCTGGTGAGTGGGACCACCTGGCTGGCTCCGATGACGCAATCGGATTCGGCTGCTCAGGATGCTGACCGTGGTCTGGGGATGCAACCTGCTGTTCACGCTGTGGAGGAAACGACGCTTCCGGTCACAGCAGCTGACCGCGGTGTGGGGCCGTTTGAGGAACGCACCCTTGTTCTATCCGGTGCCGAGGATGGTCTCTTCCGCGCCAACATCGTGACCGGTGATGGCTTGCATCTGGAAGAGGTGCGTTTACGTCCGCACGCGAGCGCGCTGGGTGGCAGCGTGTTGGATCCGTCTGGCACCGTGATCGCTGAGGCGCCGAAGGGCCAAAACCTAGCCAAGGAAGCTGTTGCCGGTTTGGTTTCCGGTGACGGCGGCGATGCCGCTGAAACGCTAAGGCAACTGGGTGTTGGCTACATCGTGATGAAGGCCGCACCTAATAATGGCAGTGTTGCGAAGAACCTGGATTCGATCCCTGGTATCGCCGCGGTGACCCGTGGCGAGCGGTCGCCGGCCTGGCTGTGGCAAGTGGACACTTCGGAGGCGACTCAGGAACTCTATGAGCTGACGGGCTCTGTCACTTCTCGCGTACGCGTTGAGGCCGCTGATGGCACGATGCTGCAGCTGCTCAAGAGCGAGCACGGCGCGGTGACCGATCAGAAGACTGAGACCACGCAACCTGGCTCGCAAGGGTCGGCTGGCTCGGAAGGACAAGCTGGCTCGGAAGGTTCTGGCCGCTTGGTGGTCATGGCAGAGAACTTCGATTCCGGTTGGAGCGCAAGCCTCAACGGTAAAGATCTGCAACCACAGAAATACAAGGGCTGGATGCAGGCCTTCGAGTTGCCTGTAGAGGACGGCACGTTGAATATTACGTATTCGACGTGGTGGCAGACCCCGTGGCTGATTCTTTCGGCGATCGTAGCGGCGTTCTGTGCGCTGTCGATGATGCCGATGCCGCGCGGATGGCGCAACCGCGTCCGCTACGTGCCGGTCTACCGTGAACCATACGATCCGGATGCGGTAGCAACAAACGCGCCGGAAACCGAAGCAACGGACACGCCGGAGCATGCAGCTGAGCCTGAACTAGCAGATGAATCTGAACCAGCAACTGAACCCAACCCAGCAGATGAATCTGGTCCAGCAGGTGTGTCAGAGACTGACCTAGTGGAGGAGGGTGAGCGTGAGCGAAAAGAAGACTGACGATCCAGCGCCTCGCACCGCGCGGTCGCGTTCGAAGGTTGTTCTCGCCGCCGCCACTGGTGCGTTGCTCGTTGCAGGTTTCGGTGCTGTTTCGGTGGCTGATCATTTCTTAGCCCCGGACACAGACGGGGAGCCGTTGGCGATCGCTGCGACCTCGTTGCCGGTTTCTGAAAGCACACTTGTGTGCGGGCCTACTATCGCGGCGGCTTCCACCAATCAGGGGGCCACGGATTCTGCCTACGCGCCTGGCGCTGACCACGCGTCCTCCACGCTGCGCGGCATAGCCTTAGGGGACCGGGGTATGCGCGTTCCTGGAGCGCGCATCGTAAGCGGGGATAAGACTGAGCAGGTTTCGAAGGATCTTCCGGAACAGGAAGCTCTCAAGGTCGCAACGCGTAACGAACAGGGCCTGTCTGGAACGAAGGCCGTTGGCAAGGGTGGTGTGAAGGCCAACGATTCGGCGTGGTTCACGGTTCAGGGGCTCGGCGGTAATGCTTCACCGGCGGCGGGTGTGCGTACTATCCGGCAAAAGGATGGGGACCTGGAAGGTTTCGCGAGTGTGCCGTGCACGGCACCTTCTACGTCACACACGATTGTGGGTGGCTCCACAACGTTGGGGCATGCCGCTGTTTTGGTGGTGACTAACACGCAACAGGCGACCGCTACGGTGCAGGTCGATGTCTCTACCAAGGATGGGGTGAGCTCGGCTGGAATCCCGCAGTTCACGCTCAACCCGGGCGATACTCGCACGATCAACCTGGCCTCGGCTGCCTCTGATGCCGATGCGGTCGCGGTCACGGTGAATTCTTCGGGCTCGCCTGTGCGTGCCGCTGTGGCTCAGACCGCGCTCAGAGGTTTGGTTCCCGGTGGTATCGACAGTGTTGAGGCTCAAGCCGAGCTGGGTCAGAAGGTGATCATCCCGGGTGTTCAGGCTCAAGACCCTGCGGCTGACCGTTCCGCACGCCGCACTGAGGAAGCAGGGGATCTGACCCCCTCCGTCATCCTCTACAACCCGGCGGCTAAGAAAACTCAGGCCACCGTGACGGCGGTGCGCGATAACGGCACGTCTGTTGACCTCGGCTCAGTGGCCTTGGAAGGGCGCAGCGTGGGCAGTGTTGCTACGGATGCTTTGCCGGCGGGCACCTATTCGATCGTGGTTGAGGCGGATACTTCGGTTGCTGCGACCGCGCGGCTACTTCGCGGACAGGACGCCGATAAGGCCCACGACGTGGCATATATCCCTGGCACCTCAGCGCTGGGCAACCAGAACCTGGTTGCGCTTCCGGAGCAGGGGGCGGCGCGGTTGAGGATCTTCGCAGACCACGATGCGGTGGTTACGGTCACGCCGGTCTTAGGTAACGGCACGCTCGGTAAAGCTCAGCGCGTTGAAGTCGCTGCCCAGCGCACGGTTGAAGTCGAGCCAGCTAAGAACGCGGTGGGCTTGCACGTTGCCTCTAGCCGCGGAGAAGCCTACGCATCGGTTGTGACTACCGACGGCGTGGGAATCGCTGCGATGAATGTTCTCAACACGGATCAATCCAACGCTGCAGTGCGGGTGGATCTGAACCCGGTTGCTCCGCGATCCGTAAGCGGCGAATACTAGAAACCGCGGGCTACCGGTATCTAACGGTGAGGGCCTGTCCCATAGATCGGGTCGATCTCTTCAGGCGGGACGTTGAGGAACTCACTCACGAGCTCAATCACAACGTCAGCGACGATGTGCGCCAAGTGGTGCTCATCCACAGCCGAGGTCTCGATCGGTCTGCGAAACAACACCACATGGCGTGTGCTGCGGTGTGGGTTCCGGCGCTCTTGCCTCACTGTTGCAACCCCGAGCGGGACCGTTTCACCGCGGGCGGTAGCCCGCTCCAGGGACGCGGAGGTCGGTGCGGTCCGCACCGCAAAATTGATGCCTTGAAGCTCATCTGCCCACGTTTCGAAAAGCCGGTCAACAACCTCCCACATGATCTGTTCAACCCGCTGATTCCGGCGCTCAGCACCAGGCGACATCGGCGGTAGGACGTTTCCACGCCATCGCCCACGCACATCGGCGCGGCGACGTTGAACGCCTCCACTGACTGCCCGCGAAGCCAACGAACCTTCTCTGAGTGGGTGTGGATCGATTCTCCAGCTCATACCGCCAGCATATCCACGCCCAACCGATACCCAGAAGGTTGAGCCCAAAAGGTTGAGTCTAGAACCATTGAGCAGAGTCACGCATCAGTTTCCGGCCCTGCCTCCACCTCTTTACCTAACGCGACTAGTACGCTATCAAGCGTGGAATCTCAACGTTTTTGTTCTCGTCCAGGGTGCCGCAGGGAAGCGTACGCAACCTTGACGTATGCGTACGCAGACTCCACCGCCGTGCTCGGCCCGTTGGCTCTGAAAGTGGAGCCGCACGCATACGATCTGTGCCGCCACCACGCCGACCGCCTATCGGTCCCGCTCGGCTGGGAGCTTCTGCGGCTAGACATCCCAGAGCAACGGAAACCACTGTCCAAGGACGACATGTATGCCCTGGCAGATGCCCTCCACCAAGAGGAACAGCGGGACCAGGAACAAGCTGAAAGGACAGCCCCTCGCCGCACACGCGAGCGCCTCGGCGGAGAGAACGCTCCGCCACCAGCTAAACCCGGCCTGCACTTGGTGCGTGATGACGACTAAAACCTTCACCGGCAGCGCCGCGCTCTAGATTTCTCTTTCAACGCCCCTCCTTTTAGCAATTCTGGGGCGGAAAGGACCCTTGATGTCGCTGAATACCCCTGATCCTTGGAAAGAGGACAGAGACGAGCAAAACCCGACGGGACCCAAAAGCCCTGCGACGCCTGAATCTCCGGCGGAGCCTGCGAACCTGAACGAAAGCCGTGATCTGAACCAAAGCCAGGAAGCGACCCAGGCGTTCCCGCCGGTGTCTGAGCATCCGCCAGCATCTGAGACCGCCGTGCTCGGGGCGCCACCGGCTTCAGAGCAGTCTGGGGATCAGGGCACGTATTTGCCTGTTTCGGAGAAGCCCACGCCTGGTTACAGCGATGAGACCTCGCATGAAACTGTTGCTGCGAGCCTCGACTATAAGCCGGTCTTCCCACGCATCCTGCAGTGGGTAGTCGCTGTCTTGACCCCGTTCGTGTTGCTCGCAGCGGCCGTTCGGTTGGTCGCCTCTTCCGCTGTCTTGTGGTTTATCTACCACATTCCAGGTTTCCCGGCAGACCCGGCAGGATTCACCCGCGGCGACCGCGTTCTGTACGGCTCATACGGGGTGGACTATCTCAACAACTTCGCCCCAAGTAAGTACCTCTCCCAAGTCCAGACCGACGAAGGTCCGCTGTTCACCGCCAACGAGGTCTCGCACATGGCCGACGTCAAGTCGCTTGTGCACCTGTGCTACCTGCTCGGTGTGATCGCGCTCGTTCTTCTGCTGATCAGCTTCATCATCCTGCGTAAAACCTACCCGGGAGGCGTCCGCAGGGGCCTGTTCGCCGGCTCGATCGTAACGTTCGCGGTGCTACTCATCTGCGCGGCTGTGGCGTTGGTTGGCTGGGAGGAGTTCTTTGTTGGCTTCCACCAGTTCTTCTTCTCACACGGTAACTGGCAGTTCGCGTGGGATGATTCGCTCATCCGGCTCTACCCGCCGCAATACTGGGTCATCGCGGCAGGCATACTTGGCGGCCTGTTGCTCGTGGGCAACCTGGTGTTGATGCTCGTGACGTGGCCAACGCGCCGCCGTCGGGAGCTGTCTCGCAAGCAGATGGAAGAGAAACGAGACGGTTCGGACTACGTCATCGAATACGATGCGTTCGATCAACGCTAAACGAACACGGCCCCGCCGTTGAGGCTTGAGCTCAAACACGGGTGGGCGGTAGCTGGCCACAGCTACCGCCCACCCGTGTTGTTGACCTACGTTGCCGCCCAGCTATGAGCGTTTGCGGTAGATCGTGTTGATCGTGTCAGCATACTGCTGATAGACCTGCGGGCGGCGTACCTTCATCGATGGAGTGAGGGTGCCTTCGTCCTCGCTGAAGTCTTCATCGAGGATCACGAACTTGCGGATAGATTCAGCCCGGGACACGGTCGAGTTGGCGCGGTTGATGTATGACTGGATTTCCTCATGCACGCGCATGTTGCGCACCGCATCGGCCAGGGTCGCTACTCCGGAGACCTTCTCTGCCTTCGCCCAGGTGTGTAGTTCGTCTTCATCCAGGGTCACCAGCGCTGAAACGAAAGGCTTGTCATCACCCAGGAGAACAACCTGGGACACGATGCGGCCTTCCCGCACGATCTCCTCGAGCGGGCCGGGTACAACGTTCTTACCGCCGGCGGTCACGATGATGTCTTTCTTACGTCCGGTAACGGTGAGGAAGCCGTCTTCATCGAGCTCACCGAGGTCGCCAGTGTAGAAGAAGCCCTCGTCGTTGAAGGCTTCCTGAGTGGCTTCCGGGTTGTTCCAATAGCCGGCGAAAACCCCGATGCCTTTCACGAGGATTTCGCCGTCATCGGCGATGCGCACGCAGGTTCCGGGGATCGGCAAACCGACCGAGCCGACGCGCTGTATACCTGGCATGTTCACGCTCAAGGGTGCGGTGGTTTCGGTGAGGCCGTAGCCTTCGAGCACGCCGAGGCCGATCGCGTTGAAGAAGTGCGCGAGGTCCGGGAACAGGGGAGAAGCCCCGGAGATCGAGTAGCGAACTTCTCCACCCATGATTTCGCGGATCTTCGGGTACACGAGCTTGTTGTATAGCCGGTATTCGGCCTCATGCAGCGGGTTGCTGCGTGGTTTCTGTTGGCCGCGGCGCACCTGGTCTTCGGCGCGTCCGCGTTGGGTCGCGATGTAGCGGGCGCGGCGGAACAGCCAGCCCTTGCCCTCGGCTTCTGCTTTGGCGAGCGCGCCAGCCATGAGTTTTTCGTAGATGCGCGGCACTGCAAGCAGGAATGTTGGTTTGATGTTCGGGAGGTCTCGGGTCACGGTGCGCGGCGAGCAGTGGGAGACCGTGATGTCGCGGTACATGCATGCGTGCTGTACGGCACGGGCGAGGATGTGGGCCAGCGGCAGGAACAGCGCGGTGCGCCCGCCCTCTCCAACGACTTCGCTCAAGTGCTCAACGAGGTTGACGGCTACGAGCGTGATGTTGCCGTGGGTGATGATGCACCCTTTAGGGCGCCCGACGGTTCCGGAGGTGTACACGAGGGTTGCGGGATCGTTGAGTCCCGGGCGGCTGCGGCGAAGGTTCACTTCGTCGTCGGGCACCCCGGAGTCACGTCCGGAGGCCATGAGGTCTGCGAGTCCGGCGCCCACGGGTACACCGTCGTAGAGAACCGTGGCTGGGTGGCCGGCGTCGTTGACGACGTCCATGCGCAGGTGGCGTGGCGCGCGGTCTGCAGGCAGATTCGCTACCGCTTGCGCGGCCGGGTCGGAGGCGTCCGGTGTTTGGGTCAAAAGGTGGCTTGCCCCGGAATCGGTGAGGATCCATTCGATCTGGGAGATCGAGGAGGTCTCATAGATCGATACGGAGATCCCGCCTGCAAACCATGCGGCTTGTTCGGCTAGTGCCCATTCGAAGGATGTGGGGGCCATGATCGCGAGCACGGAGCCTTCTTCGAAACCGTGGGCGATGAGGGCTTTCGCGAGGTCGGTTACGAGGCGTTTGTAGTGTTCCCCGGTAACGTCCACCCAGGTTTCGGCATTGGGGTCATAGACGGAGTAGACGGGTAGGGGCTTGTTGCGTGCAATCCGGTCGAGCAACAGCTGTGGCGTGTTGTAGTTGGACGGCAACGTTTCAAGTTGCGGCATGCACCGTTCGCGCACTGATTCTCCTTGAAGGCCGATGGGTTCTAGCGGTGGGGCAGTCGGCTGCACCGGATAGGGGGCGGACGGGTTATGTCCAGCTTGGTATCCAGATGCGCCACTGGGCGTGTTCGCTCAAAAGTGTTCCGCCTGTGACGATCGGTAGGAAGAAAGCGGATGTGAGCAGGATGATGGCGACGATGCCGGCTAGGATTCCGGTGCGGATCTTCGCTTGGAGCTTGGGCGTGCCCGGTGGCGGGGCGAGCATACGTAGCGCATAGACGACTGCGAGGATCCAGCTGAGTTGGAAGCCGGTCGTGTAGAAGAAGAACATCGTGCGTTCTGGATAGAACAGCCACGGGATGTAGCCGGCTACAACACCTGCCAGGATCATGAGTGCTACCCAGTCGCGGCGAGCGAGGAAGGCCCACAGCACGATGAAGATGCAGAGGGTCCCGGCCCACCACAGGAGCGGGTTGGGTAGGTCGGTGATGATTTGGACGCAGTTGCGGCCGGGTTCGCATTCGACGCCGTCGCGGGTGGTGGTGTCCCATTTGAACAGCGTTGGGCGCCCTGCAACGAGCCAGGTCCACGGGTTGGACGCCCAGCCGTGGTCTTTGGTCAGCCCGGTGTGGAATGCGTAGGCCTTGCCGTGGTAGGTCAGCAGGTCAGCTAGCGGTGCTGGGAAGAGCTTGACCCATGCCGCACCTTCGCGTTCGGCGAGCCCGTGGCCCCAGGCGCGCGGCTGCATCAGCCACGGTAGCCAGGTGAAAAGATAGGTCAGTGCCGCGACGGGTACTACGCGGATGAACGCGGGGATGCCGTTGTGGAGTACGCCGCCTTTGAGCCATTGTTGGATCCCAGCGGCACGGCGGGCTTGGCAGTCCCACCACACGATGAGTAGGCCGAAGACAGCGACGAAGGTGATTCCGGACCATTTGATAGCGCACAAGGCACCCAGTGAAACACCGATGCCGATCTGCCACGGCCGGGACCATAAGCGCGGCCCCACCCCTTTATAGAGGGCCGCTACCTTGCGTTTATCGCTAGAGGCCTCGGCGTCTCCGGCGAGCGCGTAGGCCAGTTGGCGGCGCCCGTAATCGCGGTCTACGAGTACGAGCCACGCGATGATCGTGATGAACATGAAGTAGAAGATGTCGAGGATCCCGGTCCTCGATAGCGCGATCTGTTGGCCGTCGAGCGCTACGAATACTCCGGCGAGCCCGCCCCATACGGCGGAGCGGAACAGGCGGGTTGCGGCCATGGTTGTGAAGACGGCTGCGATGGTTCCGGCGAAAGCGGTGCCTGCACGCCAGCCGAGCCCGGTGTCTGTTCCGAAGATCGCCATTCCCAGCGCCATGATCCATTTACCCAGTGGTGGGTGGACGACGTAGGAGGCCTCGTTACTCGGTGTTGCCGATCCGTTGACGAAGTCTTCGTTGATGTCTTGCGGCCATTGGCGTTCGTAGCCGTAGTTCAGAAGTGAGTAGGCGTCTTTGACGTAGTAGGTTTCGTCGAAAATGAGTTGGTGTGGGTGGCCCAGGTTGAAGAATCTGATGATCGCGGCGAGTGCACCGATCAGCAGAGGTAGCCACCAGCGCGCGTGTGAAACGACCGTGTTGAGCTTGCCGCCGGGCATGCCGGTGAGGCGGAGCAGTAGCTCGTCGAGGCTCGGTCTTGAACGGCTCAGCTGCGCCCCCTGTTTGCGGTGGGCGTGCTGTTGCCGTTGAGCTTGAGAAGTGGTGCGCGCGGAAACAGTCACAGGCTTACTCTACTGAACTACGGGGTTTGAGGCCGGAAGATGGCTAGGAGGGTAATACCAAAGTAATACGGACACACTGTAGCGGAGGCGATGTGCCGCGGTGTTGGTGTAGTGGCGGCTGGGTAGGCTGGCGGTGTGAGTGATGTAACTGGTCGCATCGAGATTGCTGGTACCCCGATTGGGAATATTGGGGATGCGAGCCCGCGGTTGCTCGCGGCGTTGGAAGAGGCCGATGTGGTGGCGTGTGAGGACACGCGGACCACGGCGAAGCTGTTGCGGGCTTTGGGGATTAGGGCTCGCGGTGAGTTGGTTGCGTATCACGAACATAATGAGCGTTCGCGTGCGGATGAGTTGGTGGAGCGGGCTCGCCGTGGGGCGCACGTTGTGGTGGTCAGTGATGCAGGCATGCCAGGTATTTCTGATCCTGGCTACCGGATTGTTGCGCGCGCGGTCATCGAGGATGTGCCCGTCACGGTGATCCCGGGGCCTTCGGCACTGATCTGTGCACTCGCCGCATCGGGGTTGCCGACAGACCGGTTCACGTTCGAAGGATTCATGCCGCGCAAGGCTTCTGAACGCACAGCCTTCATCCGCGCGGTGAGTACGGAGACGCGCACTGTCGTGTTCTATGAGACCCCGCACCGGATCGCGGCGACCCTTCAAGCGCTCGCCGAGGGTTTGGGTGGGCAGCGCCGCGCCGTGATTTCACGTGAGATTACAAAAATGTTTGAAGAGCATCGGCGTGGAACTTTAGAAGAGTTGCTTGCCGGGGTGGCGGAGGATCCTCCACGCGGCGAGATCGTAGTGGTGTTAGAAGGTGCCGCTGAAGAAGCTGAAGCCAGCATCGAAGAGTTAGTTCCGCTGGTCCTAGAGCGGGTAGCTGAAGGTGAACGGCTCAAAGACGTGTGCAAATCGCTTGCCGAGGCTTACGGGGTGTCCCGGCGGGAACTCTATGACGCGGCGGTCAAAGCCCGGCCATAAGTGTGGCCCGGCGGTAAGCGTGGCCCGGCCGCCGAAGGGACCTGGCCGTAAGTGTTGCCCGGCCGTGAAAGGGACCTGGCCCTGGCGAGCCGGGCCAGTCAGCGAAATGCGGCGTCGCTTTCTAGCGGAATAGTTTGCCGCACGTATAAGTTGAGCTAAGTAGACCTCGATGATCCGTGGCAAAGGAGAACCATGACTTCACAGCGCGAAGCCGAACTGCTGGAATCAGTCCCGAAGGGGTTGCTGATCAATGGTGAATGGCGCGATGCCTCTGATGGCGGAACGTTCGATGTTCTCGACCCTGCAACGGGGAAGGTTTTGGCTACGTTGGCCTCTGCCACCTCTGAGGATGCTAAGGCCGCTTTGGATGCGGCTGATGCTGTGCAGGCGTCGTGGGCTCGCACCTCTGCCCGTGAACGTTCTGAGATTCTGCGCCGTGGTTTCGAACTGATTCAGGAACGCGCCGAGGATTTCGCTCTGCTCATGACCTTGGAGATGGGTAAGCCTCTGAACGAGGCGATGGGCGAGGTTAAGTACGGCAACGAGTTCATGCGGTGGTTCTCTGAGGAAGCGGTGCGTCACAACGGCCGCTACAACGAGACCCCTGAAGGCAACATGAAGATGATCGTGCAGCACAAGCCTGTTGGGCCGTGCTTGCTGATCACGCCGTGGAACTTCCCGCTGGCGATGGCGACCCGCAAGGTTGCTCCTGCTGTAGCTGCCGGCTGCACTATGGTTTTGAAGCCAGCTAAGTTGACCCCGCTGACTGCCCAGCTGTTCGCTCAGGTCATGATGGAGGCAGGCCTTCCAGCAGGTGTCTTGAACGTGGTTGCTGGTAAGTCGGCTTCCCAGATTTCTGGCCCCATCATGCAGGATCACCGTCTACGTAAGGTCTCCTTCACCGGCTCCACCCCGGTGGGGCGCCAGTTGCTCAAGGACGCCGCAGACAACGTTTTGCGTACCTCGATGGAGTTGGGCGGCAACGCGCCATTCATCGTGTTCGATGACGCCGACATCGACGATGCGGTTGAGGGCGCTATGGCGGCGAAGATGCGCAACATGGGTGAGGCCTGCACCGCGGCGAACCGCTTCCTGGTCCAGGATTCGGTCGCCGAAGAGTTCACCCGCAAGTTCGCTGAGAAGATGGCCGCCCTCAAGCCTGGCCGCGGCACCGAAGAAGACGTCAACGTTGGCCCGGTCATCGAGGAGTCCGCTCGTGAGGACATCCACTCGATCGTGACTAAAGCGGTTGAACAGGGTGCTAAGGTCGCGACCGGTGGCGAGAAGATCGAAGGCGACGGCTACTTCTATCGCCCGACCGTCTTGACCGATGTTCCGCACGACGCCGAGATCCTGCGTGAAGAGATCTTCGGCCCCGTCGCCCCCGTCACGACGTTTGCTACCGAGGACGAAGCGATCGAACTCGCCAACGCATCCGAATACGGTTTGGCCTCCTACATCTACTCGAAGGACTACAACCGCCTGATCCGTGTGGCGGATCAGATCGAATTCGGTTTGGTCGGCTTCAACCAGGGCGTGATCTCCAACGCTGCCGCACCATTCGGTGGCGTCAAGCAGTCCGGTCTGGGGCGTGAAGGTGGCGCCGAAGGTATCGAGGAGTACAGCACCGTGCAGTACATCGGTATCGCAGACCCATACGCCAAGAAGTAAAGCCTTCTGCACAGACTGTGACCTAACGGGGTGGCCATCGCATCAGCGGTGGCCACCCCGTCGTTAACCTCACTCCGTCGTTAACCTCGCTGTGCATCGCTAAGGTTGTTGATATGTGTTCTGAACATCAAGGTTTGGTTGTTCCCGGTGAAACTCCGCGGCCTTATGTCCCTGAGGCCCACGAAGGCCTCGGCGATGACAGCGGGCGTAAGCGCGCGGCCGTCAACGAGCAGGGTGCTCGCCGTAAGCTCGAATATCCGCCGGCCCCGCAGCCATTGCCGGTCCCGGTGATCGATAACCACACGCACATGGATTTCCATGACGGCGATGTCGCGTTATCTGTGAGCCAGCACATGGATGTCGCCGAGCAGGTCGGTATCTCTGGGGCAGTCCAGATCGGGACCGATGTTGAGTCTTCGCGCTGGTCTGTTGCCGCGGCGGAATCTGATCAGCGCGTGCTTGCCGCGGTCGCCTTGCACCCCAACGATGCCGCGCGGGCTTATGCGGAAGGCACCCTTGAGGATGATCTCGCGGTCATCGAGCAGTTGGCTGGGCATCCCCGGGTGCGGGCGATCGGAGAGACGGGGCTTGATTACTTCCGTACCACCGAGGAGGGCTGGGCGCCCCAGCACGAATCTTTCCGCCGGCATCTTGATATTGCGCAGCGTTTGAACCTGCCGGTACAGATCCATGACCGGGACGCGCACGATGACACGGTGCGGATCTTGGAAGAAGAGAACTTCGATGGAACGGTTGTCTTCCACTGTTTCTCTGGTCCGGTGTCGATGGCGATGAAAGCGCGCGAGCGCGGCTGGTATGTCTCCTTCGGCGGGACCGTGACGTTCAAGAACAACCACGAGCTTCGAGAAGCGATCATGGCGGCCGGGCCACAGCTGTTGATGGCGGAGACGGACGCCCCCTTCTTGACTGCCCACCCGTTCCGGGGCCGCCCGAACGCTCCATACATGACCCCGTACGCGGTGCGGTTCGTCGCGGACATGTTCGGCATGGACCTAGATGAGTTCTGCCACACACTCAACGAAAACAGCACGCGTGTTTACGGGGATTTCGCCGCAGGTTTCACCCAAGAATCGCCTGAATAATAGCCATACCCCGAAACTGTGCAGGAGCTGAAGTAGCGATTTGATAACAATTAGGTTACGATTGTTATCGCATCGTGACCTTCGGTGTGGTGCTGACAAGCACTTCCTTCCCTGAAGGCCGAGCGTGAACGCTCATCGAGCGCTTCATGGAAAAGGTCATGTGTGCAAAGAAATATCCCCGAACATAGTGCCTGTCAAGGCATGAGGTTTTTCGTGAACAAGAAGATGAAACGCGGTCTGATCATTGGCGGCCAGGCAACTGTAGCCTCGGCGCTGGTCTTGGGAACCGTGGGGTTCGTAGCAAATAACAAATCCATCGAGGTTGTCGTCGACGGGGAATCTCAAAACGTCCGTACCTTCGGTGGGAAGGTAGAAGACGCCCTGAAGGCAGCTGATGTCACCGTTGGCCAACACGACCGTGTCACGCCAGCCGTAGACTCCGACATCAAGAACGGCGACACCGTCAACATCCTGACCGCTCACAAGGTCGAATACCAGGTCGACGGCGAAGACAAGACCGTCATGACCACCGCACGCACCGTGGATGAGCTGGTGGATGAGCTCGATCTCGCTGACGGTTCTGACATCAACCTCGACGGTCACGTCCAGTTGGCAAGCGCTGAGAAGCTCACCGTGCTGACCCCTAAGGAAGTCAAGCTCAACCTCGCGGGCAAGAAGTCGACTCTGACTACTACCGCACTCGATGTTGACGCGGTTCTGGCCGATAAGGGCGTCAAGGTTGGTAAGCACGACGAAGTGAAGCCTGCCCGGAACACTGTTGTATCTGATGGCATCACCATCACGTACAACAAGATCCAAAAGAAGAAGAAGACCACCACCGAGGCGATCGCGTTCGAAACCAAGCGTGAAGAGGACGCCAAGCTCGCCAAGGGCAAGACCGAGACGGTCACCGAAGGCAAGGCTGGTGAACGCAAGGTCGTGACCGAGACTGTGATCCGTAACGGTAAGAAGGTCTCCACCAAGAAGGTCTCCGATAAGGTGACCCGCGAGCCAGTCGATGCGCTGATCAAGGTTGGCACCAAGGAAGAAGCCCCAGAGCCTGAGGAGAACTCGGACTCGGAGGAGAGCTCGAACAACTCCTCGAAGGGTAAGAAGAAGAAGTCGAAGTCCAGCTCGAAGGCTAAGGCCCCAAGCGGCGGCGTTTCCTCGACCTGGCAGGCACTGGCTCAGTGTGAGTCCGGCGGTAACTGGAGCATCAACTCCGGTAACGGCTACTACGGCGGCCTGCAGTTCTCGGCTTCCTCCTGGCGTGCAGCCGGCGGCACCAAGTACGCTCCGCTGCCACACCAGGCAACCCCAGCTGAGCAGGTTGCTACCGCAGAGAAGTTGCGCGCTAACGGTGGCTGGGGCCACTGGCCAGCATGCTCGAGCCGTCTCGGCCTGCGCTAAGCCACACGCTGTGCTTTCAGGTCAGCACCTGAACGTTGGCTTATAGCTCCGGAATAAATCACCCGGAATAGGCACTGTTCAAGCCCACGATGGTGCGGGAGTCTCCCGCGGCATCGTGGGCTTGGCCGTTTAAGGACATTAGGATTGAGGGGATGAATCACGTGCCTGAATCTTCTGCTTCAGC
Source organism: Arthrobacter sp. HMSC06H05 (assembly GCF_001807395.1). Classification (NCBI taxonomy): domain Bacteria; kingdom Bacillati; phylum Actinomycetota; class Actinomycetes; order Micrococcales; family Micrococcaceae; genus Arthrobacter; species Arthrobacter sp. HMSC06H05. The sequence goes on along the minus strand of NZ_KV788984.1, from coordinate 36,134 downwards.
TCCGCTTTTGGGGGCTGCTCATATTCGTGCGCTCGCCGATGAGCTGGGTGTGACCCCGACTAAGACGCTGGGGCAGAACTTTGTGATCGATGGGAACACGATCCGCCGCATCGTTGCCGCCGCACACCTCACGGGCGATGAGACGGTGCTTGAGGTGGGGCCGGGCCTTGGTTCGCTGACGTTGGGGATCCTGGATGCCGCTGCGCGCGTGATCGCGGTGGAGATTGATCCGCGGCTGGCCGAGCGCCTGCCGCGCACGGTGGAGCAGTGGCGCCCGGGCACGCATGAGAACCTCACGGTCATCAATGAGGACGCGTTGAAGATCACCGAGCTGCCGGGCGCACCCGATGCGCTGGTTGCGAACCTGCCCTATAACGTCGCGGTTCCCGTAGTGCTGCATCTGTTGGCGCGCTTTGAGAGCATCCGTTCCGGTTTGGTCATGGTCCAAGACGAGGTAGCCGACCGTTTGGCAGCGAAGCCGGGGAACAAGCTCTATGGGGTCCCTTCCGTCAAGGGCGCGTGGTACGGGTCCATGACCAAAGCCGGGGTCATCAGGATGAACGTGTTCTGGCCCGCGCCCAAGATCCGCTCAGGGCTCGTTGCGTTCACGCGTGGCCCCAAACGCGGGGATGAGGCTCTGCGGGAGGCGACGTTTGCGGTGATCGATGCGGCATTCGCGCAACGACGCAAGACGCTACGGGCAGCGTTAGCCGGATGGGCAGGTTCCGCCGCAGCAGCCGAAGAATATCTGCGTGCAGCAGGAGTAGACCCGCAGCTGCGCGGCGAGAAGCTTGAGATCGAGCAGTTCATCGCGATCGCCCAGGCCCGCGCTGCAGCAAGCGACAGCGGCGCGGTAGGCGACAGCGGCGCGGCAGGTGAAAGTAGTGCTGCCGTTGAAGAAGTAGGAGAGCAAGGTGGTGGGGTGTGAGTCTTCCAGCGTTGGAGGAACAATCGGGGTTTGCGCGCACGGTCACGGCGCGCGCACCAGGCAAAATCAACGTCAGCTTCGAATGCGGTGACCCGCGCGAGGACGGATTCCATCCGGTTGCGACCTTGTATCTTGCGGTCGGGTTGGATGAAGAGGTCACCGCCCGTCACCGTGACGACGGCGAGATCGCGGCGGAACTCGATGACGCATCGAGCATCGCGGTGGATCAAGCGAGCTTCCCGGTAGGAGCCGATAACCTCGCAGTGAAGGCCGCGCTCGCTTTGCGGGACGCGACCGGAGTGCACGCTGGAGCTGACTTGCGCATCCTCAAGCGTGTGCCGATCGCTGGAGGCATGGGAGGCGGCTCCGCGGACGCGGCCGCGGCACTCGTTGCGTGCAATGCGCTGTGGGAGACCCGCCTGAGCAGGCAAGACCTCGCCTCGATCGCCGCGGGGCTCGGCTCGGATGTTCCCTTCGCGCTGTTCGGCGGCGCGGCCGTCGGCCTGGGGCGCGGGGAAGACCTCGCGCCAGTGCCGCTGCGCACCGAATCGCACTGGGTTCTGATCCCGGCATCGTACGGGCTCTCAACACCGAAGGTGTATCAGGAGCTTGACCGGCAACGCGAACGAGCCGATGTGAGCGTGCCCGCGCCTCAGGAAGTCTCGCCCGAGGTTCTCCACGCCCTACTCGAAGGGGACCCGCTCAAGCTCGCAGCTTCCGTGCATAACGACCTCACTCCGGCCAGCATCGCGCTTGCACCGGAACTCGCGCACGTCATCGAACGAACCGAGGAAGCCGGGGCGCACAAAACGCTCGTATCAGGCTCCGGGCCAACCCTGGCCTGCATCGCGCACTCATCAGCGCATGCGGAACGGATCTCGATGCAGATACGTGATGAGCTCGACCTACAAACCATCGTGGTGAGCGCACCTGCGGCAGGGGCCTCGATCCTGCCCAACTGCGGCGCAGTTTGATGGCCAGCGCTGCCTGATGACATGCCCGGCCTGGTAGCCAGCGCGGTCTGGAGGCCAGCCCGGCCTGGCGAACTTCACGCGCTGAAACCTGCACGCTGAAAGCATCCACGCACACTATCCACTGAAAACTATTCATTGAGAAGGAAACCCTGTACAGATGTCCCACCTCTTAGGTGCTGAATCGATCTCCATCACGTTTGGTACCCGCACCGTGCTCGATAACGTGACGCTCGGCATCGACGAGGGCGACCGCATCGGGATTGTGGGCCGTAACGGCGACGGCAAGTCCACACTCATGAAGCTTCTGGCGCAACGGATCGAACCGGATACCGGGCGGGTGACGCATCGGCGTGATCTGCGGGTCGGTTACCTCGATCAAGCCGACGTTTTAGACCCCGAACTGAGCGTGCTTGAGGCGATCGTGGGTGATGTTCCGGAACACGAATGGGCCGCTGATGCCCGCATCCGTGACATCATGAGCGGGTTGACCGAAGGCATCGATCTGAACAAGAAAGTCGGGGAGCTCTCCGGCGGGCAACGCCGCCGTACCGCGCTTGCCAAGCTGCTGGTTGCTGACTGGGACGTCATCATGCTCGATGAGCCCACCAACCACCTCGACGTTGAGTCGGTCGCATGGCTGGCTGAGCACTTGAACCAGCGGTGGCGCGCCAACGAGAACGCGTTCCTGGTGGTGACTCACGACCGCTGGTTCCTGGATGCCGTATGCACCATGACGTGGGAGGTCCACGATGCGATGGTGGATGCTTTTGATGGCGGGTATGCGGCCTATGTTCTGGCTCGGGCCGAACGCGACCGCGCCGCTGCGGTCAAGGAAAGCAAACGACAGCAACTTGTCAAAAAGGAGCTTGCGTGGCTGCGCCGCGGCGCACCGGCACGCACCTCGAAACCCAAGTTCCGCATCCAAGCAGCCAACGCGATCATCGAAGACGTTCCCGCACCACGCGAAAGCCTCGAGCTGAAGAAAATGGCGATGGCCCGGCAAGGCAAAGACGTCATCGACGCCGAAGACCTCACCTATACGCTGCCCAACGGCCGCGCACTCTTCGATGACATCACGTGGCGGCTGGCACCAGGGGAACGCGTGGGACTTGTGGGCGTCAACGGTGCAGGAAAATCCACGCTCATGCGACTACTGGACGGACAACTCGAACCGAGCGCCGGGCGCGTCAAGCGCGGCAAGACCGTGGTTTCAGCGATCCTCTCCCAAGAAGTCAAAGAGCTTGATGAGCTCGCGAACACGCGCGTCGTGGACGTCATCAAGGCAGAAGGCAGCCAGTTTGTCGCCGGAGGCCGCGAAGTGTCCGCCGGTCAGCTACTCGAGCAGGTCGGGTTCAACGCGCACAAGCAATACACCCCGGTCAAGGACCTCTCCGGTGGCGAGAAACGCCGCCTGCAACTCTTACGCCTCATGGTGGGTGAACCCAACGTGCTGATGCTCGATGAGCCGACCAACGACCTCGACACCGACACCCTCGCCGCGATCGAAGACCTCCTCGACACGTGGGCCGGAACCCTGATCGTTGTCTCCCACGACCGCTACCTGCTCGAACGCGTCACCGACCACCAGCTCGCACTGCTCGGAGACGGCAAACTCCGCGATCTGCCCGGCGGCGTTGAGCAGTACCTGCAGCTACGCGAACACGCAGCGCACGCCGGCACCGACAACAGCAGGATAAGCCACAGCGGGACAGGCCAGCACGGAGAACCCGCCGCCGCATCGGACGCTGGGGGCGCAGCTGAAGCCCCCGCGCACAAGCCAAACAAGCCAGCGTATTCGGCAGCCGAACAGCGCGAAGCGCGCAAAGACATGCAACGCTACGAACGCCAACTCGGACGCGTCGAGAAGGCGCTCGCCGAGGCAGAAGAGAAACTCATCCAAGCGACCGAGGCCGGGGATTTCGAGGCGGTCACCCAACTCACCCAGGAAGCGGACGCGGTGCGGGAGCAGAGGGACGAGCTGGAGATGGCGTGGCTCGAGGCCTCCGAGAAGATCGGGTAGGGGGCAGGTTGATGCCAGAACAAACGGAAGTCACTGAGTATCGGCCGGTCTGTGAGTATCGGCCGGTGCGCATCGCGATGAGCTACGTCATGGATGCCGCGAACGTCCCTGTCAGCTATTCCGATGAGCTTCACGGGCTCGCAGCCCATACGGGGCGTTCACTCATTGAGGTCGGCGGGCACGTGCAACCGTGGTTCGTGGATGCTCTCAAACCGGGACGCAGCGCCAGCGAGGTTGTCGCGGGCGCGGAGGCGGTCATTATCCTGGGTGGTGCTGATGTGCATCCAGGGTTCTATGGGTTGGAGCGTGAACGGTGGCCCGAGGTCGATCTTGCAGGTGTGAGCGCGAGCGCCGATGCGTTCGAGATAGAACTCGTGCATGAAACCCTGGCCGCCAATAAGCCGCTGTTAGGGATCTGCCGCGGCCTGCAGATCATCAACGTTGCGCTTGGCGGCACGCTCATCCCGGAGATCGGCAACCCTACGATCCATAAGTCACCACCAGATGGCGACGGCTGGGCTGATCACAGCGTGAGTCTCACCGCCGGCAGCACGCTCGAACGCATCTACGGGTCAGCCGAAATCACGGTGCGTTCCGCGCATCACCAAGCCGTCGATGCGCTCGCCGCAGACCTCGTGCCCGTCGCGACCGCCCCGGACGGCCTCGTGGAAGCCGTCGAACACCGGCAACACTCCAGGATGCTGGCTGTGCAGTGGCATCCCGAAGACCTCAACGGTGATAAAACTCACCTCGATGCGCTCATGACGTGGCTTCTGCGCCGGATTCATTGACGTACAGATAGACGCTCATAAGACATACGGTTAAGAAAACAAGGCCTAACGTGGCACAATGGACAACGGCCTGAACAGTTCAGCCTGTACCAGGCTGATCCGCCATGGTGTAACGGCAGCACGCCAGCCTTTGGAGCTGTGTGGTCTAGGTTCGAATCCTAGTGGCGGAGCGATAGTGGCAGGGCAGTGGAAGGAAAAACAGCCAGGTGTCCAGCGAAAACGTCCATCCGGCAGCAGTGATCGTTCTAGCCGCAGGTGCTGGAACACGTATGAAATCCTCTAAGCCGAAAATCCTCCACACACTCGGCGGCCGTTCGATGGTCGGCCACGCGCTCGATACCGCGCATGCGCTGGAACCCGATCGTCTCGTCGTGGTTGTGCGTCACCAGCGTGACCGCGTTGCAACCCACGTGCTCGAGCATGCGCCTGACGTGAGCATCGTCGACCAGGACGAGATCCCAGGCACCGGCCGCGCAGTCCAAGTTGGCCTTGAAGCGATGAACGACCTCGCTGAAGGCACCGTCTTGGTGACCTACGGCGACGTCCCGTTGCTTTCCCCGCAGTTGCTCACTGAACTCGTGGAGCGCCACGAATCCGAGGGCAACGCGGCAACCGTTCTGACCGCCGCGGTTGAAGACCCGACCGGCTACGGCCGCATCCTGCGCGATGAAAACGGCGACGTCACCGGGATCGTTGAGCACAAAGACGCCACCGAAGAGCAGCGTCTGATCAACGAAGTCAACTCCGGTATCTACGCGTTCTCCGCGAACGAGCTGCGTTCGGCTCTGGCCCGGGTTTCGACCGACAACGCCCAAGGCGAAATGTATCTGACCGATGTGCTCGGCATCATGCGTGAAGACGGGCACCGCATCTCAACGGCAGTGACCACCGATCAGTGGCAGGTAGAAGGCGCCAACGATCGCGTGCAGCTTTCCGCGCTGGGGCGTGAACTGAACCGCCGCATCACCGAAAAGTGGATGCGCGAAGGGGTCACCATCCAAGACCCTGAAACCACATGGATCGACGTCGATGTCGCCTTGTCCCAAGACGTGACCCTGCTACCGAACGTGCAGCTCGTTGGCCGCACCTCGGTCGGCCAAGGCTCCGTGATCGGGCCAGACACAACCTTGCGTGACACCCACGTGGGCCAGAACGCGACCGTGAAACGAACCGACGCAACCGAATCCCGCATCGGCTCCGGATCGACCGTTGGCCCGTTCAGCCACCTCCGCAAAGACACCGTGCTCGGTGAAGACGGCAAGATCGGCGCGTTCTATGAAACTAAGAACGTCCAGATTGGGGATCGCACCAAGCTCTCCCACCTCGGCTACTCAGGTGATGCGGTGATCGGGGAAGACAGCAACATCGGTTGCGGAAACATCACCTCCAACTACGACGGCGTGAACAAGCACAAGACCGTGATCGGCTCGCACGTTCGCACGGGCGCATCCACCGTGTTCATCGCCCCCGTCGAGGTCGGTGACGGCGCATACACCGGCGCTGGCGCGGTAGTCCGCAAAGACGTCCCTGCTGGCGCACTTGTGATCTCTGATGCCCCGCAGGTCAATAAAGAAGGCTGGGTTGAAGCTAAACGAGCAGGAACCCCCGCCGCCGTCGCCGCGGCCCTGACTGAAGCAAAGAACTCCACCGGATCGGATACAGCCCGTACCGGTTCGGATGAAACACGCCCCTGATTCGGTACAGTCATAGAAGCTCCAACTAACACCCCATCCTCGAGGAGAACGGACAGCTCGCAATGTCTGAACTGAGCTACAACGTAGACAAAAAACTGGTCTTGGCTTCCGGCCGAGCCCACCCAGAGCTGGCACAACAGATCGCCGACGAGCTCAAAACCGAGCTCGCCCCAGTTTCCGCATATGACTTCGCTAACGGTGAGATCTATGTCCGCCCCGGGGATTCCGTCCGCGGTAAAGAATGCTTCGTCATCCAGTCCCATCCGTTCCCGATGAACAACTGGCTCATGGAGCAGCTGATCATGATCGATGCGCTCAAGCGCGCCTCAGCCCGCCGCATCACCGTGGTCTCGCCGTTCTACCCGTACGCTCGCCAGGACAAGAAGGGCCGCGGCCGCGAGCCGATCACCGCGCGCCTGGTCGCTGACCTTTATAAGACCGCTGGCGCTGACCGTATCATGTCCGTGGACCTGCACACCTCGCAGATCCAGGGTTTCTTCGATGGCCCGGTCGATCACCTCATGGCGATCCCGTTGCTCGCTGACTACATCCGCACCCGTGTAGGTAACGAACCGCTCACGATCGTCTCCCCGGACACCGGCCGTGTGCGTGTGGCTGAAATGTGGGCTGAACGCCTCGGCCACGCGCCGCTGGCATTCGTGCACAAGACCCGTGACCTCACCGTGCCGAACAAGGCCGAATCAAAGACCGTGGTCGGCGAGGTTAAGGATCGCGTCTGCATCCTGATCGACGACATGATCGACACCGGCGGCACCATCTCCGGCGCGGTTTCGGTACTGAAGAACGCTGGTGCTAAAGACGTCATCATCGCGGCAACGCACCCGGTCTTCTCAGATCCGGCAGCGCAGCGTTTGAGCGAATCCGGTGCGCGCGAAATCGTTGTGACCAACACGTTGCCTGTTCCAGCTTCGAAGCGTTTCCACAACCTCACGGTGCTCTCGATCGCCCCACTGCTGGCGCGCGCGATCAAGGAAGTCTTCGAAGACGGCTCCGTCACGAGCCTGTTCGACGGCCGCGCCTAACCATGCGAGCTCTGCTAAACTAGGGGAGTTGCCCAGGCGAGGGGAACTACGGTTCCCGTGATCGACGAGGCCTTCTGGATTTACCGGCTAGCACAAGGTGCAGGCCGAAGGTGAGCTTAGAAGCCACGACGAGCCCCCGGGGCGAAGACCAGCCAACACCACCGCACACGCGGAGATATTCACGGTGTGGCGTCATCGACCAATAGGAGAAGAGCTCTCATGCAGAAATTCGAATCCCTTGACGTAGAGGTCCGCGAAGACTTCGGTAAGGGTTCGGCACGGCGCGCACGCCGCGACGGCCAGATCCCAGCTGTTGTTTACGGCCACGGCTCCGAGCCAGAGCACCTGCTGCTCCCATCGCACCAGACCACCCTGGCTGTCCGCCAGCCGAACGCTATTCTGTCCCTCAAGGTCGCAGGCGATGAGCGCCTCGTCATGGTGAAGGACATCCAGCGCCACCCACTGCGCCAGACCGTTGATCACCTCGACCTGCTGATCGTCAAGCGCGGCGAGAAGGTCTCCGTCGATGTCTTCCTCGACTACCAGGGCGAGGTCGCCCCAGGTCTGGCAGCAACCCTCGACATCCAGGAAGTCACCGTCCTGGCAGAGGCACTCAACATTCCAGACACCCTGGTTGTCAACATCGATGGCCGCGAAGAAGGCTCCGTCCTCGCATCCGAGATTGAACTGCCTGAAGGCGTTGAGCTCGAGATCGAAGAAGACACTGTCATCGCGACGATCGCTGAGCCACAGGAAGTCGAGCTTCCAGAGGACGAGGAAGCAGAAGAAGGCGAAGAAGCTGCCGAGGCTCCAGCGGAAGAGAAGTCCGAGGAAGACAGCGAGTAAGCCTCACTGGGACTGCCCGAACTCTCAGGAAGGCCGCCACATGTGTGGCGGCCTTCCGCCATTTAAAGATCAGCCAAAGCGAAGAGTGCGCTTTATATAGAAGTCTGTATTGGCGAGCTATGTTGAGTGATCATCCTTTCATTGCTCGTTCACAGTGAATCACAGGATTCTTTACTGTTTGTTAACCATTCCGTCGGTGAAGGGACGGCCAAAGAGGCATTGAAGGTTTACCTCGCTTCCTAGGCTCATTGGCGTTGGTCACCATCACGCCAAATGAACGGATTGACACAGTGAAAGCACCTCGCACCACCGCGATTGCAACCGCAACAGCGGGTCTTGCATTCGCATCGTTCTTCACCGCAATGCCAGCCCACGCGACAGCGACGGCTGAAGAAGCCCCAGCTACGGGCGGGCCAAAGAACGTCATCGTACTGATCGGTGACGGCATGGGCTACAACCACATCGACAACCTCAACGCCTACACCAAGAACCAGGTGCACTGGCAGGTAGAAACCGGTCCAGACCACAAGGTCATGCCATACGGCGGCAACACCAAGCCAACCGAAGGCTGGCAGGCCTGGGAACACACCGGAATGTCCACCCACTGGGTCGATGGCCCGGCATATGACACCTCGCAAGCCTGGACCAAATTCGACTGGGTCAAAGACAACCCAACCGACTCCGCAGCAGCCGGCACCGCCATGGCTACCGGCGTGAAGACCTATAACGCCGGCATCGGTGTTGACCCAAACAAGAAGGTCGTAGAGAACCTCAGCGAACGCGCCAAGTCCCTCGGTAAATCTGCAGGCGTCGTTTCCAGCGTTCCCTTCTCGCACGCAACCCCAGCCGCCTACTCCGCCCACAACCAGACCCGCCAGGACTACCACGGCATCGCTGAAGAGCAGGTCAACGGCAACATGGACGTAGTGATGGGTGCAGGCCACCCATTCTTCGACGACGACAACAAGAAGCTCGCCACCCCGAACTACAAGTACATCGGCGCAGATACCTACAAGAAGCTCGAGTCTGGTGACAGCGACTTCACGTTCGTGACCAACAACCAGGACTTCTCTAACCTCACCAAGGGCGAGACCCCAGAGCGCGTATTCGGTATCGCTGAGGTAGGTAGCACCCTGCAGCAGAGCCGCGCCGAAGGCAAGGCAAAGAACGAGGTCATCGACCTGCGCACCATGACTGACGGCGCACTCAACGTCCTCGACAACAACGACAACGGCTTCTTCCTGATGGTCGAAGGCGGCGCAATCGACTGGGCAGGCCACGCCAACCAGACCGACCGCGACATCGAAGAAGTCCAGGACTTCGACAAGGCCGTCGACGGCGTCATCGACTGGGTTGAAACCAACTCCAGCTGGGATGAAACCCTCGTCATCGTCACCGCAGACCACGAGACCGGTTACCTCTCGGGCAAGCCAGAAGGCAAGTTCGCGCCAATGCTCCCGCAGGGCACCAACAAGGCTGCAGAGCAGAGCTGGAACAGTGGTGAACACACCAACCAGCTCGCACCATTCTTCTTCAAGGGCGCAAACGCTGCCGAGGTGAAGGCGCTGGCAACCAAGACTGACACGGTCCGCGGCTCCTACATGGACAACACCGATGTAGCTAAGTGGCTGTTGAACACCGCCTGGGTAGCTAAAGACGTTCCACCAAGCGAGGAACCGACCGCGGCTCCAACTGAGGAACCGACCGCGGAACCGACGGACGCGCCAACGGAGACCCCGAGCGAGGATCCAACCGAGACTCCATCTGAACAGCCTTCGGAAGCACCGAGCGAGGAACAGCCATCCGAGCAGCCTTCGGATGATTCGAGCGAGGCCCCAACCGAGGCACCGTCCACAGATGCATCTGATGCGCCATCAGACGCTCCTTCCCAGCCTGAAGGCGAGGACGGCGCAGGCTCCGAGGGCGGCAACCAGAACGATGCGCAGGGTCCATCGACCGGCGGCGATCTAGCCAACACCGGTGTCAACGCCGAACTCATGTGGGGCGCAGGCATCGCGACCCTGCTGGTAGTCGGTGGCGTGACGCTGCTGGTAGTCAAGCGTGCACGCCGCGCTGACGCCACCAAGTAACTAGACCCAAGAACCTTCTGAAAGCGCCGGGACACACGATCCCGCGCGTTCTCAGAACCCCATCGGTACCGCCGTGGACGCCCACGGCGGTACCGATGTTTTAGGCTGGCGCAGTCGTTTCAAGCTGGCACTGCAGTTTCAAGCCGGTGCAGCCGTTGCAGGCTCGCGTAGATACCCTTGAAGCATGGCTTCTGACATGTTCCTCATCGCTGGCCTGGGCAATACAGGCGCCCGGTATGCGAAAAATCGACACAACATCGGCTTCATGGTCGCCGATGAACTCGCCGGCCGCATCGGCGGCACGTTCAAAGCGGCCTCCGCGCAACGGTGCATGCTGCTTGAAGGACGGCTGGGAATAGGAGGGCCGCGGGTTGCGCTCATCAAGCCCACAACGCTCATGAACCGTGTAGGCGGCGCCGTCTCCAGCGTCTCGAAATACTTCGGGATACCGGCAACCAACGTGATCGCAATCCACGACGAGATCGAACTGGGCTTTGACACGACCCAGCCGCGGCTCGGTGGCTCGGAAGCCGGGCACAACGGCTTACGCGACATCACTAAGGCGTTGGGGACCCGGCAGTATTGGCGCATCCGTGTAGGCGTGGGGCGGCCCCCGGGTAGGCAACAGGTCGCCGACTATGTGCTCTCCGACTTCTCCGCGCAAGAGCGAAGAACGTTGCCGATAACCCTCTCAGACGCTGCAGACGAGGTAGAGAAACTGATCGTTACTCTCTGAGGCTGACCACATCGCGCTGATACTGACCGCCTTCCGCTGGGGCTCGCTACAGCCGGTTTCAGGGGATGCTCACCAGATTACTGGGGGTTTTCCATGACTATCCCAGGGTTTATTGAGGCTTGCTCTGTAGTGTCGAAGACACCTCAAGGGTGCGAGTGATGACAGAGGGGCTCCGGTTGAATGATCAACCGGAGCCCCTCACCTTTAACCACTGGCATGTGTGGCGGAACAGTCCATGCCTGAAGGCGGGTCAGTACTTGACGTGGCTGCGTTCCTGAGCCGTCTCTTGTTGCGCCTGCATCTTGTAGCGGCGGTTACGTGGGGCGAGCCAGATGCTCGCGAGCACGGCCGCCAGAACGGAGGCCAGGAGGATCGCGACCTTCGCGTCCTCACCGTGCAGGGAGTCGGTGCCGAAAGAGAGCTCAGCGACGAGCAGAGCGACCGTGAAGCCGATGCCGGCAACCATCGTGACCCCCAGCAGATCGCCCCACTTGATCCTCGGATCCAGTTCGGCGGCTGGAGTGCGAGTGACGAGCCATGTAGCACCCATGATGCCCAGAGGCTTACCGACCACGAGGCCAAGGATGATGCCCCACACCACGGTGTCAGCCATCGCGGTCTTGAAAGCGTCCATGCCCGCGATGGTCACACCCGCTGCGAAGAACGCGAAGATCGGCACCGCAATCCCGGTCGAGAACGGGCCAACACGGTGGGCGAGTACCTCGGTGAGTGGGATGCCTCGATGCCCCTTCTTGATCTTGGCAGGCACCGTGAAGCCGAGCAGAACACCCGCGATGGTCGCGTGGATCCCGGAGTTCAACATGAAGACCCACGCGAGGAACCCAAGGCCCAGCAGGATGACCCACGGGGCCCAGTTCTGGCGGCGGAAGAAGTTAGGGAACAGTTGCGCGAGCGTGCCGTAGATAGCGATCGGCACAAGCGAGAGCCCGAGCCACACAAGCGAAATATCGGAGGAGTAGAAGACCGCGATAATGATGATCGCGATCAGGTCATCAACCACAGCAAGCGTGAGCAGGAACAGCTTGGCCGGGGTTGGAAGCCACGCACCGACTACGGCAAGCACCGCGACAGCGAACGCGATGTCGGTTGCCGCCGGGATGGCCCAACCGTGCACCGTGGATGCGGGCTGGCCGATGTTGACCAGCAGGTAGATGAGCGCGGGCACCGCGACCCCGCCGATGGCGGCAGCCATCGGCGGGG
>NZ_KV788984.1:0-23771 GCF_001807395.1 Arthrobacter sp. HMSC06H05 | reverse complement strand
CCCCCCGCCGATGGCGGCAGCCATCGGCGGGATAGCGTGCTTGAAGTTACGTAGCCCGCCAGAGACGAACTCTGTTTTCAGTTCAAGACCGACCACGAAGAAGAACACGGCGAGCAGGCCATCGGAGGCCCAATGGCCGATCGACATGTCGATCGTGGTGAAACCTAGCGGCAACACGAAATGGGAATCGCGTACACCGTAGTACCAGTCCTGTAGCGGGGTGTTAGCCACCGTGACTGCCGCGATGGCGGCGATGATGAGCAAAATGCCGCCGATCGAATCCGAACGGAGGATGTTGCCGATCCGGTGGCTGAACTTGGATTGACCAGCACGAGCCGGGGGAGTCTGGAAGTGCGTCAGGTCATCGAAGGGGACGTGATAGACGTGGCCGTCCTCGGGATGCTGGATAGCAACCGTGTCTTCGCGCGGCTTAGACAGCAAACGAGGCTTATTCTCCTCGTCGTTGTGCTGCTGGCCGTCAATGTCCTGGCTGTCGTCCTGGGCGCTACCTGTTTCCAGGTTCTCTGTAGCCTCTAGCGCATCAGCTGCGGCATCGTTGTTTTCTGGTTGCTTCAAGGAACTCTCCTGCGTACGTGTTTCCATTGCCGACCAGACTTCCCGGCGCACCAAAGCAATATCCTAACGAAGATTTACCGCTGAGGTGCTGGCGCGCGGCTATGTGCCCGTATATTTCGGGCCAAATAATTCGCGCCCGAGGGTCTCGGGCGCGAATAACTGGTGGCTGCTTGTCGAAGCTACTTACTTCGAGAGCTGCTTATTTTGCGATCTGTGCGCTGATGGCCTCGGCGCGGGCCGAGAGGATGCGCTCGACCATTGGTTCAGCGTGCTTAGCGATCTTCGAGCCGAGCAGTGGGATGCCGCTCTTGACATCACCGGTGAAGCTCATCTCGGTGGCATCGCCCTGGGCCTTGAGGGTTTCGGTGCCGGAGAAGGAAACCGGGACGCCACCGACCTGTGCGGAGAGCTCAGCTTCAGCCTGATCAGCGCCGGACGTGTACTTCCAGTCTTCGGTGATGGTGACCTTCAAGCCGTTCTTGATGATGCTCGAGAGGAAGCTTGGCAGGCGCTCGCCCGAGATGGACACGGTCATGGTCACGGTTGGGGATGCGGCGTCACCGCTGACGCTGTGATCAACGAGCTCGCCCTGGGCGCGCGCTGCCAAGGATTCGGCTACTTCGCGGGCCGCGGTTGCCTCGATAACCTCTGGGATCGAAGCGTTGATGTTTGTGGAGGAGGACAAAGCCATGGGTATGCACTCGCTTTCTGCTGTTAATTTCGGGCCGGTAGGCACCGATAGGATGATGTGTGCATCTAATAGTATGGCCTGTCGCGCTGACGTGTGACGGACCCGGTTGGTCCCTTGACGCATGAACTTGACAAGGGAAGAGGAAGGCGTTGCATGTCCCTGAACGGTCTGCTCACCGCGCTATCGAGGGATTCTGCCTTTGAGCGGATTCGGGTTTCTGCCGAGCGTGGACCGGATGCTGGAGACGAAAAAGAGATCGCGGCACCTGAAGGCATGCGGCCGCCGTTGGTCGCGCAGATCGCCCAGGCTTTGCCGCAGCCAGCCGATGCCGCAGAAGGGGCGGCTCGCGCTGTGACGGTCGTGGTGACGGCCACAGGCCGTGCGGCGGGGGACCTGGTCGATGCGTTGGGTAGCTATATGCCTCACGGTGCGGTTGAGGAGTTCCCGGCGTGGGAGACGCTGCCGCACGAGCGGCTTTCCCCGAAGTCGGATACGGTGGGCCGCCGTTTGAATGTTTTGCGGCGGCTTCATGTTCGTGATGAAGCTCTCAAAGTTGTTGTGATGCCGGTGCGCTCGCTGATCCAGCCGATCGTGGATGGGCTGGGCGCGTTGGAGCCGGTTGAGCTGGTGCGCGGAGCTGAACAGGATTTCGATGCGGTGGTTGAGGCGCTCGCGGCCGCCGCGTATTCGCGCGTGGATATGGTGGCCAACCGCGGTGAGTTCGCGGTGCGTGGCGGGATTATTGACGTGTTCCCGCCAACTCAAGAGCATCCGGTGCGTGTGGATTTCTTTGGTGACGAGATCGAGGAGATCACGTATTTCTCGGTTGCTGATCAGCGTTCCATGATGGGAGAGGACGCATCCCTGGAGCGGGTTGAGTGCCCTCCGTGCCGTGAAATGTTGGTGGATTCCGGGGTGCGTGAGCGTGCCCGGGGGCTTGCGGATTCGATGCCGGGTGCCCGGGACATGCTTGAGAAGATCGCTGCCGGGCTCAGCGTTGAGGGCATGGAGTCTTTGGCGCCTTTGCTTGCCGAGAAGATGGTTCCGTTGTCTTCAGTCTTCGGGCCAGGCTCGGTGGTGATTGTTGCCGATCCGGAGCGGGTTTCTGGGCGTGCGGCGGATCTGCTGGCCACGAACGCAGAGTTCTTGGAAGCCTCGTGGTCTTCTGCCGCGATGGGTGCCGAAGCACCGGTTGATATATCGCAGGTCACGGGTGGATCAACCCACGATGCGGCGGCCGCCGGTTTCCAGACGCTCGCTCAAGTCCGGTCCGAGGTCTTAGACGCAGGGCTTGCGTGGTGGACTATGACTTCGCTCGGCGCAGATGAGGAGCTGGTCCAGGAGGGGCTGACAGTTCGGATCCCGGCCCGCGAGCCTGCCGCGTGGCGGGGGGATGTCGCCCAGATGCTTCAATACGTGGGCGGCCGGATCCGTGACGAATGGTCAGTTGTGGTGGTCACCGACGGTGCCGGGCCTGCCAACCGTCTGGTTGAGTTGTTCGCAGACGCCGATATCGCCGTCAACCGCGTCGAATCGATCGATGAAGAACCCCGGGCCGGGGTGATTCAGGTGACTCAAGCGCTCGCCGGCAACGGTTTCGTTCTCGATGGCCTCAAGCTCGCGTTCCTCACCGAAGCCGATGTCTTGGGCCGGGCAAGCTCGGCAGTGGCACGCTCCACGAAAAAGCTTGCCTCGCGTCGGCGGCATGCTGTTGACCCGTTGACCCTTGAAGAAGGCGACTATGTTGTCCACGACCAGCACGGCATCGGGCGCTTCAAGGAAATGCAGCAGCGTAAGACCGCAGGCGCGGTGCGTGAATATTTGGTGATCGAGTACGCGCCGTCTAAGCGCGGGGCGCCGGGGGACCGGTTGTTTGTCCCGACGGATCAGCTGGATCAGATCACCCGTTATGTGGGTGGGGATCAGCCGACGCTGTCGAAGATGGGTGGTTCGGACTGGTCGCAGACGAAGTCGAAGGCGCGGCGCGCGGTCCGGGAGATCGCCGGTGAGCTGGTGAAACTGTATTCGGCGCGGATGGCTTCCCGCGGGCACGCGTTCGCCCCGGACACTCCGTGGCAGGCCGAACTTGAGGCAGCGTTTCCGTACGTTGAGACTCCGGATCAGTTGACCACGATCGATGAGGTCAAAAAAGACATGGAGTCCGAGGTCCCGATGGACCGTCTGATCTCAGGTGATGTGGGTTTCGGTAAGACCGAGGTTGCTGTGCGGGCCGCGTTCAAGGCGATCCAGGACGGCAAGCAGGTTGCGGTTCTGGTTCCGACCACGCTGCTTGCCCGCCAGCATTTTGAGACGTTCACCGAGCGTTTCGCGGGCTTCCCGGTTGCTGTGCGGGCGCTCTCGCGTTTCCAGACCGCTAAGGAGTCGAAAGAGACGATTGCCGGGCTTGCCGATGGCACGGTCGATGTGGTGATCGGCACGCACCGGTTGCTCTCGAACCAGGTTCAGTTCAAGGATCTGGGCCTCATTGTGGTGGACGAGGAACAGCGTTTCGGCGTCGAACATAAGGAGCAGTTGAAGAAGCTGCGCACCAACGTGGATGTCTTGGCGATGTCTGCAACCCCGATTCCACGCACGCTGGAGATGTCGCTGTCCGGGATCCGTGAGACCTCGACCCTGGCGACCCCGCCGGAGGAGCGGCACCCGGTTTTGACGTATGTGGGCCCGTACACGGATAAGCAGGTGGTGGCAGCGATTCGGCGTGAGCTGATGCGTGAGGGCCAGGTTTTCTATGTGCATAACCGGGTGTCCTCGATCGATAAGGTTGCCGGTCAGCTCGCCGAGCTGGTCCCGGAAGCGCGGATCGCTGTGGCGCACGGCCGGATGTCGGAGAGCCGGCTTGAGCAGATCATGGTGGATTTCTGGGAGGGCCGTTATGACGTGCTCGTGTCCACGACCATCATCGAAACCGGCCTGGATATCGCGAACGCGAACACTCTGATTGTGGATCGCGCGAACATCTATGGCCTGTCCCAGCTGCATCAGTTGCGTGGGCGTGTGGGCCGTGGCCGTGACCGTGCGTACGCGTATTTCTTGTGGGATCCGGAGCGTCCTTTGGGCGAGGTTGCGCTTGAGCGCCTCAAAGCGGTTGCAGCCCATAACGAGCTGGGTTCGGGGCACCAGTTGGCGATGAAGGACCTCGAGTTGCGCGGCGCAGGCAACCTTCTGGGTGGCGAGCAGTCCGGCCACATCCAAGGTGTCGGTTTTGACTTGTATATCCGCCTGGTGGGTGAGGCCGTGGCCGCGTTCAAGGGCGATACGGACGCTACGGCCAAGGAAATGAAGATCGAGCTTCCGTTGAACGCTCACTTCCCGGAAACCTACGTTCCGAGTGAACGCTTGCGCTTGGAGGCGTACCGGAAGCTGGCGCAGGCAACTAAGCCTGCAACGGTCGATGCGGTGGTTGAGGAGCTGCAGGACCGTTACGGTGAACTCCCGGAGGCCGCGCAGCTGCTGGTTTCGGTTGCGCGGGTGCGTATTGTGGCGCGTTCGGTGAACATCAACGAGATCCAGGCTCAAGGTAACTACATCCGGTTCGCTCCGGATAACATCGCTGAATCGCGTGTGATGCGGATGAAGCGCCTCTATCCGGGGGCGATGCATAAGCCTGCGTTGAAGGCGATCCTGGTTCCGTTCCCCAAGGGGAAAGGGATCGGTGCGCAACGGCTCGCCGACCAAGAGCTACTCGACTGGGTCGAGACGTTCCTGACGTCCGTGTTCGGGGAATCCTAGGCCGTGGGGAGTCCTAGGCCGTTCAGCGGCCGAGGAGAGCGGCCGGTAGCCGAAAAAGCTACAAGCAGAAAGGTGGGGCGCATCCGCTACGGATGCGCCCCACCTTGAGGTTTATAGGCCGTGTTGCTTATAAGTCGTGCTTACTTGGAGACGGCTTTACGGTACTCGTCGTCCACAGAGTCCAATGCACCGGCTTCGTTAGCGGTGACGTCCGGGTTCTTGTTGGAGCGGCCGGTCACGTGTTTACCGATGCCGAATGCGAGCGTGCCGCCCACTACACAGGCAATGAATGGGAACCAGGCCTTAGCTGGGTCATGCAGGTCAGCGAAACTGAGTGCGTAAATACCTGCGAGGAGAATTCCGAACAGCACCAGGAACAGGATGATGTTGCTGACTGCGTGGCCTTCACCTGAGTGGTTCTTGTTCTTTCCATCGGCCGAGTACACGGATGGCCTCCTAGGGGCAAAGCATTAGGTCAATGCATTGGTTCAGTCCAAAGCGATGATGACAGCGCTCGCGCGCATTCGTGTCCATCGTATCAAGTTTGAGCGGTGCGCGCGCCTTTACGCCGTGCCGGTCGGCTTGTGCGTTAGCCAGCCCTTGTGTGCTGGAGATGACACAATGGAGGCTGTGAGCGCTCAAGTTGATTTTACTTCTCCACGTCTTGTCATTATTGGTGGCGGCCCAGGCGGTTATGAAGCGGCGATGGTCGGTGCACAGTTGGGTGCACAGGTGACCCTGATTGAAGAGCAGGGGACGGGCGGTTCGGCCGTTCTGACTGACGTTGTGCCTTCGAAGACCCTGATCGGTTCCGCTGACGCTATCCGCCGGGTTTCCGTTGCGAACGATTTGACGATCCGCGGTACGGACGAACATGAGGTCGATGCCGATCTCGGCTATATCAATGAACGTCTGCTGGCGTTGGCTGCCGAGCAGTCGGCCGACATCCGTTCTGGTCTTGTCAAAGCCGGCGTTGAGGTGGTCGATGGCCGCGGCCGTTTGGTGGGTACGCACACCGTTGAAGTTGAGTCTAAGGATGGCTCCACGGCCCGTTTCGATGCCGACTATGTGATTGTTGCGGTGGGTGCGCATCCGCGTGAATTGCCGACCGCTGTTCCTGATGGTGAGCGGATCATGACCTGGAAGCAGGTCTATGAGATGAAGGAGAACCCCGAACACCTGATCGTGATTGGTTCAGGTGTTACGGGTGCCGAGTTCGCGTCTGCTTATAACCTGTTGGGTACTCGCGTGACGCTGGTGTCTTCGCGTGACCGTGTTCTTCCCGGCGAGGATGAGGACGCGGCACGTTTGCTTGAGGACGTGTTCCAGGAGAACGGTGTTGAGGTCCGTTCCGAGGTCCGCGCTAATTCTGTAGTTCGTGATGGTGACCGCGTCACGGTTGCGCTCTCTGACGGGACCACGGTTGAAGGTTCCCACTGCTTGGTTGCGGTGGGTGCGATCCCGAACACGGCTGAGATGGGTCTTGAAGAGGCCGGTGTTGCTGTTGCTGAGTCTGGGCACATCACGGTCGATGGGGTCTCCCGCACCACTGTCCCGCACATTTACGCTGCCGGTGACTGCACGGGTGTGTTCCCGCTCGCCTCGGTAGCGGCGATGCAGGGGCGTATCGCGGTGGCTCACATGATGGGCGATGCCCTGACCCCGTTGAAGGTGGATGAGGTCGCCTCCAACGTGTTCACCTCCCCAGAGATTGCAACGGTCGGTATTACGCAGGCGCTCGTTGATCAGGGGGCTGTCGCGGCGGACTCGTTCATGCTGGACTTGGCGACGAATCCGCGCGCGAAGATGATGGGCATCAAGCGTGGCTTCATCAAGATTTTCGCCCGTAAGGGTAGTGGTACCGTGCTGGGCGGGGTTGTTGTGGCTCCGCGTGCCTCCGAGTTGATCTATCCGATCGCGACCGCGGTGCGCAAACACCTCAACGTCGATGACCTGGCAGATACCGTGACGATCTACCCGTCGCTGTCCGGCTCGATCGCCGAGGCCGCACGCCGCCTCCACCACCACATCTGACGTTGCTTACGGGGGCACCGCCACATCTGACATCTGAGGCTGCATCAGCGCAACGTAGGGCCGGGAAACTTCCACGTTTCCCGGCCCTACGTTTATGACTTTCGAATCGGCGCGATTCTTAGGCGGCGCGATTCCTTTTCGTCATCGCTTATTCGTCGTCGATGGTGCACAGCACCTCGGAGGCGGAGACTGTCCCGCCAACGTTGGCCTTGAGTTTCTTGACCACACCGTCGCGGTGCGCGGTGATCGGTTGTTCCATCTTCATCGCTTCAAGCACCACGACCAGATCCCCTTCGGAGACCTTAGCGCCTTCCTTGACGGCAACCTTGACGATCGTGCCCTGCATCGGTGAGGTCAGGTCATTGCCGGACGCAGCGGCAGCTGCGCCGCCACGTGCACGCTTAGGGCGCTTCGGCTTGTGCTGGGCGCGGGCACCCGAACCGGAGCCGAGCGAGGCCGGCAGAGCGATCTCAAGCCGGCGCCCACCAACCTCGACCGTGTAGTGCTGGATGTCCTCGTCTTCTTCCTCAGCCGGGGTGGCTTTGGTGTATGGCTTGATGGTGTTCTTGAACTCGGTTTCGATCCAGCGGGTGTGAACCTCGAACGGCTTGTTCTCATCCTCCGGGATGAACGCTGGGTCTTCCATCACGGCGCGGTGGAACGCGACCACGGTCGCCATGCCTTCGATCTGAAGTTCCTTCAACGCGCGGCGGGAGCGTTCAGCGGCTTCCAGGCGGGTGCGGCCGGTCACGATGAGCTTAGCGATCATCGAATCGAAGTTACCGGTCACGGTCTCGCCCTGCTCAACACCGGTATCCACGCGCACGCCCGGGCCGGTAGGGAACGTCAAGGTTGTGAGGGTGCCCGGGGTCGGCATGAAGTTACGGCCCGGGTCTTCACCGTTGATGCGGAACTCGAAGGAGTGCCCGCGCAACTCAGGGTCTTCGTAGCCTAAGGTTTCGCCGCGTGCGATGCGGAACTGTTCACGCACCAGGTCGATCCCGCTGATCTCTTCGGAGACGGTGTGCTCAACCTGGAGGCGAGTGTTGACCTCGAGGAAGGAGATCACGCCGTCCTGGCCTACGAGGAATTCACACGTTCCTGCGCCGACGTAGCCGGCTTCCCGCAAGATCGCCTTCGAGGATTCGTACAGGCGCTGGTTCTGTTCATCAGTCAGGAACGGTGCAGGGGCTTCCTCAACGAGCTTCTGGTTGCGGCGCTGCAGCGAGCAGTCACGGGTCGAAACAACAACCACGTTGCCGTCCTTGTCCGCAAGGCACTGGGTTTCGACGTGGCGTGGGGCATCCAGGAAACGTTCGATGAAGCATTCACCGCGGCCGAAAGCCGCGGTCGCCTCACGCACGGCGGAATCGTACAGCTCGGGGATGTCGGAGCGGTCACGCACAACCTTGATGCCGCGGCCACCACCACCGTGGGCCGCCTTGATGGCGATCGGGAGACCGTGCTCGTCAGCGAAGTCGAGGACCTCCTGGGTCGAGGAGACCGGGTCTTTCGTGCCAGGAACCAGCGGAGCGCCCACCTTCTGCGCGATGTGGCGGGCCTGGACCTTGTCACCCAACGCACGGATCGCTTCAGGGGACGGACCGATCCAGATCAAACCGGCATCGAGCACAGCCTGGGCGAAGTCAGCGTTCTCGGCGAGGAAACCGTAGCCCGGGTGCACAGCATCAGCTTTCGCGCGCTGAGCGACCGAGATGATCTTCTCGATGTTCAAATACGATTCGGTAGCGGAAGCCCCGCCCAGCGCGAACGACTCATCAGCCATGCGTGCGTGCATAGCGTTACGGTCAGAGTCGGCGTACACGGCGACGGACTTGATGCCCTCATCGGCCGCCGCGCGAATAATGCGGACAGCGATCTCGCCACGGTTGGCGATCAAAACCTTCGTCAGTTCTGGCATGAGCCTGGCTGCTCCTTACGTTGCATAGACTCTGTGAGCCTATCCGATATGTGGGGAACCTCCTGAATTCTCCAGGAATTCCCGCCCCAATTGGCCTGTATTTTGTGGGAACCCTACAGGCCGTTGCATTGCCTTAAGCCTACGACGACCCACGCGCCGTGGTCAGTGCCCTCACTCGTGCGCAATCTTATGCACAGCCTTGTGCGCAGTCTTGTGTTCAGCGCGGCCACACGAGCGTGAGTGGTAGCCCCAGCTGGTTGAGCATGCGCCGCAGCGCGGCAGGGGAGAGGCCTACCACAGCGTGGAAGTCGCCCTCGATACCGTCGATGAGGGCTGCGGCCCGGCCATCGACCGTGAAAGCGCCGGCGCACGGCAAAGGTTCCCCGGTAGCGATGTAGGCCTCAAGTTCCTCATCGGTGACGGAAGCGAACCGGACCGTGGACGAGACGCACTCGGTAGCTTTCTGCCCGGTCTGCAGGTCGATCAGGCAATGCCCTGAATGCAGCACGCCTTCACGGCCGCGCTGGGAAAGCCAGCGCTTACGGGCCGCTTGAGGTGTGTGGGGCTTCCCGTACGCTACCCCTTCGAATTCAAAGACCGAATCACACCCCAAAACAAGCCGCGAACCGGTCGGGTTGCTGCGTAAGGTTTGGGCTACATCGGCGGCTTTCGCTTCAGCGAGCAGCTGCGCTTGAGCAGCAGGCGTCAGGCGCGCTTGAGCCTCCGCGGCGGCCGCGGCGACCACAGCATCCTCATCCACGTGAGAGCCTTGCTGAGAAAAAGCGATGCCCGCAGCTTTCAGCACTGCGGCACGCCCAGGGGAGGCTGAACCCAATACGAGTGCCGCAGGCGCATCGCTTGCGGAAAGCGAAGCACTTGCGGCGGAGGCAGGTACAGTGCCGGAAGCATCAGCGGCCAAGGTGGCCCTCCAAGCGTTCGGCACGCAGCGTGACAATCGAAGGGATCAGCAGGGGAGCGAGCTCAACGCCGGTCGCGACCGTGATCAGCTCATCAGCCAAAGCCGGGTTACGAGCCAAAACCGGCCCGTGCGGATACGTCCCGTACACGGTGCCCTTGACAGCGCCTTCCGTGCCGTCGCCGTTGCCAACACCCTCGATCACATCAGCCAACGGCTCTGTACCAGCCGAGAGTCGCGTCTGGCCGCCATGGTTCTCAAAACCGGTGATCAACGCGTCGTTGCCGCTCACGCCACGGCGGCGGGTCACAATCTCACCCACTGCACGCGGATCCCGGCGCACCGTGTGGGCATTCAACAGCCCTAAACCTTCACGCTCGTCATTATCGTGGCCGACCGTGAACGTCTCACCCAGAATCTGGTAGCCCGCACACACACCGAACACGACCGCGCCGCGCTCAACAGCGCGGCTCAGCACGCCATCGGCGGCAAGGGCACGCACCGCGGCGGTCTGCGCGCCGTCTTCACCGCCACCCAAAACATAGATGTCAGCGTCATCCGGGACCGGGGCGCCTGGCTCGGCAACATGCTCGGTCACTTCGGCGCCGCGGCGGCGGGCACGCTCGGCCAAAACCATCGCATTACCGCGGTCACCATAGATCCCCAGCAACGACTGATACACGTTCACGATGCTGAGTGTGCGGCCAGCCAATTCCAGCGATGCGGCCGCGCTGTTTGTTGGGGCCGCGCTGCTTGTCGAACTCATGCCGCCCGTCGTGTTTGGGTTGTTTTTCGTGCTCACTTGGCGCCTCCCATACGACGCAAAACCTGAAACGGAGTGTAGGTAGCAATAACATCGAGGGTCGCATCCGGATCCTCAAGCATCGAGCCCGCGGTCTCGATGGCTGTACCGAGGTCCTTGATGGTTTGACACTCAACGCCCGCATAATCGAGGCGGACGGCAAGATCAAACGTGTTCCGGCCGGTCGCGATCACTTTCCGGCCCCGCAGGGACTCGAACTCAACATCCCACAGCCACGAAACATCCCGGCCGTCAGCAAGCACCGAATCGATCGCCAAGACCAGCGGGTCACTCACACCCAGCGGCAAAGACTCAGCCCAGCCGGCAGGGTTCTTCGAAAGCATCAACCGGCACTTCACGCCGTGAATCTCGTTGATCCCGAAACGCCCAGCAGGAGCCTGGACCTTACGCATCCCCACCAACGCGGTCTGAGTATCCACACCCAGCTCACGCACGGTAGCCAACGCAACAGCGGCGTTACCCACGTTGAAACGGCCTGGGACATTCAACTGAAAATCCAGCTCGCTACCGTCAGCATCGCGCACAGTTTCACCGCGGACCACAATCGTGGAGTCCTGCTGGTGGCGGCCACAGCCAGGGCAGCGCCACGTACCAGCGAACGTGACGGTCCCGGAATCATCGACCTCCGGGTTTTCACGATCCAAAACCGTGTCACATCCCGGGCACAACACCGCGTCATCGTTCCACACCGAGCCAGGGTTGACCCAGACCGTATTGCGCGCGGTCTCAGCGGCCCACGCAACCAACGGCTCCTCGGCGTTGGCGATCACGAGCGGGCCGTCCTCACCGGCTTCCTCGAGCGCGTTACGCCACGCACGGGCCAGCCCCTTGATCTCGTGGTTGCGGTCCAGCTGATCGCGCGAGAAGTTCAACATCACCAGAATCTTCGGCTTACCAACCCTCACCAGGTCAGCCACAACACGCTCATCGACCTCCAACACAGCGAGGTCCGCCTTCGGTGCCTCAGACAACGCAGAGGCGATACCGCGATGCAGATTCGCGCCATCAGCGTTCGTGACCAACCGGGCGGCATCCTCACCCAACGCCTCACGCACAGCGGAAGCGACAAAGTGCGTGGTTGTTGTCTTGCCGTTAGTACCGGTGACCGTAACGATGGTGCGGCCGGCGAGCAACTGCTCAAACGCGCGCGGAGCCAAGCGGGTGAGGATCGCGCCCTGAATCGATTGACCTGAGCCGCGACCCACCAACCGGGAACCGAGCCGCGCGGCGCGGCCTGCGAACGTAGCGAAAGACAAACGCGCACGGTCCAAGACCGGCATGCCGGCCCTCGCACGGGGATTGGATGCGGGAGGTTCGGGTAGATGCTGAGAAACCATAGGCTCTATCTTCCCATGTGGGGAAGTGCTACAAAGCACTTCCCCACATGGAATGACAGGTTGGCTCGGTCACAATTGCGCTTGCGACCGGCGGAGCCGTTAGCTCAGCGCCCGCCGCAGCGAATCCAGGCCCATGCCGCCGAGCTTCAGGGCGCGGGTGTGGAAGTCTTTAGCGCTGAACTCATCACCTTCGCGTTCTTCGACCTCCGCGCGGATCTGCATCCAGATCTGCTCACCGATCTTGTAGGCCGGAGCCTGGCCTGGCCAGCCCATGTAGCGCAGCCACTCAAATTCGATGCGGCCTTCGGACTCGAACACGTTCTTCTTCAAGAACTCAAGGCCCTTCTCAGCGGTCCAGACCCCTGCGCCCCAACGCTGCGGGACCTCGAAGCCGCAATGCAGACCGATATCGAAGACGACGCGGGCGGCACGCAGACGCTGGCCCATGAGCATCCCGAGGCGGTCGCCTGGATCTTCGAGGTAGCCGAGCTCTTCCATGAGGCGCTCAGCGTAGAGGGCCCAGCCCTCACCGTGCCCGGAAGTCCAGGAGAATTCGCGGCGGAAGCTGTTGAGCTCATCCGAGTTCATGGTTGAGGTAGCGATCTGCAGGTGGTGGCCTGGGACGCCCTCGTGGTAGACGGTCGAGGTTTCCGACCACGTCGTGAACGTGTCCTCACCCGCTGGCACGGACCACCACATGCGGCCTGGGCGGGAGAAATCATCGGATGGGCCCGTGTAGTAAATGCCGCCCTCATTGGTAGGGGCGATCATGCACTCGAGGCGATCCATAGGCGGTTCAATATCAAAGTGGGTTCCGGCAAGCTCCCGGACAGCCTTATCCGAAAGCCCCTGCATCCATTCGCGCAACGCATCCGTGCCGTGCAGCTGGCGTTGAGGGTCCGCGTTGAGAGCCTCCATCGCTTCTTCGATGGAGGCGCCCGGCTTGATCTGCTCGGCGACTTCCTCTTGCTCTGCGATGATCCGGTCGAGCTCTTCAACGCCCCACTTATACGCCTCTTCCAGATTGACTTCAGCGCCAAGGAAGTCACGCGATGCGAGTGCGTAGTATTCGCGGCCGCACGCGTCTTCTTGGCGGGCCGATGGGCGCAGAACGGTGGTGAGGTAGTCAGCGAACTCGGCATAAGCCTTCCCCGCATCAGCTGCTGCCGTTGCGAGTGCCTCGCGGGCGGAATCATCGAGGGACGCCGGTGCTGCGATCTCGGTGAGTTTAGCGAAGTAGCCGTCCTCGGCTGCGTATGCCGCACACTGCTCAGCGACGATATCCACCTGGCGAACCGCTGGCACCTTGCCGTTGGTGCGCGCCTCCTCGAGGGTTGCACGATAACCAGCCAGCGCCTCCGGGATGTGGGTTACACGGCGCGTGATCGCGGCCCAGTTTTCAGCGGTCTTTTGCGGCATGAGGTCGAGGATCGCTCGGATGCCTTGGGCCGGGGATGCGATGTTGTTGAACGACGGAACACCGGTATCCAACAGCTCGAGCTTGACGGTGAGGCGTTCGTTCATGATGTCGAGCGTGACGGCGTCGGCATCATCGGTTGGCTCGAGGGTCTTGAGCTTCTCGAGCGTCGATACGTACAGCTCGCGCTCCTGCGCTGTACCGGCAGGGGAATAGTCCGCGTAGTGGTCGGGGGCGTCCGGGCTCCCGATGCTCACGAGATGTTCAGGTACGAGCTTGCCGAACGCGGTCATAAATTCCTCGGCAACGGCATCGATCGCCGAAGGGGTACGTGGTGGTGTAGGTGTAGTCATGAAACTAGCCTAAAACGTTATCGCTCTAAATGAGAGCTCGGTCACGGTTGGTCGCGTTCCGCTGAGGGAGGAACCGGCTCACACGGTCCGGCCCGCCCAGGGCACGCAGCGCGTAGAGGATGCACGCGAGGTCCACGACTTCCTGCAAAAGTGCGCCGATGGTTGCCGGGATGAACCCGAACGCCGCGAAACCCATCAGGCCCAGCGAGAGGCCGATACCGATGAGGATCGCGGTGATCGCAACCTGGTAAGTCCATTTACCGACGTCGACTGCGCGGGCCACCAGCGAGATGTCTTCGCGGGTGATGACGGCATCGGCGGATTCACTAGCGGCAGATGCGCCGCGGGCACCCATCGCAACACCCACCCCAGCGGCGGCAAGGACGGGGGCGTCGTTGATGCCGTCACCCACCATGAGGGCCGGTTGCTGCATCTGGGTGATGCGGCGGACCTTATCTTCGGGCAGAAGATTGCCGGCGATGGCACTGACGCCGATGTGTTGCCCGACTGAATCTGCAGTGGCCTGGTTATCGCCGGTCAGCAACGCGATATCGCTGATTCCCAGTTCCCTCAGGGCCGTGATGGTGCCGGCTGCCTCTTCGCGGACCTCATCGGCCATGAGGATAATGCCGCCTAGTCTGGCATCAACGCTGATGTATACAGCGGTTTGCGAAGCGTGCAGGTCAGGCTGTGCAACCTCACCGGCGACTTCCTCGATAAAGGACTTCTTGCCTACGCGAACGTTCTGCCCGTCAACGATGGCGCTCACGCCGTTGGTGGCGATCTCGCTGGCATCGTGGGCTTCCAACATCGCGATCCCGCGTTCTTCAGCGGCTTCGATGATGCCATCAGCCAGAACGTGGGAAGAGAACTGCTCCGCGGTTGCCGTGAGTTGTAGCAGGCGAGCCTCATCGATTCCGTCAGCGGGAATGATCCGGTCGATGCGGGGGCGGCCGAACGTAACGGTGCCCGTCTTATCGAACGCGGCCGATTCCGCACGCGATAACGCCTCGAGGGTGGCGCCTCCCTTCACGATCACGCCCAAGCGCGAGGCGCGCGACATCCCACCCATGAACGAGACCGGCGCACCGATCAGTAGCGGGCATGGGGTCGCCAAAACCAGAACTTCAGCGAAACGCACAGGATCGCCTGAGAGCGACCACGCAATACCCGCGACGATGAGGGACACGATCGTGAACGGGACAGCGAAACGGTCTGCAACCCGGACCGTTGGTGCTTGCTGCTGTTCGGCCTCGCGCACCAGCTGAACAATCCGCTGGTACTGCGAATCCTCAGCGGTCGCGCTCGCGCGAATGCGGATCGCTGTGTGTCCGTTCACGGAACCAGACATGAGGCGCTCGCCGCGGGTCTTCGTCACGGGCAAAGGCTCGCCTGTGAGGCTCGCTTCATCGACCAAGGCGTGCTCATCGAGCAGTTGCGCATCCACCGGAACCACCTCAGACGGACGAACCATGAGGGTATCGCCCACCTTGACCTCTGTGACCGGAACGTCTTCAAGACCCAGCCCCGCATGTTCTTGGCCTGTTTGGTCAGGCCCTGCGCTGTCGATGCTGTGCTCCGCATCGACTGTGCTTTCCGCGGTGATGCGGTGGGCGGTATCGGGCGCGCGGTCCACGAGTGCTGTGAGTTCGCGTTGAGCCCTGGAAGCCGCGTAGTCTTCGAGCGCTTCACCGCCGGTAAGCATGAGCGCGATGATCGTGGCAGCGACGTATTCGCCGACCAGTAGCGAGGAGATCATTGCGACAACCGCGAGGATATCGAGGCCGAAGTTGCCGCGCAGTACGTCCCGGATCATGTCGATGGCGGTCACGAGGATGATGATCGAAACATAGACGGTCGCGACCCACTGGGCGGCAGGACTGCCCAAGACCCTCAAGGTGACAACCACCGCAAGCGCGATCAATGCCGTGCACGCAAGAAAATATTTCTGTGCAAAACCTATGAATCTGCCCATGAGTCAATAGTTCGCTAAAACCCTGACGGTTTCTAGCGAAGAAAGGCTAACCATAGTGAACGCAGGCTCACTTCATCTATACGCGGAGCGTCTAGGTTCATATGGACTAAGTAATTCTCGTGTCTGAAATTCTTAGCTAAGGTGATGGTCAGATACGGTGATGTAGGTCACGCGCTGACGCGGGAATGTGAGGCTGGTTACGGCCGCACAGGAGCTTGGTCAGCGCCACTGCCCACCGAGAGGAAAGCCCCAACTAACGTGAGGAGTGGACCTGATGTTCATTGCGCCAGCCGCAGTGGTTCGAGCCACAACATCAGAAGACATGGCTGTATCCCGCGAGCAAGCCAAGACCTGGCGCTCCGAAGGCATGGGGATCCCGGACCGCTTCCTCACGGATGCCGCGCTTGCGGATCTCGCCGCCACGGCCGAATCCCTCGGTAACGAAACCTTCGTGCGCACCATCGCCGCGGTGCAAGCCGCACGCAAAGGCGACTACGGGACCATCCCGAGCATCGAATCAGCTGAAGCCCTCTTCAAGCAGTTCCTCGCCGATGACAAGATCGACGGCTGGGTCTATGTGCAAGAAGAAGACGGCTACCTGCACCCCTACCTTGTAGCTGATATCAAGTTTGAGCACGCGGACATCTCCCGGGATGCACGCGTCAAGATCACGATGGAAGCGGACAGCCCCACCGTGCAGCGCCCATCCAAGACGCCGCGGTTGCTGTTGCTGGAAGACTCCGCGATCGTGGGTAAAACTCCCGAGCAGGCGCTGACCGCCCAGGGTGCCTTCCATGAAACTGAAGAGCTCAAGACTGCATATCAGAAGCGCCGGGATGTCTATCAGGACATCATCGATAACGGTTTTGCCCAGCAGTTCATGTTCACAGGGACCGCGATCCGCACCGAAGACCACAAGTCGCCTAAGAACCGCACCAACCGCAAGGTCGTCCAGGATGTGAAGCCAGGCTCGATCGCCCCGCTGCGCACCGGGTCCCCGTCCGTCCTGGCTGATAACACCGACGGGCAGGGCATGGGTGAAGTGCCCGTCGTCACCGCTGTCGCTGTCTTCGACCTCGCAGCGCAAGACTACATCGACGTCAACGTTGGCGACCTCACCCCGTACGAATACGACGAAAACCTGCGCGAGAAACTCGTGTTGCCACAAGAACAGGTTGAGCTACTCGACATCCTGACCTCAGATATTTCGGTGTTCACCGGCGACATCATCGAAGGTAAATCCGCAGGCAACGTGATCCTCGCCCGCGGCCGGCCAGGCGTGGGTAAAACCCTGACCGCGGAGGTCTATGCCGAGGTTTCGCACCGTCCGTTGTACTCGATCCACACCGGAACGCTTGGGATCAACCCGGAATCGATCCGTAAAAACCTCGAAACCGCATTCGAGCGCGCCAAACGCTGGGATGCAGTGTTGTTGCTCGACGAAGCAGACGTGTTCGTGTTGCAGCGCGGGCTGGAGCTTGAACAGAACGCGATCGTCGCTGAGTTCCTGCGCACCCTCGAGTACTACGACGGGCTACTCTTCCTGACCACCAACCGGGTGGACGGGGTTGACGAAGCGATCCTGGCCCGTTGCGCGGTCGTGATCGACTACGACCTGCCAAGCCGCGAAGATGCCCGCACTATTTGGGGCATGCTCGCTGAAGGCCACGGAGCCAACCTCGGGGATGGTCTACTCGACACCCTCGTGGAGACCTTCCCGAACATCACCCCGCGAGATATCAAAATGATCCTGCGCCTCGCGCTACGCATCGCGGCCTTCCGTAAGGACGAGGCGAACCTCGAAGCGTTCATCACCGCCGCGAAATACCGCGGCATCCACCCCGCATAAGCCACCGTCACGGCATCAAACCGGGTGCCGCAACGGATCAGCAAGACCAACCCAAACCGCTTCAACTGAAACCCTGTATTCAGTTGAATAAGTTTCAACCACTAAAAGGAGCAAACATGGCTACTCAGCACACCCAAGCATCTGAAGCCCGCGCCGCAGACTCCGGTGCACAGGCATCAGCCCGCTTCAAGGACCGCGCTGCCGCACATCGTGGCGATCAGCCAGTTGACCACGAACGCGTCAACCTACTTGCCGGTAAGGCGATCAAGGCGCTGACCGACATCGTCTACGAAGACAAGGTCTCCTACGAGGAATACAACGCCCTGAAGTCTTGGCTCATCAAGGTCGGCGAAGACGGCGAATGGCCACTGTTCCTCGATGTGTGGATCGAGCACGCAGTCGAGGACGTAGCAACCGAGCACCGCGAAGGCTCCAAGGGCACTATCGAAGGCCCGTACTACGTCGAGGACTCCCCAGAGTACGAATGGGACGCCAAGATCCCGATGCGCGAGGACGAGCCGGGCACCCCATTCCGCTTCAAGTCCAAGGTCACCGCGGTTGATGGCACCCCGCTGTCGAATGCGAAGATCGAGATGTGGCACGCGGACGAGTACGGTCTGTACTCGCAGTTTGCGCCAGGTATCCCGGAGTGGAACCTGCGCGCAAGCTTCCTCGCTAACGAGGACGGCGAATTCGACATCAAGACCATCCGCCCTGCGCCTTATCAGATCCCAACCGAGGGGGCATGCGGTCAGCTGATTGAGGCCGCCGGCTGGCACGCATGGCGTCCAGCGCACATCCACGTCAAGGTCTCCGCACCGGGATATGAGCTGCTCACCGCGCAGCTGTACTTCCCAGGCGATGAGCACAACGACGACGACATCGCATCGGCAGTCAAGCCGGAGCTCATGCTCGATCCGAAGCCATCGAGTGACGGCGAAGGTGAAGAGGTCCAGTACGACTTCGTTCTCGACCCAGAGCGCTGATCCGTACAGACCGCTGACCTAGCTAAGGCGTTGGGCGACGCCTTGCGGGTGAGGTGGGAGAGTGGCTCCGACCGTGGAGGTCGGGGCCACTCGTATTTAAAATCAAAGGCTTTCATACTGTTTGCTCGCTGGTTGATACACGCTGTGTTTCAAAGTCGCTTTAGTTTCTATATTTATCCATTATGCAATCTATTTGACGTGTCGCTTGGGGCAGTTTTGTAGCTTGAGAAACCTTGGGAACATGCGCGTCTAATTGCTTCAATCTTTAGTCCATGTAAAGCGATCCCCACTATTTTTGAATAAAAGAATGTGTATTCTGTGCAGATTCATGCCGGTTGATTAACTGTTAGCTTGGTCTCAATCGCACGTTCTGTGATGTGCGTTACACCAGGAGGCAAAACCGTGCAGTTTCATATTTCCGGATATTCAACAGGCGATCCGCTCGAACAGCCAGCGGCGGGCTATGGCGTGGATAGGCCCGAGGAGCTCCCAGACACGATGGATGTTCTGGTTGTAGGGTGCGGACCGGCAGGCTCGATCGCGGCAGCACAGCTCTCGCAGTTTCCGAACGTGAACACTCGCCTGATCGACCAGCGTCCACACCGCCTCGAGCTCGCCAACGCGGACGGCGTGCACTCCCGCACCATGGAGACCTTCCAAGCCTTCGGCTTCGCTCACGAGATCTTCGCTGAGGCCCACGAGATTACCGACATGGCGTTCTGGGTTCCGGACCCGCAGAACCCAGAGAACATCATGCGTGAAGTCAGCACCGCCGAACTTGGCCCTGAATACAGTGAATGGCCGATGATGCTCATCACGCAGGTGCGCATCATCGATCACTTCAACCGGTTCATGCGCAACTCCCCAACCCGCATGAAGCCTGACTACGGTTGGGAGTTCGTTGACCTCGAGGTCGCGCCCGAGTCTGCTAAAGAGGAATACCCGGTCACGGTCACCTTGCGGCGCAACGGTGGGCCAGAGGACGGCAAGGAACGCCAGGTTAAAGCCAAGTACGTTGTGGGCGCCGACGGGGCGAAGAGCAAGGTGCGTAAATCGCTCGGCTATCGTCTTCGCGGTAACCAGGCTAACCACGCGTGGGGTGTCATGGATGTCTTCGCTGACACCGACTTCCCGGATGTGCGTAAGAAGTGCACCATCAAGGGCAACTCGGGCCGTTCGATCCTGCTCATCCCGCGTGAGGGCGGCTTCCTGGTGCGCTACTACGTCGACCTCGGTGAGGTTGCAGAAGACGATAACCACGCAGTGCGTGAGACCCCGCTGCAGACCGTGATCGATACCGCGAACGAGATCATGCACCCCTACAGCATCGACGTCAAAAACGTTGTGTGGAACACGATCTACGAAGTCGGCCACCGTGTATCCGATCACTTCGATGACCGCGACTCCACCTACACTGACGGAGATCACCCCCGCGTGTTCATCGCAGGCGACGCATGCCACACCCACTCCGCTAAAGCGGGGCAGGGCATGAACGTCTCGATGCAGGACGGCTTCAACCTCGGTTGGAAGCTCGGCCACGTGGTTTCCGGTAACAGCCCAGATGAGCTGCTGCGCACCTACGCCGAGGAACGCAAGGACATCGCCCACCGGCTCATCGAATTCGATAAAGAGTGGTCCACCCTCATGGCGACCCCGGCAGACCAGCTGCCGGACCCGCAGACCGTGCGCCGCTTCTATAACAAGACCGCGGAGTTCAACGCCGGCTACCTCACCGAATACGAGCCATCCATGCTCACCACCAATGACGAGCATCAGGGCCTGGCTACCGGATACCCACTGGGTAGGCGCTTCCGGTCCGAGATGTGTGGGCGGGTGTGCGATCTGGTCCACACCCACATCGGGCATGAACACACAGCTGATGGGCGCTACCGCATCTATGTTTTCGCTGATGCAGAAATGCCCGGCGAATCGGAGCGTCTCAACGCGTGGGCGGACTGGGCGCATGAGCACCTCGATTCGAGCTTGTTCGATGTCAAGGTGATCTTCCAACAGCACTACCGTGCATTCGATATGCGGCACGTGCACCCGGCATTCAAACCGCGCGTGAGAGACTTCCAGTTGCTCAACATGGAAAACGCGTGGGGAACCCTCGAAGACGTCGACATCTTCGAAACCCGCGGCATCTCCCGGGACGGGGCGGTAGTGGTGGTCCGCCCAGACCAGTACGTAGCCGGTATCTTCCCGCTGGATCAGACCGATGAACTCGCAGAGTTCTTAGGCCGGACCTTCAACGACGTCAAAGCTAAGGCTTCAGCTGTGAAGGCGTAACCGCAATCCACCAACGCTAAGGGCGCCGCATCCATGTAAGGATGCGGCGCCCTCTCTCGCTGACGCGCAGGCTGCTGAGACGCAGGGTGTGCGCTTTACAGGTCGACGCGGTAGCGGGTGAGTTTGTCTTCGTCGATCTCAGCGCCCACGCCAGGGATGTCACGGACTGCGATGCGCCCGTCGATGATCTCGATCGGGTCGGCGAGCAGGTCATCTGCCATGTCGAGGAAGTTAGACAGCTCGCCGGCGCGTGCCGATGACGCCTTGTGTGCTGCACCGAAGGTCACCGTTGCCAGGGAGCCGATCTGGGTGTCGATCTGGTTGCCCATCGTCACGTCCACGCCGAGGCCCGTGCACAGCCCAAGGATTTCGGTCGCCTCGGTGAAGCCGGAGCGTGCGGTCTTGATGCAGATCGCGTTGCAGCCGCCGGATAACAGCTCACGTGATGCGTCCCCTGCGGTCGGAACCGACTCATCGCCCACAATCGGGATGCGCGAGTGGGTCACCAAGCGGCGGCGGCCCATCGCCTCCTTCGCGTCATTCGGTTCTTCGAACAGCGTGATTGGGAGGTCCTCGATCTGCCGCAGGACATCCATCGCCTGGTTCGCGCTCCAACCGCGGTTGGCATCCAAATAGATCTCGACGTCGTCGCCAAGGTGCTCAACGAGCGCGTGGCAGGCCTCAACATCCTCACTGACAGGCAGCCGGCCCACCTTGAGCTTGAACGTGGTGATGCCGTACTTCTCACCGAACATCTGCGCTTCCTCAACCAGCTCAGCGGCTGGTTTGAAACCGAGCATGTGGGAGACCCGCATCGAGTCCGTGTAGCCGCCCAAAAGCTTGTGCACGGGCTGTTCGGTGATCTTGCCCGCGATGTCCCACAACGCAATATCGACGGCACCTTTAGCGACCTGATTGTGGATCGTGCGGTGCATGATCGCGCGCACCTTCTCACGATCCAACGGGTTCAAACCGATGATCTCCGGCGCGAAAACCTCGTCGATGATCGTCTTGATCGAATGCTGGGTTTCCCCGTAGGTATAAGGCCGCGGAGGGGCATCCGCGACACCCGTGACGCCGGCATCAGTGTGGATGCGCACCAGCACGTGTTCAGCGTTGTGCACCTCGCCGGAGGCGAACTTGAGCGGCTTGACGTACGGGATGTTGTACGGGATCGCCTCGATGCCAGTAATTTTCACGGTGTCCTCCCACGGTCTGTAGGTTTTTGGCTTGTGTATTTGCGGTTGCGGCTGGAAATCTCCGGTTGAGGCAATGTAGCCGCCGCGTCGATAGTGGTGGTGATGAAGTTCTCTGCGATAGGGGTCAGCGCATCACCCTTCCACGCGATGCCGAGGCTGACCGTGATATCGGTCTGGAGCGGACGAAGGATGATGGATTCCTGGAACGGGTAGTGCGCTGAATATGGTACGAACGCGACCCCGATGTTGGCGGCCACGAGCGCGTTGAGTGTGCTGGTTTCGGTTGCGGTCTGCACCACCCGCGGCCGGAAGCCGTGTTCGCGGCACGCTTGATGCGCAAGGGATGCAACAGCGGATGCGCGCGGATAACTCACGACGTCGATGTTCATGACGTCCTCGGGGCTGACCGGCCCGGAGTCTTCGGCGAGGGGATGGTTGCGGCTGATCGCCAACGCGAGCCGGGTATCCATGATGGGCTTGTAGTTGAGTTCATCGGATGAAATAGGCGGCCGCAGCACCGCCAGGTCCATCCGGTTATCGAGCAGGGCCTGCTCCATGTGAGGGGTCAGCAGTTCACCGAACACTTTGAGCCGCACCAACGGATAGCGGTGGTGGGAGAGCCGGATCGCAGCCGGCATGAGCTCGTGGGTCGCGCTGCCTGTGAATCCGACCCGCAACACCCCGGCTGAGCCGGCGCCGACATCGGCCACATCGCTTTGGGCTGACTCTACGGCAGAAAGAATCCCGGTTGCGCGTTCAAGCAGCAACTCCCCGGCAGGGGTCAGATCAACCCGACGCGTCGTGCGCTCAAACAGCTGGGTTCCGAGTTCTTGTTCGAGCTGCTTGATCTGTGCTGAAAGCGGCGGCTGAGCGATATGTAGGCGTTGCGCGGCGCGTCCGAAGTGCTTTTCTTCTGCCACCGCAACGAAGTACCGCAAATGGCGTAACTCCATGGGTTCTCTCCGTTCCGTCGAGGCAGTGATACTCGGTCGCGTCATCGTCGGCGCACCTGGCTGCGTCTGCGGAGGCCGGGGCGTCGAGTCCGGTGACGTATCTCACCTTAGATTCAGCTGGGTGGACTTGTGAAAGACTTTTATGAACCCTACTCATATAGCACAAGTATCAATGCCGGTGGTTTAGGTACTTCAGACTACGGTAAAGGGTGAATAGGGTGAAGCCTAGATACCCCAAGTTTCGATAGGCACAAGTTTCGATAGATACAGGACTTGTTAGGCACAAGCCTTGTTAGGCAGAAGACTTGGTACACATATACGAAGGAGATCACGATGCTGTTCCTCGCCCGCATGGACGTTAACTTCCCGGAAGATATGGACCCGGACACGATGGCCGATTTTCAGGCACGAGAGAAGGCCTACTCCTCTGACCTGCAGAACCGCGGCATCATGAAGGGCATCTGGCGCGTGGTAGGGGAGTACTCCAACTACTCGATGTATGAGGTCGATGGACACGACGAGCTCCACGCGATCTTCCAGGGCTTCCCAATGTTCAAATACATGGACGTCAAGGTGACCCCGCTGGCAACCCACCCGAATGCAACCAAGGACGACTTCTTCGCCCCTGCAACCGGGAACTGATGCCCGGGCATGAGCCGGAGTTAAACGGGCGGGCCCCAGAGAACACGTTCTCTGGGGCCC
>NZ_KV788983.1:194231-194562 GCF_001807395.1 Arthrobacter sp. HMSC06H05 | reverse complement strand
GGATCATCCCCGCAGGCGCGGGGAACTCAAGGTCAGCTGGCTCTTTCCCGCGCGCTTGATCGGATCATCCCCGCAGGCGCGGGGAACTCGGAATCAATAGCCAGGCCGCGTACTCGTCAGCCGGATCATCCCCGCAGGCGCGGGGAACTCACTCCACCGAACAGACGGCCTATGAGCTCCGTCGGATCATCCCCGCAGGCGCGGGGAACTCCCGCATGATTCCGCGGTTTTCATCGTCAGCTTCGGATCATCCCCGCAGGCGCGGGGAACTCCCTGCGTGCGAGATCCAGCATTAGCGCAGAGACGGATCATCCCCGCAGGCGCGGGGAAC
>NZ_KV788983.1:194003-194211 GCF_001807395.1 Arthrobacter sp. HMSC06H05 | reverse complement strand
GATCATCCCCGCAGGCGCGGGGAACTCAAACAGCGATCTGAACGAGCATTGAACTTCTCCGGATCATCCCCGCAGGCGCGGGGAACTCGTGTCTGGGAATGTCGTTGTATTCGCCCGCCGCGGATCATCCCCGCAGGCGCGGGGAACTCCTCGCCGCCAGCCAGCGGACGATCGGTCAATTCGGATCATCCCCGCAGGCGCGGGGAAC
>NZ_KV788983.1:193775-193983 GCF_001807395.1 Arthrobacter sp. HMSC06H05 | reverse complement strand
GGATCATCCCCGCAGGCGCGGGGAACTCTTGGTCGGGGTCGTCTATTGGGATGGGGGATTCGGATCATCCCCGCAGGCGCGGGGAACTCTACCTGAACGAACTCAACCGTGAGGATCTAACACGGATCATCCCCGCAGGCGCGGGGAACTCATCTGGATGCACGTGTAGAGACTCAGCCAGCTCGGATCATCCCCGCAGGCGCGGGGA
>NZ_KV788983.1:193486-193755 GCF_001807395.1 Arthrobacter sp. HMSC06H05 | reverse complement strand
ATCATCCCCGCAGGCGCGGGGAACTCGTCCTGTGTGTAGTCTGCGCTGTAGAGGGCGGCGGATCATCCCCGCAGGCGCGGGGAACTCGTCATGTCCGCGAGCAACGTCTCTGGGGCGGTCGGATCATCCCCGCAGGCGCGGGGAACTCCAGTGGCGTATCCCAGCCCGCGAACTCGAAAACGGATCATCCCCGCAGGCGCGGGGAACTCTTCACGGTGCGGGGCGCGTAATCCTCAGCCAACGGATCATCCCCGCAGGCGCGGGGAACT
>NZ_KV788983.1:27169-192486 GCF_001807395.1 Arthrobacter sp. HMSC06H05 | reverse complement strand
CTATTGAGTTCTCAAACAACAAACACCCAACCAGCTCGCTACAGTTATCTATAGTCCGCTCCGAAGGGCGCACTGAATACCAACCAATTTCTTGGTGATTTTCAGTGGGTTGGTCGCCTCAGTGCTCTCACGATCTTTTTCAGTCGGAGCCGTTCGCGGCGACAAGAGAAAACATTACGGGAGTTCAGAACAACATGCAAATCGGCGATGAACCCCTCCAGAGCTCCAACCAGCACCGAAAACCGCATGATTCCGCGGAACCTGCTGGTTCAAGGTGTGCTGCACCACTGAAAACTCGTAAAAATTTGTGGCCACCGTCACCGAAATTCCTTCGAATTCGTGCCCGGGATCACTCGTTCGCCCTACAAAACAGCTATTCGCTCTGTAGCGCATCCAGCACCGCGGCGGCTTGAGCGTCGGTTATTTCACCACGGCCAACAGCTCGAGTGATGGCCGCTGTGGCCATCGCAACATAGAAGCCGTGCGCCCCAACTGGCGCATCGGGCCCTGACCAGCCACGACGCGCGGACGCCACGGCCTCCGGGCTCAGCGTGCGAGCAAAACTTGTGCCCGCGCTCGAACCGCTCGCTATCGCCGCATCAACAGAGGAGCGCACCAACGGTCCCAGGGCCGCGCTCGGATCTTCAACACCCACGCTGTTCAACGCATCCCACGCATACGCAAGCGACGCAGAGACCGGCTCCGTAGCCACAGCGACGGCCGCGGCATACAGATCGCGGTCATCCTCATCGAGCACAAAGGGTTCACAACCCAGCTCCACGGCGAGCGCCAGCGCGACCGGGACCATGAGCTTCGGCGCAGAGACGGCTGCGCGCGCCCCGTTCAGCGCGGTGGCGTCCATGCTTGTGCCCGTGAACCGCAGCAGTGGGTGGATCGCTAACGGGATGGCGCCAGCTTCCGCGGCTGGAGTCAGGACGTCGATGCCTACCGCCGGTGATGTGTGGAGCACGAGCTGACCCATCTGGAAGCGGCCAGCAGCGGCCGCGGATGCGACCTCTTGCTGGATGGTCGCGGCATCCAGGGCGAACACGACGGCTTCGCTGCGTTCGAGGACATCAGCGGTGCTCGTGTGGGGGACGCCTGGCAGGATCGCCTCGGCCCGGTCGGCGGAACGTTCATCCGTGACCGAGATCCCCACGATCTGGTGGCCCACGGACCTCCACGCGGCAGCAACCACAGGGCCTACGCGGCCCGCACCGATAATCCCGATGCCTAAACGCGGGGCATGCGCGCCCAAAGAAGCCGAGCCTAAGGAGGAAAAACTCACCGCACCTCACCCCAGTGGTTCTTGTCTGCCCAGCCCGCCAGGGCGGCGGCCCGCTCACACTGCCTGAAAACGAAAGTGTCCGCGGTCTTCTCCGCAACATCGTAGATCTTTGTGTTGACCGGCCCCGCAGCCGTAGCCACCGTGAGAGTCGCAACACCAGCCGCCCTAGCGAACGGCCCTTGCCTCAAAGCAACCCCTTGGGTGCGTTGATGCGGAACAAACGCGACCTTCTTCACCAGACGGCCTGAGGTGATGATCAGCATCGTCTGCGTGAGCGCGAACGCCTGCCGCGACCCCGCGATCGGGGACAGCCAGCGCGCCTTGCGTGGGCTCACCACAAACTCCGGTTCCTCCCCAGGGCGTTCCGCGGCAGCCACAACGAGCGGTCCGGTCCGGTCCGTCCCCGGGTTCGGGATCAACGCCGCAACTACGGCGAGCGCCTCCTGGAACGTGCCCACCGGTAGCAAGACGTTGCTTTTCTCTGCGGAGGCTCCATCGGAGGGGACGTTCGCGACAACCCGCCACCAGCCGGTGAGTTTCCACAGCAGAGGCTGTTGGAGCCCCAGCGCGTGCACGCGTTCCGGGGGGACTGTGGTGTTGCTTGATTCGGTGTAGCCGCGTGTCAGCACCAGCCCGTCCTGCCCCGCGCTGACAACGAAGCCGCCGTTGGTGTTGATCATCGAGAACACGAGGCCACCCCACGCTATGAGTAGCGGGCCGAAAACCACGAGCGGCTGCGTGAACGAGGACGTCTCGACCGCACTCACCACATACCCGATAATCACCACGGCACCGAAAACCACGTTCTTCAGCAGGGCCGCGGCCACGAGCCGACTCATGCGAACTTTGACGAGAGGACGCACTACCTCCGATGCTGCAGTTGCCTCGGCGGTTACTCCCGTTGCCTGGATCTTTGCCGCTGTTACCTCGGCAGATGCCGGGGCAGTCTCGGTCTGTACTGCGCTCCCCTCTGTCTGTACCGGAGCCACGGGTTGTTGCTCGCCGCGGGCGGCACGCAGGATGTCCTCGCGTAACTGTTGGGCCTGCCGGTAGGTCACGTACTGGAGTTTCGCGGCTGCTTCTTGCGCATCGGCTACATGGAATTCCAGCTCAGCGAGACCGAAAATACGGGCCAGAATGGGGCGGTTGATGTCGATGCTTTGTATCCGGTCGATGCGGGCGTGGCGCACGTTCTTCATGAAGATGCCCTGCCGAACTTCGACACGGTTCGCTGTGATCCGGTACCCCATGGCCCGCCACGCGAACCACGAATACACGATCGTGCCGATGATGACCGCGAGCCACGCCCACATCACCCACGTGTCATCGGAGAACAGGCCGAAAAAGTCCGAAGACCCCTCGCCCTCACCTTCGCCCTCGCGCCCGCCATCGCCGCCGGAGGGGCTACCGCTGACAAACGATTCGGCCCAACTGCGCACAAAATTGAATGCCAACAGCGCGAAAATGATCCACCCGCGCACCAACGGGGTCGCCTTATGAACCCGCTTCCACTCAACCGTTTCAGGCACGTTTGACACAACGCCCCCTAAATCCCGGCGAGCTTCTGCTCACCCCGCGCCGCGAGCTCATCACGTAGACGCTCGCCATCAGCTTGAGTCAGGCCAGGGATGTCCGGCGAGCCTTCTGCTGCGGCCGTCTTGAAGGAGACCTGGCACAAACCGAACCCGCGCATCAGAGGCCCCGACTTCAGATCAACATATTGAAGCCGGCCATACGGCACCACCACAACCCGGCGGAACACGATCCCCACCCGGTACGTGAAATCGTTCTCCCGCAGCATCCACCCCATGCTGCGTACGCGCGGCCCGATCAGGAACGCTTGAACAACCCCGCTCACCAGCGTGTAGCCAGCCACGATCCAGCCCGCCCACACGAGCCACGTCGAGGCATCGAACACACCCAGGCGCTTCAAGATCCACGGCGCACACCCCGCCGCCCCCAGACACAGAACCGTGAAAATATTCGAAAGATGCTGAACCCGCGCCAACCGCGGATCCACCGGAATCCACTCGTGATCCGCAACCCACCCAGTCTGCGCCGGCGAGCCACCCTGCGCCGCATCGTTATTGTGCTGCATCTGCGGCTCCTTCCGTCGGGGCGGCATCGTCGTCATCGTCTGAGTCCACGGTGCATAACCGCTGCACTACCAGCCCCACCGCTGCCACGATCAGACCGGCCGCCGCCGCAAAGAGCGCGCGGAAGAAAATCGGTGACCCCACAACACCATTCACCACTACATCGATCACAACGCCGGCGTGGAAACCCGATGCCGCCAACCCCACCAACGCCGAGGCTTGCGCAAACACCACAACACGCACCGCCGCCAACGGGTCAATCCGGCGATCAGTGCGCCGCGTGCGCGATAAAAACACCCACAAACCCAGAACTAACGCGACAACAGCCACCGCAACCAACGCGACCGAGGACGCCCGCCCCATAGCCCACAGGTCCGCGCTCACAACGGCAAGCAGCGTCGAGGTCAACAACCCGAGGGCCGCGAACACAAGCCATCCACCCAGCATCGGCACAACGCGTAGTTTAATCACGATGCGGACGCCCCACCATTGCTCGGAGCGGTTGCGGTGGCCTCACGGTCATCGCGCGAGTCCGGTAGCCGATGCGCGGGATCCATGTACGGGCGCACCCCGCCTAAAGGCTCAAGTTCACGCGCAACACGGAACACGGACTCCGAACCCACAAACGCGCCCGGGTCCATCCACGACCACGGGATCACCACAAACCCGCGCTCCAGCGCGCGCGGATGCGGCAGGGTCAAGACCGGGTGATCGCTCACAACAGAGCCGAACGTGATGATGTCCAAATCCAAGGTCCGGGCACCCCACCGCACCTCACGAGTACGGCCGTGCTCAGCCTCAATACGTTGCAACTGTTCCAGCAACGTCGCCGGCGCCAGCGTTGTTGAAACCTCGATCACCTGGTTCAGGTATTCCGGCTGTCCCTCGGGGCCGCCCACCGGATCCGTCAACACCATCAGCGACTCACCCGTGACTGTGACCCCATCCAACGCCGCGATCTCAGCGCGCGCCAACGCCAACGTCTCAACAACGTCACCCAAATTAGCGCCCAACGCGATCACCGCAACCACCGGGAAACCCGGCTCGCGCGTCAAAACCTCCGGGAGCGGGCCACCGTCTGCTTCATACGGTTCAGAACCCTGCGACATTACAGCCTCCAACGTTATGAACGGCTACGGCTCATCGTCACAGCCACATCGCCAAACGGCACCGGGATCGGTGCCTCGGGCTTATGCACCGTGACCTGCACCGCGAGCGGAGAAAAGTCCCGCATCAAACGGTCAACAATCACCGAAGCCAGCTTCTCAATCAAGTTGTATGGCCCGCCCTGAACCTCATCGACAACGGCTTGGCCCATCGACCCATAATCCAGGGTGTCCGAAACATCATCCGATGCGGCCGAGACCCGGAAGGACGTCGCAACCTTCACATCGACAACGAACCTCTGGCCCTCACGCTTCTCATGATCAAAAACACCATGAAAACCCGTCGCAGAAATCCCGTTGATCGTGATGACGTCATGACCATCCCACTGGAAAGGCCTCACGCCTTAACCGCCTCAGCAGGGTTCACCCACGCACGCGCAACCTCAACCGCATCGCGGGTACCGGCAACATCATGAACACGCACAGCCCACGCACCCTCGGCGGCAGCCAAAGTGCTCGTCGCATGCGTTGCCGCGTCACGGTCAGCAACCTCATGCGGGCGCTTACGCTCCTCCAGCAACCGCCCCAAGAAACGCTTACGCGACGTACCAATCAAAACGTCATGACCCAACGCCACAAAACGATCCGTCGCATTCAAAACAGCCCAATCATGCTCGGCGTTCTTAGCGAAACCCACGCCCGGATCCAAAATAATGTTCTCCCGCGCCACACCCGCGGCAACAAACTGATCCCGCACCTCGACCAGTTCCGAAACAACCTCAGCCACAACATCGCCATACTCAGCGTGATCCACCATCGTCTTCTGATCCCCACGGCGATGCGTCAGCACAACCCGAGCACCCAACTCGGCAACAACCTGAGCCATATCCGGTTCAAACGTCTGACCAGAAACATCATTAATCAGATGCGCGCCAGCTTCCCACACCTCACGCGCAGTCGAAGCATGCGTCGTATCAACCGAAACCACAGCGCCCGCAGCAACCAGGCCCTTCACAACAGGCACAACCCGAGCAGCCTCAACCTCAGGATCCACAAAATCAGCGCCCGGACGCGTCGACTCACCACCAACATCAATAATGTCAGCGCCGGCACGCATCATCTCAAGACCATGCGCAATCGCCGCATCAACATTCAGGAAACGGCCGCCATCCGAAAACGAATCCTCAGTGACATTCAAAATACCCATCACCAAGCAACGATCACGCGGCAAATCAGCCCACGCATCCTCACGCGACTTCGCACGAATCACAGCCAAAGCAGACGTATTAGGGCCAGTACCAGGGGTTGCAGCGAGGTTGAACATCAACCGACCTTCCAGACGAGACGCAACGAACACGCGGCACACGGCCGCACACCACTAGCCTACCCGCCAGCCGAAAAAGCTACCGGCCATGCCCCATAATCAGGCCCATCGCCTCAGCACGCGTAGCCGACTCACGCAACTGACCACGCACAGCCGAAGTCGTGGTCGTCGACCCAGGCTTACGAACGCCCCGCATCGACATACACAAATGCTCCGCCTCAATCACCACAATCGCCCCACGCGGCTGCAGATGATCCTCCAATGCCTCCACAATCTGCGTAGTCAAACGCTCCTGAACCTGCGGACGCCGAGCAAATAGATCAACCAGCCGGGCCAGCTTCGACAACCCCGTGACCTTGCCTGAAACACCCGGGATATAACCGATATGAGCCCGCCCATGAAACGGAACTAGGTGATGCTCACACGTTGAATAGAACGGGATGTCCTTGACCAAGACCATCTCCGAATGATCAATATCGAAGGACGCAGACAACACGTCAGCCGGATCCATATGCAGGCCCGAGAAAACCTCGGCATACGCTCGGGCCACACGCGCCGGCGTATCCACCAAACCATCCCGGTCCGGATCCTCACCGACCGCCAACAGGATCTCGCGGACAGCACGCTCAATCCGAGCCTGATCAACACGACCCTGCTCCGTCCAACCCTGCTCAACCTCGCCAAGCTCAACGTCACCAGCAACAGCGCCGACGAGCCCAGCGTCACCGGGGACAGCGTCAGGGCCCTTGCCCGTCACACCAAAACCATTAGAGTCCACGTTCGACATGATCACAGCCTACCGACCTACAACAGCTCAGCCTCAATCACCGAAGCCGACAGGTGCAACGCGGAAGCGACCCCCGCATCGTCCTCACTACCCACAAACACCACCGCGAGCGACGCCGCCGCATAGCCCGGGACCCGCAACGGGACCGCGATCGAACTCACGCCAGTCAAAACCTGCGAACGGCTCTTGGTATACGGTGCGGCGGCATCCCCAAGCAACTCCGGATGCGCTAAACCACGCGCCGCCAACTCCGCAGTCCCCAGCTGCGCCCGGATGGCGGCCCCCGGGGCGCCAGCGTCCAACGGATGGGCGGAACCCGGACGTTGAACCAGCGTGGCACCATCGACCTTCGGCTCAACCGAAACCAATGTCACCACTTGATCCTGCGTCAAAACAGCAATGAACGCCGTCATCTGCAGACCTTGAGACAACCTCGTTAGCTCCGGCAACGCGGCAGCCTGAACATCACGGCTCACTGAACGCGCCAAAACCAATAAGTTAGGGCCCAACGTCACAACACCATCGGCGCCCCGCACCACCATGTTGTGCGCCTCTAGCGTACGCAGCAACCGGTAGACGATCGAACGGT
The DNA here is from genome assembly GCF_001807395.1 of Arthrobacter sp. HMSC06H05. Classification (NCBI taxonomy): domain Bacteria; kingdom Bacillati; phylum Actinomycetota; class Actinomycetes; order Micrococcales; family Micrococcaceae; genus Arthrobacter; species Arthrobacter sp. HMSC06H05. Next base: position 185,296 of record NZ_KV788983.1, on the reverse strand, counting down.
GCAAACCGACCCGTTCACACAATTGCGGGATCGTGAGGCCCTGCTCATACTCAGCGATGGTCTCCAACAAACTCAGGCCGCGCGAGAGCGTCTGCGAACCCGCCGCAGACGCCCCCGCACGGCCCTCAGCATCAACCGTCACAAAGACAACCTGGCTCTATCTTCCGTGGCTTCCTTAGGACTCCGAGAGGACGCCCTTGAAAAACTCGCTCAGCTCATCCGTGGCATCCAGCGGCAGGACCTGGGCAACGTACTGGTCAGGGCGCACAACAACAATCACGCCGTCACGCGAAAGCTCGCGCGCATCGTAGATGTCGCGGCTCAAAGCGACAGGGTTCATTTCCTGACGTTCACGGTCAGCCGAACCAAGAGCCGAGGCGAAGACGTTCTCCCACTGCATGATGCCGAAGTCGCCGTAGCGTGGACGGAACACCTCTGGTGCGTCGAAGACCTCGAACTCCTCGTGGGACTGCTGGTAGATCACCTTGACGTCGAACCATTCGTGACGTGGGCGTCCACCCAGCTCGCTGCCAACCAGCGGCGATGCTTCGTCGTCTTTGAGCCATGCTGCGAGATCATCCACCGCGGAGTGCTCGGTTGGGTGCGCACCGTCAGCGAACACATAGATACGCCAGCGGCCATCGGCTTCTGCAAGGTGGCCCAGATGCAAACGGACTCCGTCACAACGGCGGGTAGCCCACGCCGACTTGAAGCGCTTACCGACCGGGAAACCGGCAGCGAGCTCTTGGTGTTTGGTGTCACCGCACACCATGGACGGCTCGTATTCGGTCATGAAACCTGCCGGGAACTCGGCGGTACGGACGTAGAAGTCCTCGAGGTCGCTCGGGTTTTCGAACTCCTCTGGCTTACGCGCCATCATCGAGGACCATTCCATGTCGAAGTCGATGAGGTTCTGCGCGATCACCTGACGCTCGCCCGTGTAGGTCGAGAGGATCTCCAACGGAGCGGTACCGAGCAGGGCGTGCGCGAGCTTCCAACCGAGGTTGAATGCGTCCTGCATCGAGACGTTCATGCCCTGACCGGCTTTAGCGGAGTGAGTGTGGCATGCGTCACCGAGGATGAATACGCGCGGCATCTTGTTCCCGGCTTCTTCCACTGGGACGTCATCGAAGCGGTCGGTGACGCGGTGGCCGACCTCATAAACCGACCACCATGCGACGTCTTTCACCTCAACCGTGTACGGGTGGAGGATCTCGTTGGCGTGACGCACGATCTCATCGAGCGGGGTCTGGCGAACCTTGCCGTCGTCATCTGCGGCGGTTTCGCCGAGGTCGACGTACATGCGCGACATCGCGCCACCTTCGCGTGGAATGTGGAGGATCGAGCCGCCGTCATGGGACTGGATCGCGCACTTGGTGCGCCAGTCTGGGAAGTCGGTTTCGACGATGGAGTCCACGACTCCCCACGCGTGTGCGGCTTGTTGGCCTACGCGGGTTGCGCCGATGTCGCGGCGGATCTGTGAACGCGCACCGTCAGCGCCGACGAGGTACTTGGTGCGGACCGAGAACTCTTCGCCGGCCTTCTCACCGAAGGTGTAACGCAGGTTGACGAGCAGCGGGTATTCCTGGGAGTCGTCGCGTTCGTGGGAGACGTATTCGATGCCGTAGTTCGGTTTCATGCGGGAAGGCTGGTTACGCATGAACTCACCGAAGTACTGCATGATGCGGGCCTGGTTGATGATCAGGTGCGGGAATTCGGAGACACCGTGCGGGTCATCCGGGGCGAGTGCCGCACGGACGATGTTCTTTGGGTTTTCTGGGTCTGGCTTCCAGAACGCCATTTCGCGGAGATGGTAGGCCTCATCGATCACACGGTTTGCGAACCCGAAGGCTTGGAAGGTTTCGACGGAGCGGGCCTGGATGCCGTCTGCCTGGCCGACCTGGAGTTCGTGTTCGCGGCGTTCGATGAGGCGCACCTCGAGCTGCGAGAAGACCGAGAGTTGCGCTGCGGTAGTCATACCGGCGGGACCTTCACCCACGATCAGTACGTCCATAACCTCCGGCAGGTCTTCACTACGGTCGATGCCGACTCCTGCGGCTTCCTTGATAAGGGGGTCTCCGGTCACATAGCCGTTGTGGTGAAACTGCATTCTGGCTCCATTGCGGTGAAAGTCATTGGGATAAAAGATCACAGATTAGTTCGATATGCGAACACTGCATTCTGTATTCGCAACTGTGATCTATCGTACACGCGAACGGTGAGCCTCGAACAGTCTTTTACGCCCTTAAATACGACGGGGACGTGGAGCATCACACTCCACGTCCCCGTCGCCGCCCACATCAGCGGAACCTCTATCGAGACTTAGCCAATCCCCCCGAACGACCACGACTCCTGAATGCATGAACAGCAGCGATGCTTCCGCCTATAAGCAAGATGGAAAAAACGGTCAGGCCGATGAAAGCGCCAGGGGCAGCAGCAAATGAATACTTGGAATATTCGAGATCTTTCAACCTATCGTTCATCATCGCCAGATGAGGGAAAAACACAATATAAGTTGCGACACCTGCAACCCCGGCAATAGCCCCGCTAATCGCGCCGGTCACCTGGAGCGGCTTGACGCGAATAAATATTGCTATGGCGGAAAGGGTTGCTGAAACAAGCGACAGAGCCATAGAAATGACCGCCAGGATCAAGACCGGATCCTCAAGCCTCCACACAAAGGCAGGCCCTCCGTGGCCCTCGATGTTAAGAACATAAGCTGGAATGAACATGGTCGCGAATGCCAGGGCGGCGAGACCGGCCACCATGAACGGCATCGCTACAGCCCCTCGCTTCGCCCCAGCAGGCACCGTCTGACCCGCTGCCTCAGCTGGTAATTCTTGAGCTGCCGACCCCGGCACGAACACAGCTGGCCGAATATTCGCTCTGAGATCCCGGCCTTTCAGCTCCATAATAAGCACGAGAACGCTCACCACCAGGAGCAGGCCAAACACAACCAGACCAAAGAATGAACCGAAACCTAGACCAATCATGGTGTCTTCAGTTTCCCAGGATGCTCCAAGTGCTTCAGCAAATCTGCGTATTTCGCTGAGCTTGCCGTTCACTCCAGCAATCCCCACGATGTACGCGGTGAGGCCCATAGCGCCCGCCACGATCCCCACAATCGGGTAGGTCGATAACAACGCTCTTCTACGAGCGAAGAATGCCGCGACCGACACAGCCGCGGAAACGATCACCAGGACCATAGAGATGATCGCAAGTATCGTCGCCTCATGCGGAACTAATTTAGCTTCCTTAATTAAATTGCCCCCCGAGAAGAAACCGACAGAACTTGAGTGGATATCAACCCGTACGCTCACCAAGGGCAAAAACAATGCAACGAGACCGAGAACAGCTAGGCCTGCAATGATTACCGGAAGCCACTCCGACCATCCCTTCGGAAGCACAACGCCCGCACCAGGCTGACCGTACTGCGTCGGGGCATACTGCTGTGGCTGGTGCCCACCGCCTGATTGGGCGTCGATCCATTCCGCGAGTCCCTGATAACAGTTGGGATGCTGACGCACTACCGCCCGCAGATCGGGACGCGACTGCGCCAGATTCATCAACGTATGTTGATCCAACTGAGGATTGTCACGAACGTCTGCCTCAGTCATTGAAGAAAAATCAGGGGTGCTCATGGCGACCTACCTTGAAGTAATCAACTGTTTCTTTGTGTTTTGTGAAGCTACTGGCGGTTTAACCTGGTCTAAGGCTAACCCAGGTTAAGTGACCATGACCACATTCCGCCACCAAGCTTGTGGCAAGAATGCGTTGAAAAGTATGCGCTGAGAAGTATGGATCGTTAACAAGAGAATGCCCCAGGAGGCATCTTGCCTCCTGGGGCATTCTGCTAACTACTTCTGAGCAGGTCAGTTTGTGCTCTGTGCCTGCTTAATCCACTCCGCCAACGCTGGATAGCAGTTAGGGTGCTGACGGATCTGCTCCCACAATTGAGGCTTAGTCGCGGCAAGTTGCTGCAGCTCAACTGCCGACGCCCCCGCCGGCACCGTCTCACCCGAGGCCTCAGTCGGCGCCTCCTGGCTCTCTTCCTTGGCAGGCTCCTCAGCCGGCGCTACAACTGGTTCCTCAACCGGGGCTACAACTGGTTCATCGACAGGCTCAGCATCTGCAGCCTGCGTTGGCGCCTCGCTAACCTCTTCAGGTGTCTCGGATACCGGCTCGCCAGTAGCAACAGATTCAGGCTCGGACGCAACCGGCTCCGAAACCGCGGTCTCCGAAACCTTCGCCTCACTCTGAGCAGACTCTTCAGAGTCCGGAAGCTTGGCCTCGACGTTCTGAGGCTGCTGGTCCGGCGACTGCCAAGCCGCCCGCTGACCCTGCGCTTGGCCACTGTCCTGCTGCTGGACTCCCTGTGCCTGTTCACCCCGCTGCGGCTCGCCCTGTTGCTGATCATCCTGCGACTGGTCTGACTGTTGTTGGCCAGACTGCTGTTCGCCAGTATGTTGCTGCTGCTGTTGCTGACCGTGCTGGCCCTGCTGTGGGTGCTGCGACTGCTGGGCGTAGCCACCGTACTGGTTGTTCTGGTACGGCTGCTGATTCCAGCCTGCCCCGTTCGAGCCGCCTGCGAAAGCTGGCTGCAGATTCGCGCTGATGCCCTTACCCTTCAGCTCCATGAGAAGCGCAACAACACCCGCCGCAAGGAGTAGGCCGAAAACAACCAGACCGAAGAACGTGCCGAACGCTGGGCCTACCGAAGTGCCCGTGTCCTCCAGGGAATAGCCATACTCTTCAAGCTGCTTACGCGCTTTGTTCGCCTCGGCGCCGACCTGGATGAACATGACGATGTAGGTGATGATGCCCAAAGCGCCTGCCGCGATCCCCGCAATCGGATAGATCAATGGCAGCGGTTTCCTTCGGACAAAGAACGCCACGGCCGGCACAGCTGCGGCCGCGATCACCAAGATCATCGAAATGATCGCAAGCACCTTGACGCCGGCCGGGGCATCAAGAAGCGAACCGGTGTGGCTACCGAACCTACTCTTCGCGCTGACAGCCGGCAAGAAGATCGCAATGAAAGCAAGAACAGCCAAGCCCGCGATGATGACAGGAAGCCACCCTGTCCACTCCTTCGGAAACACAACGCCCGGACGTGGCTGCCCATACTGTGGCTGGCCGTACTGGTTCTGCCCGTACTGCTGGGACTGAGTCTGTCCATACTGCTGTGGCTGACCGTACTGCTGAGCCTGCTGACCATAGCCAGGGTTGTAGCCCGACTGCTGCTGCGCCGGATACTGCTGGTACTGACCCTGCTGGTACTGATTCTGGCCGTACTGGTTCTGCCCGTACTGCTGCGATTGAGGCTGCCCATACTGCTGTGGCTGACCGTACTGCTGAGCCTGCTGACCATAGCCGGCGTTATACCCCGACTGCTGCGACGGATTCTGAGCCCCATAACCCTGAGCCCCGTTGCCCTGCGCTCCATAACCCTGGGCCGCATAGCCTTGCGCAGGCTGGCTCTGTTGCGGCTGCTGCTGACCGTACTGGTACTGGTACTGGTTCTGCTGGGACTGGTTCTGCTGTGGCTGCTGCCCGCCAGCTGACTGGCTATCGATCCATTCCGCGAGGCCTGGATAGCAGTTAGGGTGCTGGCGCACCGCCGCGCGCAGATCCGGGCGCGACTGCGCCACATTCATCAGCGTAGTCTGATCCAGTTGGGGATTATTTCTGACGTCTTCCTCAGTCATTGAGGAGTAATCGGAGGTGTTCATGACAACCTAACGTGGCTTCGGAGACAGATCAGTTTGATCTTAGATCAGACCAGCCTGCAGGTTCTAGCTCGGAAAGCCTCCAGCAACATTCCGTCCGCACACGCGTACACAATTACGCCGCGAGGGCAAAACGCCCCCGCGGCTACGTGCCTGGTCTTATGTTCCTGGCCCTTGCGGTTCCCCTCCCGGCAGTTCAGTTCCCCCAGCCGGAGGGTCCACAACCGTGACACCTTCTCCAGGTTTCGGCTCGGTACCCTTACCCTGCGGGTCGCGCTTGATGTCACGTTCACCACGTACCGGTGGGAGGTCCTGGCCAGGGCGCGCTTCATCGAACAGCCACTGCTCACGTTCCGGAAGCTTCACCAGATCATGGAAAATCTCTGCGACCTCCGCCTGGTTCAAGGTTTCACGGTCCAAAAGTTCCTTAGCCAAGCGATCCAGGACGTGCCGGTTCTGAGTCAGAATCTGATACGCCTCAGCGTGAGCGTTATCCAGAAGTTGACGGACTTCCTTGTCCACAACCTCAGCCATGCCCTCGGAATAGTCGCGGGTCTGCCCGGCTTCACGGCCCAGGAACGGTTCGCCGCTACCGGTACCCAGCTGCACAACACCCACTTCGGAACTCATGCCGTACTGGGTCACCATCTTCCGGGCCGTCTCGGTGGCCTTCTGGATGTCGTTCGAGGCACCCGTTGACGGATCGTTGAACACGACCTCCTCCGCAACGCGGCCACCCAACGCATACGCGAGCTGATCCAACAACTCCTGGCGGGTTATCGAATAACGGTCCTCCGTCGGCACAACCATCGTGTAGCCCAACGCACGGCCACGCGGAAGAATCGTGATCTTGGTGACCGGAGCCGAATGCCTCAAAGCAGCCGCAACCAATGCGTGGCCACCCTCGTGATAAGCCGTCACCTGGCGCTCATGCTCACGCATCAAACGCGTACGCTTCTGCGGGCCCGCCATCACACGGTCAATCGCCTCATCGATCGCTCGATCATCAATCAAATGAGCGTTGGAACGCGCCGTCAACAGCGCGGCCTCATTCAAAACGTTCGCAAGATCAGCACCCGTGTACCCCGGTGTCTTCTTCGCGACAGCCTCAAGGTCAATCCCATCAACCAGCGGCTTATTGCGCGCATGCACCTCAAGGATCTTCTTACGTCCCGCAAGATCCGGCGCCTCAACAGGCACCTGACGGTCAAAACGGCCCGGACGCAACAAGGCCGGATCCAAAACATCCGGACGGTTCGTCGCCGCAATCAAGATGACGTTGGTGTTCGCATCGAAACCATCCATCTCAACCAGCAACTGGTTCAGCGTCTGTTCACGCTCATCGTTACCGCCACCGATGCCGGCACCACGCTGGCGGCCCACCGCATCGATCTCATCAACAAAAATGATCGACGGCGAAGAACTCTTAGCCTGCTCGAACAAGTCACGCACGCGGGAGGCACCCACACCAACGAACATCTCAACGAAATCGGAACCCGAAATCGAGAAGAACGGAACCCCAGCCTCACCGGCAACAGCCTTAGCAAGCAACGTCTTACCGGTACCCGGAGGGCCATACAGCAAAACACCGCGCGGGATCTTCGCCCCAACTGAAGCGAACTTCTGCGGATGCTGCAAGAACTCCTGGATCTCCCGGAGCTCCTCAACAGCCTCATCCGCGCCAGCCACATCCTTGAACGTGACCTCCGGCATGTCCTTATTGATCATCTTCGCTCGGGACTTACCGAACTGCATGATCTTGCCGGAACCACCTTGGGCGCGCGACATCAGGAACAAGAACAAGCCGAGGATGATGATCATCGGCAACAACAGACCCAACGTGGACAAGAACCAGTTACTGGTCTGCGGGCGGTCCTCGAAACCATTCTCTGGCTCCGCGGCCGCAATCGCCTTAGCGACCTCCGGGCCGCGGGTCACCGAATACTTGAACGTGACCTTCTTACCAAGGTCACGGCCCTCATGCTTGACCGGTTCCGTGGTTTTCAGTTCAACCCGGTTGCCGTCATCATTCAGATCAACACGCGTGACCTTGTTGTCCTCAAGAAGCTTCAGACCAACCGAGGTCGGGACCTCGTTGCGCTGCCCGCTCAACAGAACGGACATACCAACCATGAGTCCAACAACACCCAGAATGACCCAGAAATACCAGGTTTGATACAGCTTCTTCTTAGGCTGAGTCGTCTTGTCCATTGATGCGCTGACGCGCCTTCCTCTTAGCCACAGCCCCTACCCCACCCGTCAAAACCGGCTGTTCTTCAACACGGCCGGCTGTTCAAAGGGGAGCTGCGAACCCGCTTACATACTTCTAACGTTCTAGATTACCTGTCGCCTACCGCGCCAGAATCAACCCGAGGTACTACTCGCTTTGGTACACGTGCGGAGCGAGCGTGCCGAGCGCATCGAGGTTGCGGTACTTCTCTGCGAAATCTAGGCCGTAACCGACCACGAACTCGTTCGGGATGTCGCGGCCCACATACTTGACGTCGATATCGACCTTGATCGCGTCAGGCTTGCGCAGGAACGTGCAGATCTCCAGGGAACGCGGCCCGCGCGACTTCAGGTTGGAGACAAGCCACGAGAGCGTCAAACCGGAGTCGATGATGTCCTCAACGATGAGCACGTCGCGGCCCATGAGGTCAGTGTCGAGGTCCTTGAGGATCCGTACGACACCCGAGGACTGCGTGCCGGATCCGTAGGAGGACACCGCCATCCAATCCATCGAGACGTTCATCTTCAACTCGCGGGAAAGATCAGCCATGATCATCACGGCACCTTTGAGGACGCCGACGAGCAGCAGGTCGCGGCCCTTGTAGTCCTCGTCGATTCTTGCGGCCAGGTCGCGAACCACCTGATCGATTTCCTCACGCGACATGAGTACGTTTTTTAGGTCATCGGCGACGTGATCTGGCTTCACGGACTTCCCCTTTTTACACGATGTGGCGGCCGGCGGCTAGCGATATAGAAAGCCGCTTCCCTCCATGTTTGCACACGATAGTGCTCTCTGCAGGATTTGTGCTCAGATTTATGCGTCCGATGCGCCCGCCGGCGGCCGCCCGATGAACCGGATCACGCTGTGGTTAGGTGTGGTTTTGATGCGGTGGGCGCTGACGTAGCCGTCGAGCTCGATGGGGCCCGCGGATCCTTCGCCCGCGGTAAGGCGTTCAAGTGCCGCTGTGCGTTCTGCGGTGGGGGCACGCCCCCCTACGGTTTGCGCGGCGAAACGCAATACGCGGGTGCGGATGGCTTGCGGCGCGTTTTTCAGCAGGTAACGGTCGAGGTCCCACTGCATCGGTGCCCGCCCTGATGCGCGGGGCCCGTCGAGGACTTCTGGGGTTTCGGTCAGTGCGCACGTTTGGAGTGCGGCTTCGGCTTCGTTATCGAGGTGCTCGGCATCGTGGCGGGCTTGGATTGCGGTGCGGACAAGGTTGGTGAGCGCGCCATCGCCCAGCACTCGCGTGAATTCTGGTAGCAGTTCGAGCCGGACCTTGTTCCGTAGCGCGAATTCGGGGTCCGTGTTCGTGGGGTCTTCCCACGGCTGGACCCCATAAGCCTCACACACCGCCTCGGTATCCTCGCGCCACACCTCCAGGAACGGCCGCAGGAACCGTCCCCGCCGGTCCGGGATCCCAGCTATAGCGCGTGTGCCTGAACCCCGCGCGAGTGCGAGCAGCACCTGTTCAGCCTGATCGTTGGCGGTGTGGGCGGTCAGAACGAACTCGGCCCCAACCTCTTCACGCACCAGTTCAAGCTCGCGATACCGGGCCTCCCGCGCATCGTTCTCTGTGCCTTTACCCGGCACCTCAACACGGCGGACCACCACCTGCTCCACACCCAAAACGCGGCATGCGCGCGCCGCCCCTTCCGCGGCGGCAGCGCTTCCGGCCTGCAACTGATGGTCCACAACCACAGCGGTGAGCCGACCAGTCAAGTCCCCGTCGCGACGCATCTGCCCGCACACCGCGGCGAGCGCGAGCGAATCCGCGCCACCAGACACCGCGAGCACATAATTCAGCCCGCCCGGCAGCCGCTGGCGTAGCGCCTCGCGGGCACGCTGAATCCGCCTGAATACTGCGGGTGGGATGCGTTCGCTACTCATCGTGGCCGGGTTTCGTTCATGGTGACGCTCTATTGGCAGCCGCGCTCTATTGGCAACCGCAGTCGGCGAGCGCGGTGGCCACGGCGTCGGCTGAGGCGCGTGCGGCGTCCAGGTTGCCTTCGACGTCGTTGAAAATGATGGAGAACCCGAGTGGGCGGCCTTCCTTGGTGGTGACGACGCCGGTGAGGGATATGACGTCTGCGAGCGTGCCGGTTTTCGCGAGCACGAGCGCCTTGGTCTTCTTCCCATCCAGGCGGGTTTCCATGGTTCCGTTGACGCCCGCGCGCGGTAGCAAGGATGGCACGAACGCTAGATCACGACGGGCGGGCTGGGTTGCCGAGCCATCGTTGAGGGTCAGCGCCATGACGTCGGCGAGCGTGCCTGCTTGGACGCGGTTTTTGTCTGAGAGCCCGCTGGTGTCTCGCATCACGAGCTCGTTTGTTTCTACGCCGAGTTCTTCGAGGGCTTGTTTAACGCCCTCGATGGCGCCTTGAGTCGAGCCTTCATGCCCGCGTTTGATCCCCACGAGGCGGCCGTATGTTTCGAGGATCACGTTGTCTGAATGCGCTTCGCCGTAGGCGAGTTGTTCACGCACCGTCGCTGAATGCACGGCCGCGAGCTGACCTTCGACGCTGCCGGGCTCAAACGGGTCTACGGCGTCAAAGCCCGGTTTAGTTTTCCCAGACGCCTGCTTGACCTCAACGCTTTTCTTCCCTGACTTCACGGCAGACTGCAGGTGGTCGGTGAACACCTCTAAAGCATGTTCGTCCGGGTTCCGGACCACCGGGGAGGTGTGTGAGGCTTCAGAGCGGCCCGCGTAAAGGGCGATCGGGGCGATCTCGGTGACGTTGTTGGTTGAAACCAGATCATCTGCCCAGTCAGGGTTCAACGCTGGGCCTGTGAACATCCGGGTATCCACACCTACTTTGAGCGAACCATCCGCTTCATCAAGCGCCCCGGAGGCCTTGAGTTCTTTAGCGGTCTGTTCAGCCAACGTCTTCAAACCTGCGCGACCATTCACGGCCTTCGCATCACTTGCGCCCGGGTTGAGCATCACATCGCCACCAGCAACCAGCCACACGACAGGCGCCCCGGAGCCCCGCTTGTCCAGAACGGTCCGCGTGACCCACTGATCCTCCAGCCCCAGCGTGGACACCACCGCGGTACCTGTCAGAACCTTCAAGGAAGACGCCGGGATCAACGCCTCCCCCTCACCAACGTGAGCGACCTGCTTGCCTGTGACCGCATCGACCACTGATACCTCAACCGTGCCCGGGCTGTCCTCAAGTGCTGCATCGACCTTGCGTTGCAGCACCGCGGCATCCGGGGCCGGCCCCGACGTACTGAACGCCGGGGCCGGCAACTGAGGAACCTCGGCGGTCGCGGCCGGATCATCCGGCCGCCCAAAAAACGCAGACACCACCTGGGTTGCGGCCACCAACAACAGGGCCACAACTACAGGGACAAGGAAGCGACGCGCGGGTCGGGAAGCATTGGTCATCAATGAAATTCTACTTAGCTCACGTCAGTTACCCTTAAACAGAGAACGCCCGCGCGCCGGCAACGCGCGGGACACCCCACCATTTACCCACCACTTAAAGGAGTGCACACATGAAGCATGATGTGACCATCGAAATCCCTGCCGGCTCCCGTGTCAAGTACGAGGTGGACCACGAAACCGGCCGCATCCACTTGGATCGCGTCCTGTTCACCCCTATGCAGTACCCAACCCACTACGGGTTCTTTGACAACACCCTCGGTTTGGACGGCGACCCGCTGGATGCTTTGGTTTACATCCCAGGCGTGGATTTGCACCCAGGTGTTGTGGTTGAGGCTCGCCCGATCGGCGTTTTGAACATGACTGATGACGGCGGTAAGGACGCGAAGGTTGTGTGCGTTCCGTCTGATCCTCGTTTCGATCACATCCAGTCCGTTGAGGACCTGGGCGAGTTCTTGCGCCAGGAGATCGAGCACTTCTTCACTCGTTATAAGGATCTTGAGCCTGGCAAGTGGGTCAAGGTTGAGGGATGGGCTGACCGTGAGGCCGCCGAGAAGGAACTTCAGGAGTCCATCGAACGTTTCAAGGGCTGAGCACCTCTGTTCCATGTGACTTTGACGCAGCAGAACACCCGCGACGTCGGCGATGGCGTGGGTGTTCTGCTGCAGTCACTTAAACGGTCGGTGGGCGATGCCGCGGATGGTTTCGACCGGACCGTGGGCGATGAGGCCGCGGGCCTTATCGCTGACCCCGCCGATGTGGTGTTGGCTGTTCTGACGGGGTTGCGGCCCGGCCCCGACGGTGCCGTGTTCCGGGTGGGGGTCGGTATTGCCGGGGTTGATGCACACGATGCCGCGGCGGCTCGGTCCCGGGTGGCCGTTGAACGTACGGTGCGGGCCACGGTGCCCGTCGCGGTTGAGGCCGGACCGGCGGGTATAGCGCTCGATGGGCTGCCCACCGCGCCGGAAACCGCTGCCGCCGCTGAGGGCGCGCTCGTCCTCTTAGGGGACGTGATCTCACGCCGCTCGGCCGCCGACTGGGCGGTCATTGACTTACTTCTCCCTGGTGTGCGTGGCCAACAGAAGGCCGTAGCCGAGGCTTTAGGGGTCACCGTTCAAGCGGTATCGCAGACCATAGCGCGCGCCCGCTGGCGCGAAGAAGTAGCGGGCCGCGCCTCAGCTGAGCTCCTGTTACGGCTCGCAGAGACCCTCGTCTAACATGCGGGTGGGTCAGCAGCGGCTGAGCCGGCAACAGCGGGGCTACACGGCTGGCCCTATTCTGCGACTACGCGGAAGGTCGTTACTTTCGCGTCTTGCGCACCGCGCACGTATCCGGTGGGCGAGGTCGCTACGGCCTGCAGGAACGAGACGATCTCTTGCGTGATTTCCTCCCCCGGCAGAACGTTCGGGATACCCGGCGGGTAAGCGGCCAGGGTGTCCGCGCTGATCCGGCCCACCGCGTCCTGAGCTGAAACCACGTCGAAAGCGTCCGCGAAGTAGGCATCGCGCGGCAGCAGCCGCATAGTTCCGGCTTTCGGCAGCTCGGGGAAACGCTCCTCGGTACCGGGCTGTTCCGCGGTACCGCTGAGCGCGTCAACTGCATGGCCTGGGGTGGTTGCTTCCCAAGCGTCCGTTGCCGCAACCACCGAGTTACCGGAAGCAACCGGGATGTCAGCGGAATCGGCGTCGACATTCGGGTTCTGCGCGGCATCAGCTACAGCACGCAGCGCCTCGAGGGTCCGGTCAACCGCAGGGGTAGCCAGGGCACCGAAGATGATGACGATGGTCGTGGCAGTGGACATTTCGCAGTAGACGTCGTGGTCCGCGATGAGCCGCTGACGCACCCAATGGCCCGTATGCCCCAAACGGGATACATCCACGGGGATGCGGAGCGTATCGATCTCATGGATGTCCGCGAAATCACCGAAATCATCAGAAAGAACACGGAAACGATCATCCTCACGTAGCGCCTCGCGTAGCTGTTCGGCACCACGCAAGGCGCTCTCGATGCGGTCACGGCCGTTGATGAGGCCTTGGCGGGCCACATCCAGAGAGCCCTTCAGGATGTTGGAGGCCGAGGTCGAGCCGGTCATCGTGTACGCGCGTTCAACGAACGGCTCGAGCTTTCGCGCCAACGGCCCGTGCCCCAAATGCAGCATCGCTGATTGGGTGAGCGAACCAACGAGCTTATGCGTCGAAGAAATCACGAGGTCCGCACCGAGCGCCACCGGCGAGCCGGGCAGATCCGGGTGGAAACCGAAGTGCGGGCCCCACGCGCCATCCACGATGAGTGCTGCATCGTGTGCGTGCGCAACCTCAGCGAGCCCCTCGACATCGGCAACCGCACCGAAATAGCTCGGCGAAACCACATAGACGCTATCGACCTTCTCACCGGCCTGGGCCTGTGAAGTGAGCGCCTCATCGAGCGCTTCAGGGGTCAAGCCGTGCGTGACGCCGTTGCGTGAATCAACGTTCGGGACAACGAAAGACGGCATGAGCCCCGCCAGCAGAATCCCGTCGGTGAAGCTCGAATGCATAGCACGCTGAACCATGACGCGCTCACCGAGCGCTCGCACCGCGATCGCGGCGGTGCGGTTGGCCTGGGACGCGCCGTTGGTCATGAACCACGTGCGGGAGGCACCCCACGCCTCAGCGGCGAGCTCGAGCGCCTCATCGAGCGGGGTGTTTTCGCCTAGGTCGATGCCGTCGGTCATCGGTGGAACATCGAGCGCTACACCTTGGGCGCCCATGAAGTCCACGAGCTCCGGATACGAACGCTCAGCATCACACGCATGGCCGGGCACCATGACCTGGAGGGTGTCGCGCTGGGCATACTCAAGGAGGGCATGGCCGAACGGGGCACGATGCTGTGCTGGGTTTCCGCGGGCGATGTCGCCAACCTCGCGGGCGGTCTTCTGGAGGTCAGATCCCGGCTTGCGCATAAAGGTTTCCTTGAGCATAACCTCTATGAAAACATGCGAAATCTATGCTGTGAACGGGTCATTTTTCTATATCCCTCTATACTCAGTATGGAGCCGGCCCTCGGTTTAACCAGTTCTAGGGTCAGCCAGCTCTAGGGTCGCCACATTCCAAACTCAGCAAGCTCTAGGTGACCCAGCTTTAGGGCGCTCCACTCTCACTTCCAAAGACGATAGAGGCAGGTTCATGCTCGATACGCGGCAGTTGCAGGCCCTGAATGCGATAGCTCGTCACGGCTCGGTGGCTAAGGCGGCGCGGGCTTTGGGCTGGTCGCAGCCCACGGTTGATCATCACCTGGGTAATCTTGACCGCGCTGTGGGTGCCCCGCTCACGGTGCGCGATACGCGCGGTACACGGCTCACACATGCGGGTGAGCTCATGGCGGAGCGCGCCGCGGAGATCCTCGCGTTGTCTGATTCCGCGCTGCGCGACACCCGGGATCTTGCTCGTCTGGGCCGTACTCGCCTCACGTTGGGCCTCTTCCCTACCGCGGCGGCGCGGCTTCTGCCCTCGATTGTTCGTAGCGCTGAGCAGCTGGGTTTCGAGGTCGAGCCAACCTTGGAGGAAAGCCCGGACTTGATCCAGCGCATCAACCGCCGGGCCTTGGATGCCGCGATCATTTACGCGGTGGACGGCTATCCGCTTTCGCTTGGGCCGCGCGCCCTACGTATTCCGCTGTATGAGGACGAACTTTTACTCGCGGTCCCCACAGACCATTGGGCGGCTGGGCTGAGTCTTGTCCGCGCTCAAGACCTGGTTCCGTTGGCTCAAGAGAAGTGGGCTTTAGGCACCAAAGAGGGTGACCCTATGGATCAGGTGGTCATGGACGTGTTCTCTGACGCCGGGCTCCAGCTCAATGTTTCCACGCTACGCACCGATGATCTTCCATCCCTGCTTGGCCTGGTAGGGGCAGGGCTTGCGGTGGGTTTGATCCCGCTCCTTGCGCAGCACATGGCCAACGACGACGTCGCACTCGTTCCGTTTGATAACGCACGTTTCGCGCGCCATCTGGAGCTGGTGGCTCCGTGGGCACCCGGGCATACGGGGCATGCGGCGAAGCGGCTGGAGGCCGCTGTCCGCGGCGCCATCGCCGAAGTCGAGGACTAAAGCAGCGAGTTGAGGACGTCGGCGAGCCCGTGCTCGTCC
Organism: Arthrobacter sp. HMSC06H05; assembly: GCF_001807395.1. Lineage (NCBI taxonomy): Bacteria > Bacillati > Actinomycetota > Actinomycetes > Micrococcales > Micrococcaceae > Arthrobacter > Arthrobacter sp. HMSC06H05. The sequence goes on along the minus strand of NZ_KV788983.1, from coordinate 169,828 downwards.
ACATGGCCTGTGACTTCACCGGCGGCGGCGCGGACTTCTTCGACTGCTTGGCCCATAGCCACGCCGCGTCCGGCCCAGGCGAGCATTTCGATGTCGTTGCGGCCGTCCCCGACCGCCACGGTCTTTTCGATCGGGAAGCCAAGCCGTGAACGTAGCGCTTCGAGTGCGGAGCCTTTCGTGACGCCGTGGGCTGCGATGTCGAGCCACGCGGACCAGCCGACCGCATAGGTCACCCCGGATAGGCCGATGCCTTCGACGGCGCGGCCGAAGTCCTCAGCGGTTGAGTCGGTTGAGAACACGACGAGCCGCACCGCATCGGCTTGCATCATCTCCTCTAGGCTCACACCGCGGGCTTGGACGCCGAAGCTGGCGTCTTGGAAACGTTCGGTTGAGAGGAAGTCTCCGGTGTCTGTTTCGATGGCGAACTTCGCTACCGGCAGGGCTTCCTGGAGGGCCCTCAGTGCGGGTTCCGGGTCGAAGGTTCTCCGGTCGACAACGGAGAACCCGCGCGAATACGTGGGGTCGAGTTGCGCTGTGACCCCGCCGTTGGAGGAGATCACGTGGCCTTTATCGATGCCTAAGGCTTCCGCGACCGGCAAGGTTGCTGGAAGCGAGCGGCCGGTAGCGATGATCACTTCGTGGCCCGCCCGCCTCACTGCGTGGACGGCCTCACGGACCGGTTCGAAGAGTTCACCTGAATGGTTAACGATGGTGCCGTCTACATCCAGGCAGATCATGTACCGACTGTGCTCAGGGTTCCCAGTCTCGATTGTCTCAACCTTTGTCATCTCAAGCTCACTCATTTCAACCTGCTCTTTCAGCGGGGTTTCGTTATTGGGCGGGCCCTCAAGGTGATGGTGCGTCTTCAGCGCTGGATGGGTTCTTCAGCGCTGGATGGGTTCGAGTTTTTCCATTCCGCCCATGTATGGGCGCAGGACTTCTGGGATGGTCACGGAGCCGTCGGCGTTCTGGTGGGTTTCGAGGATCGCGACGATCCAGCGGGTGGTTGCCAGCGTCCCGTTCAGTGTTGCTACGGAGCGGGTGCCTTTGTTCTTGCCTTCGGCGTCGGTGACGCGTTCGCGGATGTTGAGGCGGCGGGCCTGGAATGTGGTGCAGTTCGATGTGGAGGTCAGTTCGCGGTAGGTTCCTTGGGTTGGTACCCAGGCTTCGCAGTCGAATTTGCGTGCCGCACTGGTTCCGAGGTCGCCTGCCGCGGTGTCGATGACGCGGTAAGCGAGCCCGAGGGACTGCAGTATTTCTTCTTCCCAGGCGAGCAGTTGTTCGTGGAGTTCTTCTGCTTGTTCTTGCTGGCAGTAGACGAACATTTCGAGTTTGTTGAACTGGTGTACGCGGATGATGCCGCGGGTGTCTTTGCCTGCGGAGCCGGCTTCGCGGCGGTAGCAGGTGGAGTAGCCGGCGTATTTGAGGGGGCCGGCGGTGAGGTCGAGGATTTCGTCGGCATGGTAGCCGGCGAGTGCGACTTCGGATGTTCCGACGAGGTAGAGGTCGTCTTTTTCGAGCCGGTAGATTTCGTCGTCGTGTTCGACGTCGAAGCCGGTACCGCGCATGGTTTGTGGGCGTACGAGAGTTGGGGTGATGATCGGCTCGAAGCCGTTGCGTAGCGCGAGGTCCATGCCCATGTTGATGAGCGCCATTTCAAGGCGTGCGCCTACTCCTTTGAGGAAGTAGAAGCGGGAGCCGGATACTTTCGCGCCGCGTTCCATGTCGATGGCCCCGAGAATTTCACCGAGTTCGAGGTGGTCGCGTGGCTCGAATCCTTCGGCGCTAAAGTCGCGTGGGGTTCCTACGGTTTTGAGGACGGTGTAGTCGTCTTCGCCGCCGGTTGGGATGCCGTCGATGATGAGGTTGGGGAACGATGCGGCGATCGTATCGCGCTGTTCTTGGGCTGTGTTGGCGGCGGCTTCTGCTGTTTTGACTTGGCCTGCGAGTTGTTTCACGCCTTCGAGGAGGGCTTGTTTTTCTTCGCCTGTGGCTTGGGCGACTTTTTTGCCGAACGCTTTTTGTTCTGCTCTCAGTGTTTCGAACTCGGCGAGCGCGCTGCGGCGTTCGGCGTCGGCCGTGAGAACGCGATCGACGAGTTGTTCGTCGGCTTCGCGGGCGCGTTGGGATGCACGGTATTTCTCTGGGTTTTCGGCCAGGTCTTTCAAGTCGATCATGGTTATAAGCCTACCTGTCACGGTCTTCTTGACGGGTTTGTTGTGTCTTATGTGGTTCACAGGATGGTGGCTTGGTCGGTAATCTATGGGGACGGCACGTTTGTGTCTGTTTGTGGTTGTTGTAGTGGAAGGTTTTGGTGGGTTCGTTGGTTCAGCCTGCGGTGATTTTGAATGGCGGTAAGCCCGGTTTGGAGGCCATCCGCGATGAGTTCCGTGAGGTTGCGCTGGCGGAGGGTATTGCGGAGCCTTTGTTTTTTGAGACGACGGAGGATGATCCGGGGGCTGGGCAGGCTGCGGAGGCGTTGGCTACGGGCGCTGATCTGATTGTTGTTGGTGGCGGTGACGGTACGGTTCGGTTGGTCGCTGAGTATTTGGTGGGGCGTGGCGATGTTGAGTTAGCTGTTTTGCCGTTGGGGACGGGTAATTTGTTGGCCCGGAATGTGGGTATTGATCCGGACGATGTTTCAGGCGCTATCCGTACGGCGTTGTTGGGGGAGACGTATCGGGTGGATGCCTTGCGGGTTGAGTTGGTGGGCCCGGATAAGTCTGTGGATTCGCAGTTGAGTTTGGTCGCTGCTGGTGTGGGGATCGATGCGGAGGTCATGTCGAACACGAATTCCCGGTTGAAGAGGCTGATTGGTCCGGGGGCTTATGTTGCGGCTGGTTTGCAGCGGTTAGCGGGTTTCCCTAAGGAGGCTCGTGTGCGGATTGATGATGGTGCGTGGGAGACGGTTGATTTCCGCACGATTGTGATGGCGAACGCTGGCTACATTCAGGGTGGTATCGAGTTCGCGCCGGGTGCTTCGATGTCTGATGGTGTGCAGGATGTTGTGTTGTATAGGCCGCGTACTGCGTTGGGGTGGTCGATTGTGGGTGTGAAGACGTTGTGGCATAAGCGTTTGCGCACCCGGTTGATGGCGCATGTTCAGATGCGGAAGATTTCGGTGCGTCCTTTGAAGCCGGTGATGGCTCAGATTGATGGTGACCCGGTGGGTAAGGTCACGACCATGACGACTGAGGTTGTCAAGCATGCGCTGACTTTGCGGGTTCCGCGCCCTGTGGATCGGTGTGCTCCTGGTGGGGATTTGCTTGCGATGCTGCCGCGCGGTTTCCGTAAGGCCCTGAATTCTCTGCGTAGTTAGGCGACTACCTCGCCTGGTTGCCGTCTGTTTGGGTGGCATCGGCCTGGTTGCCGCTTGTCAGGATGTCGTTGAGCCAGGCGTCGGCGGCTTGATAGGCCTCGGGGGTTGCGTGTGGTGGAACGTTGACGACTATCGGGGTTGCGGATGGGTAGGAGCCGAGGAAGCGGATGTAGGTGCTGATGCGGTGGAGGCCGTGGAGCACTTCTACGACGCGGGGTTCGCTGATGTGGCCTTCGAGGTCGATCGAGAAGAAGTATTGGCCAAGTCCCAGGCCTGTGGGGCGGGATTCGATGCGGGTGAGGTTCACGCCGCGGGTTGCGAAGTGGTCGAGGATTTCACGCAGGCCGCCGGGGCGGTCGTGGGTGAGTTCGACGACGATGGTGGACTTATCGGACCCGGTCGGCCCTGGGATGCGGCCGGGTTTTTGGACCATGACGAAGCGGGTGACCGCGCCTTGGTTGTCTTCGATGCCTTCAGCTAGGACGTTGAGGTTGTGGCGTTGGGCGACCAAGGGTGAGCAGATTGCCGCTTGGTAGGCGGGGTTGTCTTCGAGGAGGCCGAGCGCGCCTGCCGCGGTGGATGATGCGGGCAGAAAGTTGACCTCCGGGATCGCGTTCTGCGCCCATTGCCGGCATTGGGCCCACGCGTGGCCGTGGGTTGAGATGGTGCGGATCTGGTCGAGGGCGTTGATTTCTGGCAATGCGGCGAGCTGGAAGGTCACGGGGATCACGGCTTCTGCGACGATGTGGAGCGAATCCCCTGCGGCGATCGCATCGAGGGTCGCGGAGACCCCGCCCTCAACGGAGTTTTCGATCGGCACAACGGCCGCATCAACCTCACCTGTGCGAACCAGCTGGAGTGCTGCGTCCACGTTGGTGGCCGGGATCCGGTTGTGTTCCGGTTCCGCGGCGGGCCCCGGCAGTGTCAGGAGGGCTTGTTCGCAGAAGGTTCCGGCTGGTCCCAGATAGGTGTATTTCACGCTCACTCTGTCCTTATATAAGCAATCCGACATACAACGCCTGTGTATGCCTTGGTGGACATACACAGTTTGGTATGCATGCACAGTTTGGTAGGCATGCACAGTGTTGTCTCATATCCGGCGCTGCCCTATTTGATGCGCGGGGTTTCTCCGTTGTCGCTTTCGATGGGTTTGCCGGCATCAAGCCATGCGCCGGACCCACCAGCGATGTTGAAGACGCTGTAGCCCTGGTTCGCGAGCCAGCCGCAAGCCTGCATCGAACGGCCACCGGTGCGGCACACGATGTAGAGGTCCTCATCCGGATCGAGCTCTTCGTAACGCTGCATGAGTTCGCTGAGTGGGAGGTGGCGTGCCCCGACGATATGCCCTGCGTCCCATTCGTCTTGTTCGCGGACATCGAGGATGGCTGCACCATCTGGGACGTCGCTGACGCTGACGTTTTCGAAGAGGTCTGACATGCTGTGCTCCTTGCTGACGGTGTCCCGGTAGCTGTGTTGCGTGCCCCGGAAACTGTGTGTCCGGGTGCCGGTGGTTCCCAGCCTACAGATTTCTCACTGTATCGAGTCTCTCTGTGCGATTTGTTTTCAGGGTGGTGTTAGTTTTCGTGGCGTTCGTGTGACGTGGTGGATATGGGTTGGCATCATGGGTGTATGAGTTTTGAGATTCCAGAAGCGTTGTCTGGTGTTCCGCGCAGGGTTGATGATGGTTTGCCGTTGGCCGTCCAGTTGAGAAACAGCTTGCTTGCGGGCGAAGTTTCCGCGGGTGAGCTTGCCCACGATGTTGCTGAACGGGTGCGGTCTAAGAACCCTGACCTGAACGCTGTCGTGACGTGGGATGAGGACATGTTGCTGGCGCAAGCGCGTGAAGCCGACGATGCGCTGGCTGGTTACCGGGACTCATCCGGCATCCCGGCCGACGGCGCTAACTCCAGCGGCAGTGACTCTACGGGCGGTGACTCAGCGTCATCGTCTTCAGCGACCTCAGCGGCTTCCCTGGGTAAGCGGGTTCCGCCGTTGCTTGGCTTGCCGATGGGGTTGAAGGATGGCCTCGATATTGCCGGTCTGCCTACTACGTATGGTTCCGCCGCGATGGACCATGTAGTGGCGGGCGAGGATGGGCTACATGCTGCGCGTTTGCGTTCAGCTGGGGCGAATCTGTTTGCTAAGACCTCGGTTCCGGAGTTTCTGCTTTCGTGCCATTCGGAGAACCCGATCCTTCCGCCGGCTAAGAATCCTTTGGATGTTTCCCGGACTCCGGGCGGTTCTTCGGGTGGGTCTGCGGCGGCAGTTGCTGGCGGTTTGATGCCGGTCGCTCCGGGTAGTGATGGTGGGGGTTCGGTTCGCATTCCGGCTTCAGCCACCGGGCTGATTGGTCTGAAGTTGGGCCGCGGCGCGATGGTCGAAGACATCACGGATGAAACCGGTGCGGCGTCACCGATCGACCGTTGGGGTGCTCCGAAGCTATCGGTCACTGGCCCGTTGGGTCGAGATGCACGGGATGCCGCGTTGATGCTGGATGGATTGCTTTTTGACCGTTCGCGGCTGGCCGCTGGCCATTCCGCTACCCCGGCGCTGGATTCCGTAGAAGCTGCGTTGGACCATTCGGAGGGCCTGGCTGGGTTGCATGTGGGTTTCACGCGCACCAGCGCTTTCGATTCCGCGTTGCCGGTTGAGATTTCTGCTGCCGCTGAGGCCGCGTTTGCGCGGGCTTGCGCGGTTCTGGAACGCCTGGGTGCCGATGTCGAGGAGTCCCCGTGGCAGGCCCCGAGTGATTATGACGAAACTTTCCGGAAGGTGTGGACGGCCTGGTTGGGGCGCACTCCGATCCCGTATGAGGACAAGCTGGGCGAGTTGGCGGCATCGTTCCGCGCCGAGGCGCAGGCCCGCTCAGAGAACGAACAAGAACGGGCCAACGAGCGGCTTCTGGAGATCGGTGGTTCGATGTCCACCGCGTGGGGTTCCTTCGATGTCGTGGTGACTCCTGCGATGGCTGAAACCCCGCCGCCGCTCGGTTATTTCATCGACAACGATGCCGAGACGGATTACCGCTTACAGTGCCTGTATACCCCGTACACGTCGATGGTGAACGTGGCTGGGGTTCCGGCCGTGACGGTTCCGGTGGGGTGGACCCCTGATGGGTTCTCGATGTCGGCTCAGTTGATTGGCCGGATGGGTTCGGAGGTCCACCTGTTGTGCATCGCGGCTCTCATGCAGCGTGAGTTGGCTTCAGCCGGCCTGATCTAGCTCCCTATAGCAGCTCTTTGAGGAGCTTCGATTTGGTTCCCTTATATGGCGGGTAGGCAACCCGCAGGGTATCGAAGCGCAGCGGCTTGGAGAGGGTTGGGCGGTCTTGGCTGAACTCGTCGAAGCCGGCTTTGCCGTGGTACTGACCGATCCCGGAGGCTCCGATGCCGCCGAATGGTAGGGACGGGATCGCTAGTTGGATCACGGTCGCGTTGATGCACACCCCGCCTGCGCGCACGTAGTCTTCGAAGATCCGCTGGAGCCCTGCCTTGCCTGAGAACAGGTAGGCGGCCAGCGGGTCTGGCCTGTCTTCGATGAAGTCGAGGGCGTCATCGAAGGTTTCCACCGTGATGATCGGCAGGATGGGCCCGAAGATCTCTTCTTGCATCACGGGCTGGTCCGGCTCAACATCGGCAAGCACGGTCGGGGCGATGTAGCGGTCTTCAATATCGGCGGTTCCGCCGGTGACCACGCGGCCTTGGTCGAGGAAGCCTTTAAGGCGTTCTGCGTGGCGCGTGGTGATGATGCGTGGATAGTCCGGGGATTGTTGCGGGTCTGTCCCGTAGAACTGCTGGATCGCGGCCGGCAGTTCTTTTTCCAGCGCCCGGCTCACACGTGAACCCACCGCGAGGATGTAGTCCGGTGCCACGCACGTCTGCCCGGCGTTCATGAACTTGCCGTAGGCGATGCGGCGTGCCGCGGTCTTGATGTTGCCGTCCACAACCACTACGGGGCTCTTGCCCCCGAGTTCGAGTGTGCACGGGGTCATTTGTTCGGCCGCGGCACGGTAGACGATGCGCCCCACTTTTTCTGAGCCGGTGAAGAAAATGTGGTCCCACTGTTCCTTCAGTAGCTCTTGGGTTTCCTCTGCCCCACCGTTGATGACGGCCACGGTGCGGTGGTCAAGATACTTAGGGATCAGTTCAGTCAGGATTTCTGCTGTGGCTGGCGCGAGTTCGCTCGGCTTGATCACGGCACAGCAGCCCGCCGCGAGCGCTGCCACGAGTGGGGCGAGCGTGAGGTTCACGGGGTAGTTCCACGGCGAGATGATGAGCACGAGCCCTTTAGGCCTCGGCATCACGGTGGCTGATGCTGGCGCGAGCGCGATGGGTGAAGATACTTTGCGGCGCATCATCCAGTCATCGAGGTGGCGGCGGGCGTGCGCGATTTCGCCTTCAACAACCTGCAGCTCGGCCACGGAGGATTCGGTTTCAGACTTACCGAGGTCTTGCGCGAGCGCTTCGAGTAGTTCCTCGCGGTTTTCAGCGAGCATCGCCTCGAGAGCATCGAGTTGAGCGATCCTGAAGCGACGCACGTGAGCGATCCGGGAGAGCGCGCCTTCGCGCAGGTGCGCCACGGTCTCCTGGATCCCGCGGTTCTCCGCGTCGTCTGGGGCGGTACGGATGCGGGCGGCGTTCTCGGGAGTCTGATTGGTGGCCATCATATTTCGATCCTATGGGGTGGGTATCGGCCGGCCAAGGACATCTGAGTTACGAGTTAGTTTCTTGGCGTACTGAAGAGTAAGATACTCGTTCAGCCCCACATGTTTTAACGGTGCCATTTTTGGCGCCATTCAGGAAGTTCCATGCCCAAGAAAAGCAAGCCTGTGTTCAGTTGGACTGTGCACGGCGATGGCCGCACGGTTTCACCGAATACAGCTGTTGCCCCGGACGAGCGCCTCCACTGGCCGCAGACTATCGGCATCGGTGTTCAGCATGTCATGGCGATGTTTGGAGCCACGGTTCTGGTTCCGGCTCTCACGGGCTTCCCTGTCACTACAACACTGTTGTTCTCTGGGCTTGGAACCATTATTTTCTTGTTGGTTACGGGTAACCGGATCCCGAGTTATCTCGGCTCTTCGTTCGCGTTCATCGCGCCGGTCAGCGCTGCGATGGGGCCTGGCCGGGACAACTTCGGTGCGGCACTCGGTGGTGTGTTTGTCACGGGTTTCGTCTTGTTCTTGGTCGGCGTAATCGTCAACCGTACCGGCACGGGCTGGATCCACGCGCTCATGCCGCCGGCGGTCATGGGTACGATCGTCGCGCTCATCGGGCTTAACCTTGCCGGTTCGACCGTGCCGAAAATGAAGGAATACACGCTCACGACCTTCAGCACGATGGCCGCGGTCGTGATCTGTTCGGTTCTGTTCCGCGGGATGTTGGGGCGGTTGTCGATCCTGTTGGGCATCGTGATCGGCTATCTCGTGGCACTGCCTCAGGGCGAGATCGACTTCACTCCCGTCAAGGAGGCCGCGTGGGTTGGTCTGCCAGCGTTCCACACCCCGACGTTTGATCTTCACGTGATCCTGCTGTTCCTGCCGGTTTTATTCGTCCTGATCGCGGAGAACGTGGGCCACGTCCGCACCGTGGGCGTCATGACCGGCAAAAGCTACGATCACCTCAACGGTAAAACCCTGATGGGTGATGGTATTGCGACCATGCTCGCAGGCTCGGCTGGCGGCTCGGGCACCACGACCTATGCAGAGAACATCGGCGTCATGGCTTCCTCACGCGTGTATTCCACCGCGGCGTACTGGATCGCTGGTTTCGTGGCCATCGTGTTGTCTTTCATGCCTAAATTCGGGGCCGTCATCGCAACCATCCCTCCGGGTGTGCTCGGCGGGGCAGGCATCGTGCTCTACGGGATGATCGGGATCATGGGTGCCCGCATCTGGGTTCAAAACCAAGTGGATTTCGGCAACCCGATCAACCTCATGACCGCGGGCGCGGGCCTCATCATCGCGATCGCACTCAACGGCGGCGATAACGTCCTGATGATCGCGGGCCTGACACTGGACGGGATCGCGTTGGGAACCATCGCAACCCTGCTGATTTATCACGTGATGCGAGGAATTGCGTTGTGGCGTAAGACCGTCCCCACCCACGTAGACGAGCCTCAAGGCGCCCAGCCAGGCAAGCTAGGCTAGTAGATCCGAGAGGTACACAAGAAGGCCGGGCCAACCTAAGATGGTACAGATATGAGTGAATGGGAAGACACCTGGAAAGCCGCAGGGTGGAAAGACACTGCCCGCGGCTGGATTCAGCGTGCCCTCGACACCCTCGGTATCGAGTGTGTAGCCCGCCTCAAACCTGTCACAGCAACCCTCGCGGCGGCCGTCTACAGCATCGATACACCCGAGGGGACCATCTATTTCAAGGCCACCGCTCCCGCGCGAGCCGCGGAAGCGACGCTGTCCGCGCATCTGGCCGCCGTCACGAAAGGCCACGTCCCGGTCCCCATCGCGGTTGAGCCCGAACAAGGCTGGATCCTGACCCCCGGCATCGGAACCCCGCTCTCCGACCTCATGCCGCAACGGCAACACGGCAAGCGCCGCAGCTCCGCACTGAGCCCTAAAGATGCCGAAGCAGCCACCAAACTCATTGGACGGGTACTGACAGAGGCATCGGATCTGCACCAGGCCACGGCCACCAGCCAGGACCGCCTCATGAACCTCGGAGCGCTCGCCTACACCGATGATTCCTGGCCAGACCTGTACACGGACGCGCTCGACATCCACGAGAGCATGCCGGACTACCACCCGCTATGGATCGAGCCCACAACCCTGGACTTCCTCCGGCGTGAATCACGTCACCTCAAGGACGCCTCCGCCGCGCTCGCCTCAACCAAGCTCCCCCTGGTCTATAACCAGCTCAACCCGGAAAGCAGAAGCATCCTGCTACCGGACTCCCACCGCAACCCCATCATGTTCGTTGGCTGGAGCGGGGCAACCTTCACCAACCCGCTGCTCGCGATCGCAGGGATCGCGCTGGAACTCGGCAACGTGCTACGCACAGAACCACTCCAGGAACCGATGCGCTCCCTGCTGGTCAACTACATCACCCCACTCGCCGCGGACTCCCCTGTTTCACCAGAGAACCTGCTGGACTACCTCATCCCAGCAACCCTGCTTGCGCACGTGCGGAACTATCTGGCGCTCATGGAGCTCATGCGTGACGCCCCGCCTGAAACCCAAACGAAATACGCAGGCGAACTCCGCGCACTCCTGCACTACGCGGTCGATTCAGACCCACGCCACCACAACCACCGCGCCAATGGAAACAGCGCCCGCGCAAACGGTGCTGGCAGGAATGGCGCTGGCAGGAACGATACCCGCGCAAACAGCGCCGGCGTGAACGGTGATGGCGGGAACGGAAGCAGCAGGAACAACGCTAGTAGGAACGGGGCTAGCAGGAACGGGCGCCGCCACGGGCGCCGGTCGGCTCTAAGCTAAGCGTTTCAGGACCCGTTCAATCTCAACAGCAACCGAGTCCTCGTGCACTGGGCCAACCACACGATCCGCGGCATCGGCCACCACCTGGTAATCCGGGCCCACCGCAACACCCGTGCCAGCCCACGCGAGCATCGGGATGTCATTAGGCATATCCCCAAACGCCCACACATCCTCACGCGCAACCCCCAAAGACGCCGCGAAATCACGCAAACGTGCCGCCTTATCAACCCCCGGGGCTGACATCTCAAGCAACGCGACATCAAACGCTGAATGCGTCATCGTCACAACATCATCCACGGCACGCCCCACAACCGCCGCGAATTCGGATGCCTTACCTGAGGGTCGCTTAGCCAAAAGCTTCACAGTACGTTGAGCAACCGCCGCATCGAAATCCAGACCCGAATCCGAAACACGCGCGCCCGCATCAACAAAACCCGCGCGAGCCTGAGCTGGAATGAACCCCGGCTCCGCAACAATCCCCTCCAACGTCTCTGCCGCGAACAATGCATCCGGAGCCGCACACAGAATCCGCTCCCGCGCCTCACGCATCGCAGCCGCATCAATCTCCGCAGCATCCACCACCACGCCACGCGAATCATCGAACAAAACAGCGCCGTTATAGGCGATCACCGGCCCCAGATCACCCAAACGCTCACGCACCGGCCCAAGCCACCGCAACGGCCGCCCCGTCACCAAAACCACGTGCACACCCGCGGCACGCGCGGCGTGCAAAGCCTCAACAGTACGGTCAGACATCGTCCCATCACGACGCACAACCGTCCCATCCAGGTCAGTTGCCAAAAGCTTCACAGCAACACCCCCTCCCTGCCGCCATCCGCCACCGGACCAACAACACTCAAAAGCTGCTCACGCGAGGGCCCATCAGGCCCCTCAGACTCAACCGCCAACGCACCCGCCGCCAACGCGACATCCAACAGACGCGAAACCTGCCCCTCAGACAAGCCCTGCACCCGCTCAGCCGCACCAATACCGCCACAACCGGCATCCACCAAGGCAGAAATCAACGCAGCCATCACAGCGTCCCCTGCACCCACCGTGTCCACCACATCAACCGAGTGAGCCGCACGCGTCACAAGATGCTCGTGAGTCATAGCCAACGCGTCACTGCCCCCGCTCGTCACCACAACAAGCGAAGGGCCCATCGAAAGCCACCTGCGTGCGGTATCAACAGCAGGGCATTGCGGATACAGCCACTCCAAATCCTCGTCAGAGGCCCGCACCACATCAGCCAGCGCAACAACCTCCTCGATGCGCTCAGCCTCGACCTCACGGGTCCCCGCCGTATCAGGGCGCACATTCGGATCAAACGTCACCAACGCACGCCCACGGGCCGCCCGCATCGCGTTCAACACGGCGAAGCGCCCCGGATCCAACGAAACCGCAAGCGAGCCCGAATGAACCACCGACGCGTCAGTCGCCAACGCAGCCAACTCATCATCAGCCGGGCCTAGATCCCACGTGAGTGACTCAAAAAGATAATCCGCCTGACCATCGGACCCAACCTGGCCGCGCGCAACAGTCGTGGCTCCACGCAAAGGCGGAGTGAAAACCTCAACACCCTCACGCGCCAACGTCTCCAAAACAACGTGCGCGGCATCGTCATCACCCAGACGCGTCGCAAACGTCACCTGGGCCCCGTAACGGGCCAAACCCATAGCGACGTTCAGCGGCGAACCGCCTGTGTACGCCGCAACGCTGCCGTCAGTCTTTTGAAGAATATCGACGAGCGCCTCACCGATCACCAACATGCCAGTATCCCTGTAACCATCACTCACCGTCTTGGTTACCGACCCGGGAACTGAGCGGTCTGCTTATCCACGAAAGCCTGCCGCCCTACACGCGAATCCTCAGAACCGAACACGGCAGAGAACGCGCCCAACTCAACATCCAAACCATCACGGACCGTGAGCGCATCCGCCTTGGCCATCGTTAGCTTAGCTTGGGCAACAGCAACCGGGGAGCGCTGTGCAACCGAAGCAACCAGCTCATCAGCGCACTCAAGCAGCGCATCCTTATCTGGGCACACGCAGTTGACCAGGCCGACCTCCAGAGCACGCTGTGCGCGCAACGGGTTACCCGTCAGGATCATCTCGCGAGCCACACCCAACGGGACGCGGCGCGGCAAACGCACACAGCCGCCGAAACCCGGGATGATCCCCAACGTGATCTCAGGTTGGCCGAACGAGGCGTTCTCAGACGCGATGATCCAATCGCACGCCAACGCCAGCTCGCAGCCGCCACCGAGCGCGTGACCGTTCACCGCAGCGATCACCGGAACCGGCAACGCCTCCAACGCGAGCGTGACCTGATGCATCGACTCGGCGTAGGCGCGTGCTTCTTCTGAGCCGTACTCGCTCATCTCAACGATGTCCGCCCCTGCCGCGAAAGCCTTCTCACCCTCGCCGGTGATAACTACAGCACGGAACGGCCACCCGGACTCAGGCGCTGTTTCCAGCAACTGGGAGCACGTGGTGACCACGGCATCGAGATCAGCGACCACCTGGGTCGAGAGCGCATTCATCGCCCGCGGCCTGTTGATGCTCACAAGCAAAGCGCTTCCACGCTCAGAAACGTTTACTGTTGAGAACTCCCCAAATTCCATGGTTCACCTTCTGCCGGATGAGCAATCGATTCTTCCTGACTATTACCAGGGTGCACCGAAGTGTGCCCATTGTCACCTTTAGAAAGTAATACCTAGAAGGGTGTCGCGGTAGCAAGGCTGCTAGGCGGCCTCACGCTCAGTGTGCGCGGTGCGGTTGGCTTCGCTCGTAATCCATTCGCTCGCCTCACGAGCGCGCTCAGCACTACCGGAAGAGATCGCAAGAGCGAGAGCGTCATGCTGATCCAGCACCGCTTCACTCGGAGACACAAGCTCACCGTTGACGGTCAAGCTGCGGCGCATGATCTGCTGGATCACATGCCCAGACATGCGGAACAATGAGTTTCCGCTGTAACGGTAAATCAGCTCATGGAACTCGGTGTCCGTGCGCACGAACGCTTCCATGTCATTCGATGCAGCGGTGTCACGCAACTGGCCTGCCAACGCAATGATGTCGTTCTTGACTTCGCGTGGGGCGTGGATCGCGGCACCAGCAGCCGCCATCGGCTCGATTGCGCGGCGCAGCTCCGTCAGCTCACGGAACTGAGTGTCACCGTCTGGGCCGGACAATCGCCACGTGATGACCTGCGGGTCGTGCACACGCCAGTGCTCCAGGCCGGTAACAATGAGGCCCACGCGGCGCTTGGCGTACATCAGGCCCATAGATTCCAGGATGCGCATCGCGTCGCGTGCCACCGTGCGGGACACGTCGAAATGGTCCTGGATGTCATCGAGCGTGAAGCGTGAGCCAGCGCCGATCTCGCCATGAACGATGCGCCGTCCAAGGTTCGCGACAACCGTGTTGCGCAGAACGTGCGAGGAAGATCCTATGCCCTCATTGATGGTCTGTTTCAGATTGTCATGGTCAGCTGTGGCCATTTGGTTGAATTCTCCTGATGTTTTTCTTGTGTGAGGTCACGGATAGCTATGAGCCGCCAGTCATTTGATGCTGATAGGTGTCACTATCCGACCTGACTTATTTCCCACATACCTTGGGCAAATATCGCTCCCATTTTGACGAACGAAATTTGTTAGATGGATTTATTCGGAATAAGCACGCGTTTTCAGGGTCACCATTAAGCCCACATGAGCAAGCGCGTGGATTTATCGTATATGTGGAAAATTAGCGCTTCCTACGTAATTTTCGAGAACTAGCTGTATTTCTTCGTAAAGCCCGGCTCTTTAGAGATCTCTGTTGAGAAAAAGACCGCCGAGAAGAACTCTGTTGCGAAGAGCTCTCTTGCTGGGAAGTCTGGGTTGATCCGCGAGATGATGTTGATCCGCGGGATGACCCTGCCCTGCGGCCTCTGAGCACTCCAACAAAGTCTTGGATCACAGCCTCGCGCGTCTCGCGCTCAGCCAGGCTCCAATCCCCGTTACTCACTGTTGGGACCGCGTCCGGGTGCACCCATACAACGGAGACGCGTGTTCGAGGTTCTGCCTGCAGGCGGCGCACCACAACGTCCTTGCGGGAGAGCATGCGCGCCAACGGAAAAGGTAGCTCAGCTACCGCGCCAGCACCCGAGGCAGCGACCTCGACCATCATGCGCTGGCCCGCAACATCATCTGGGTAATCGGCAGGGTCAAGACGCGCCCACGCCGCGGCTTCCTCTAGCGGGATTGAATCGTGTTCATCCCAGTATTCCGCGTCATGCTCGCGGGCCGTTACAACCGCAACATCCTCGTCGTAGAGCCTCACCGCGTGCAGGCGGACGCCCCGGGGGAACTCGCGGCGGGTGAGGACCTCGTCAACACTGTGGCGCACCAAAGCGACGTCCGAGCGGAAGTTCAGTAGCGCCTCGATTGCCTCAGAATCAGAGGTGCCCGCGGTCAGCTGGACCGAAACATCAGGGCGTGCGTCACCAAAACGCTTAAGCCACTTGTCAGGGCTGGTTCCAGGTGCACACCACAGACGCAGGCGGTTCAGCTGCGCGGGCATCTCAGAAGGGTGCGGGATACTAGTTTCCGGAGGTACGGACAACGTAGACGTCACACGGTGCGTTGTGCACGATGCCGGTGGCTACGGAGCCGAGCACACGGCCCAGGCCGTGAGTGCCTACGTTACCTACGAAGATCACGTCAGCCTTGTGTTCTTTAGCGGCCTTGATCAAGGCATCCACGGGCTTGCCGAACATCGCGGCGGTCTCTACTTTGAGGTCGGGCTCGTTTTCGAGGAGTCGGTCTGCCACGCGGCGAGCAAGGTCACCTGCGAGGTCGGCGTCGTCGAGAACCCAGGTGTCGGTACCGATGTTGACAACCTCAGTGTTGTCTTTGGAGTGAGCCGAAACCACAACGAGGGTGTCGCCAGTTCGTGCCGCTACATGCGCTGCGCGGGATGCAGCTTTGAATGCAGTCTGCGAGCCGTCAACGCCGACGATGAAGGTGCCCATGGTGTACTCCGTATCTGTTTCAGGTCAGTCTTGAACTGATACTAACCGCAGAACACGTGTGAGAACAGTCCTAAACAAGAAAAACGTTGGCCCGTTGCGGGAACTACTCGCGTCCCTCTTCGAAGACAGGGCATTTCTCAGCGAACTGTTTGGCTTTATCGTCCATCGCTGGGTCTGTGGCTCGTTCCCCGAGTTCACGCATCTGAGCCTGAGCTTCAGTGTTCGACATGTCTTCTGAGATCTTGACCTGAACGTCAATCATCTTGGCAAGCAGGTAGATCGGATCGGACAGCTCCGACGTACTGTTCTTCTCAGCGGCACCTTTGAGGTCCTGGCCGAACTGAGCCAGCTTTTCGGAGTCTGAGATGCGCATGAAGTCACTGAAACTTTCGATGTTTGCATTCTTCAGCGCCTGAGAGAAGTCTTCACACAGGGCCTCGTCGGGGTCCTTGTTTGAGCAACCGGTCAGAAGCCCGGCCGCAAGGCCAAGTGCGGACAAGCCAGCGATGAGGCGGGCACCTGGGTGCTTGGTGCCGCGTGTGTTGAAACGTGCTTTCATAATCTACTCCTTAAGTTCCTACTCAGGGAACAACGCTTTGGGGGGGAACAACGCTGGTAGCTAGTCCTCATCGAAGGCAGGGCAGTTCTCAGCGAACTTCTTAGCCTTCTCCCCTAGCTCTGGCTGGGCGGCCTGCTGCGACAGGTTGTATAACTCCGCTTGAAGTTCCTGATTCTCGCGGTCTTGGTCAAGCTTGGCGGAAGTAACCGCCATCTTGCCTACGACTTCAATGGGTTCAGCGTACTCAGAATCGTCATACTTCTCGGCTGCATCAACGAACCCTTCGCCGAGCTGACTCACTTTCTCAGCCTTCTCGAGGTTCGGGATATCGTTCCCGTTGTCCAAGCCAACGGACTCGAGTGCCTTGGTCGCCTCTTCACACAGACCCTCATCGGGGTCCTTGTTCGAGCAACCAGTCAGAAGCCCGGCCGCAAGGCCAAGTGCGGACAAGCCCGCGATGAGATGAATGCCTGGGCGATGGGTACTGGGTGCACTAGAACGTGTTTTCATGACCTTCTCCCTGCTTCCTGCTTAAAAACGATGCTAGTTGTTACTTCACACCAATAACAGGGCACTTTAGTGTGGCGACCATCAACTTTCATATTGAAGTGGTCATGCACGCTCAGTTGTTTACTCGTCCCGGAAGGCCAGACACTTCTTGTAGAACTCGTCCACCTTTTCCTCTGTGCGCTCTTCATTCATCCTGACTTCAAGCACCCATTTCTCTTCACGATATTCAGGGTTCGAGCTCTCGTGATCCGCCTTGGCTTCAGCCTCTGTGAAGCGACCATAAAGTTCCAGAGCATCTGAGTACTGCGAACCCTTGTTATTGTGAGCCGCTATCTGAAGGTTCCTCCCGGCCTTAAGTTTCTTGTCGCTGTCCTCGAGCTCGTCGGAACTTCTGGCACCGGTCGCGTTTACTGCTTTGACCATGTCTTCGCACAAGGCCTCATCTGGGTCCTTAGCCGAGCATCCAGCGAGGAAGGCAGTCACAAGACCAGCAACCGATAACCCTGCGATGAGGCGTGCACCAGAATGCTGGGCACTGCGTGCGTTAGAACGTGCGGCGATGATCCATTCCTCAACTTCCTAGGCAACTCAGCCCTACTCAAAACTGATCTCTACTCATCTCAGCACGGATCGCATAAAGATGCTCCCCGCTAGCCAGGTACTGATTTCTCAGTCCAGCCAACGGGGAGCATGTCACCTAGCCTGCGCTAGGTTCCACTAGTTCTTGAAGGCGTCGCACTTCTTAGAGAGTTCCTTAGCCTTCTCTCCGTTATCCTCGTCCCGGAGCTGTTCACCGATCTCATCCATTTCAGACTTGAGCTGATCAGCGTTCGATGGGTCTTCTTTCACCTTAGCGGCGAGCTCGGCTGACTTACCTAAGAGGTTGACAGGTTCTGCAAGGTCCGATTTGCTGTTTTCAGCTGCTGCTTTGAGATCCTGGCCGAGCTTGGACATCTTAGCGCTGTCCTCGATCTGCAGGACTTCAGTAGGCTTTTCGATGCCAGCATCCTTGAGCGCCTTGGTGGCGTCATCGCACAGCTTGCCATCTGGGTTGTTATCACCCGAGCAACCGGTCAGCAGCGCGCCTGCAAGGCCCACCATGGACAGGCCAGCGATGAGGCGGGCGCCTGGGCGACGAGTATTGGTGAAAGCTTTCACAATCTCTCCTTAGAGTTCATACCAAAATGATGACGCTACTACCTTTCACACGTTATTCGTCGCGCAAAAAGTAGTCCCGTACTACGTCCGACAGCGTACGTTAATCGGACCTGCGGGGAATAATCCGAGCGCAGATAGGACGTAAATATCACGTGAACACCGCGCGAATTCGCGACAGCTAGCTCTCCCCTAGCTCACCGCTCAAACGGTCATGGATCCGGCGGCTCTTCTCACTCATGCCCGCAATCACCAGACGCTTTCCCTGTTCGGCATATGTTGCCTCAACGCTGTCGAGCGCGGCGACCGATGACGCATCCCAGACCTGCGCTTGAGACAAGTCCAAGCACACGAGGTCCGGGTCCTCGCCGTACCGGAACATCGTCGTGAAATCGTTACTCGAACCGAAGAACAACGCCCCACGCACCTTATAGACGGCTTGGGCCACCTGATCCGCTGGTGTATCCGCAGAAAGGACGTTGCCTTCCTCGTCCTGCAGTTCCCGCTCGGCCCGCACCACGTGAGCAACCTGACGCACGAACACCACAGCGGCAGTCAAAACACCCACGATCACGCCGATCGCAAGGTTCGAAGTCATCAAAACCACAGCGACCGTCACCAGCATGACTACCGTCTCTGACTTCGGGAGAGTGCGCAGCGTACGTGGCTGAATCGAGTGCCAATCAAACGTGGCGATACACACCATGATCATGACCGCAACCAATGCCGCCATCGGGATCTGCGCCACCCACTGATCGAATACCAGAACCAGAACCAACAGGAACGCGCCGGCACAGAATGTAGAGATACGTGTGCGTGCACCTGACACTTTGACGTTGATCATGGTCTGCCCGATCATCGCGCAACCACCCATACCGCCGAAGAATCCGGACGTGATGTTGGCGAGACCCTGACCCCAGGATTCACGCTTCTTATCTGAAGAAGTACCGGTGATGTTGTCAACCAGCTGGGCCGTCAACAATGACTCCATGAGACCCACCAAAGCCATCGCCGCGGCATACGGGGCGATGATCTGCAGGGTCTCCCACGTGAGTGGAACATTCAGGATGAACAGCTGCGGTAACCCATGCGGTAACTCGCCCTGGTCGCCAACCGTCGGAACCTTGATATCGAAGATCATCACCACAGCGGTAATCACGACCACCGCTACCAGTGGCGGCGGAACAGCGCCGGTGATCTTGGGGAAAAGCCACAGAATCACGATCCCTGCCGCCAGAAGCGGATACACAACCCACGGCACATCAATCAGTTGCGGCATCTGCGCCATGAACACAAGGATCGCTAACGCGTTCACGAACCCGACCATCACCGCACGCGGCACAAACCGGATCAGCTTCGATACACCCAGGAGCGCGAAAACAACCTGGAAAACTCCGGCCAATAAGACGCAGGCAATGAAGTAGTCAAAACCGTAATCCCGCATCAGCGGCGCAATCACCAACGCGACAGCCCCCGTAGCGGCGGAAATCATCGCGGTACGGCCACCGGCGATCGCGATCACGACCGCCATGATGAAAGAAGAAAACAGGCCCACCGCAGGGTCCACGCCCGCGATGATCGAGAATGAGATCGCCTCCGGGATCAAAGCCAACGCCACCACGAGACCTGCCAAAACCTCGCGCACCAGCTTCCGCGGAGACTTCAACGCGCCCAGCGTCGAAATATCGTATTGCCTCATCAACGGATCGCTATGCGGCTTATTAACCTGTCCCGGCGACACCCTTACTCCTCATATACAGACTCATCTTGGACGCTGCCTCGATACCTTAAGCGTAGGCCTTCGCAGGTCTTTGGACAGCTAGACTGTTCGCTATGTCTGTTTCTGAGTTGTCTGCGAGCACCCAGGACTATCTGAAAACCGTGTGGTACCTCGGTGAGTGGTCAGATGCCCCGGTCACGCCGAAACTGATTTCGGATCGGATGGGGCTGAGGCTGTCCTCGGTATCGGATGCGGTGCGCAAACTCACCGAACAAGGTCTTCTTGATCATGCGCCGTACGGCGAAGTGACGTTGACGGATACGGGGCGCGCGCACGCGATTGCGATGGTACGCCGGCATCGTCTGATCGAGACGTTCCTGCTAGAAACCCTTGGATACCGATGGGATCAAGTGCACGATGAGGCCGAGACACTCGAACACGCGGTGTCTGATTTCATGATCGAGCGCCTCGACGAATTCTTGGGCCACCCTGCTCGTGATCCGCATGGCGATCCGATCCCAACGACCGACGGCGATGTGGCACGCCCCAACGCAACGCTCCTCACCACGCTCGCGGCGGGCTCGAAAGCTCGGGTCGAGCGGATCTCTGACGATGATCCGCAACTGCTGCAGTTCTTTGCAGAAAACGGCATACATTTCGGCACGCTGCTCGAAGTGCACCCGAGCGCGCCTTATTCAGAAACCGTGGAGCTTCTTGTTGAGGGGCAAACCGAACGGCTCATGCTAGGGCGTGCTGCTTCTGATGCCGTTTGGGTAGAAGCCTTGTAGCTAACAGCACAGCACCGAACACAAGCCCATAGAACAGCGACATACCCGCACTTGTTGCAGCATCGAGCACATACGCTATCCAGAACCCAGCCAGCGCGCCCACGATGGCGATGAGCACAGTGAGCGCGATCATTGCCGGTAAACGGGTGGTGAG
This sequence comes from Arthrobacter sp. HMSC06H05, assembly GCF_001807395.1. Lineage (NCBI taxonomy): Bacteria > Bacillati > Actinomycetota > Actinomycetes > Micrococcales > Micrococcaceae > Arthrobacter > Arthrobacter sp. HMSC06H05. Next base: position 149,160 of record NZ_KV788983.1, on the reverse strand, counting down.
CAGGTAAGCTGTCGCGGGCGGAACAACCACGAGGGCGATAACCAGGATCGCGCCGGCTGCGTTGAACGCGGCAGTCACGGTGACGGAGACGAGGAACATGAACGCAGTATTCATGAGCCCGGAGCGGATGCCGAGGCTGGTTGCGAACTGGGGATCGAAGGTTGTGACCTTGAGCTTTGAATAGAACAACATAAGGAACACGATGTTGATCAGCAGAACACCCAGCATCACATAGAGGTAGGCAGGCCCTAAGTGTGTTCCTGCGATGATGAGGGGCTGCCAGGCCGCGATGTTGAGGTCGCCTGCCAGAACCGCGTGGGTATCAAGGTGGATGTTCGCGAATTCGAGGGTCACCAAGATCACGCCGGCACTGAACAGGGCGGGGAAGATCAGACCTTGCGGGGCGTCACCGGACAGTAAGCCGGTGCGGGCGAGCCATTCGCTTCCCAAGACTACAGCTAACCCTGCCAGTGCAGCCGCGAGGATCAACAAAGGCGAGTTGAAGTTGCGGGTGAGGAAATATCCGAAGATGATCCCGGGGAAAATCGAGTGGCTGATGGCGTCCACGAGCATCGAGTTTCGCCTCAACACAACGAAAACGCCGGGCAGTGCGCAGGCGAGCGCGGTCACTACCGCAAGCAACATGGTCCCGAGTAAGAAGCTCATGCGTGCCCGCCTTCCTCGATCAGTTCCTGTTTAAGGCTCGCGCGTGCACGGGCGCGAGAAACGGCACGAGTGATGATGCTGCGCCGTGGCGCGAACAAGAGCGAAAACAGGAAGATCGTAAACAGTGTGAGAACGATGAGCGGCCCGGTTGGAACTTTGCCGAGCACAATCGACAGGTATGCCCCTACCCCGCTGCCGACGCCACCGATCACGGCCGAGAGCGTTACCATGCCGGGCAGGGTCCTAGTCCATTGTCTAGCCGCTGCAGGTGGGGTGACCACGAAAGCAACCATGAGCACTAGACCCACGGCTTTGACGCCGATCACGGTCGCGATGACGATGGTCGCGAACATGAGGGTGTCGATGGTGCGGGCCCGGAACCCGAGCACCGTGGAGTGGTCCGGGTCGAAGGTCCGTAGCGTGAATTCTTTCCAGAACACCACCACGAGGGCGAGCACGATCACCCCGATGCTGATGCTGGTTACCAGGTCCGCGACGGTGACCACGGAGGCGTTACCAAACAGGTAGTCTTGGATGCCGCCTTTGCCTGGGTAGGCGCCGTTGGCGATGATGCGCATCAAAAGCATCCCGCCACCGAAGAAAACGGTGAGAGATATCGCCATCGCGGTGTCGATACGGATCTTGGAGATGCGGCTGATGCCGTTGGCGATCAGCACCGCGATGGTGCCTACGATGACTGCGCCGAGGATCAGGCCAAGCATGTTGCGGCCGTCAGCGCCCAGCACGCCGACCGCGGTGAGGAACGCGAGCAGCGTGCCTGGCAGAGCGGCATGAGAGATCACATCGCTGATGAGCGACTGTTTACGCAGATAAGCGAAGGAACCGAGCGCGCCCGCGACAAGCCCGATGGTCATGGTGCCGAAGAACACCATCCGGTAGGTGTGATTGCTGAAGAATTCGATAAGGCTCACGACGCGGACTCCAGGAACGCTTCATCCGTTACTGAAACCTCATAAGCGATGCGGATGTTCTCCCGCGTGAAGGCTTGTTCGGCCGGGCCGGAGGCGATCACGCGCCGGTTCAGTAGGGTCACGTAGTCGCAGTATTGGCGTACGGTTGCGAGGTCGTGGTGCACGATCACAACGGTCCTGCCTTGCTCTCTGAGGGTGTGCAGAACCGAGACGATAGCTTGTTGGCTTTTCGCGTCGATGCCTTGGAACGGTTCGTCCATGAAGTACAGGTCGGGGGCCTGCACGAGTGTGCGGGCGAGGAACACGCGCTGTCGCTGCCCTCCGGAAAGCTCACCGATCTGCCGCGAAGACAGATCAGCGATCCCCGTCTGTTCGAGGGCAGCGACAGCGCGGGCGCGTTCCTTCTTACCTGGCCGACGAATCCAACCGAGCGATCCGTACGTGCCCATCGTGACCACATCGAGCACCGTGGTCGGGAAATCCCAATCGACACTCGTAGTTTGAGGCATATAACCAACCCGTTTGCGCGCACGCGCCAGCGGTTTACCGAAGAACTCGGACGTGCCAGTCAACGGCTTCACGAGCCCGAGCATCGCTTTGATGAGGGTTGATTTCCCTGCGCCGTTCGGGCCAACGATTCCCATCACAACCCCCTGCGGGACCGTGAAGTCAACGTTGCGTAGAACCGGCACCGCATCGTAGGCAACCGAGAGGTTATGGGTACGGCACGCAGGCGTGGCGGCGCCGTGAAGAGGGCTACCCTCTTGTGGATCTGGTGTTGCGGCAGGCCCGCGTGGATCGCTCAGGTTGGTCACGTCTACTCTCCTGAGGTTTTCAGGGCGTCAGCGATAGCGCGGGCATTGTGTTTGAGGGCACCGATGTAGGTGTCCATGGGTGCCTCAGCGCCCAGGGAGTCTGCGTACAGCTCCTGGTTGGAGACCTTGACGTGCCAGCCATGGGAGCGGACAGCTTCTTTAAGGCTCGTGATCGCCTGGGGGTTAGCTTGGTTGTCCTGGAAGATCACCGGGACCTTTTTATCGGCGATGAACTTCGCGAGTTTCGCCAGCTCAGAGGCGCTGAGTTTCGCTTCGCTGGAGACGAAGTCGGTCGCGTGAACATCAAGGTCGAAGGTTTTACCGAAGTAGTTGAAAGCGTCATGACCAGTAACCAGGATGCGGGGGTTGATTTTGCCCTCTGCTAGAAGGCCGCGTGCCTCATCTACCGCTGCATCGATCTCCTTGAGGTACTTGTCGGCGTTCGCCTTGTATTTTTCGGCGTTGTCCGGGTCCACTTCGGCGAACTTATCGGCGACGTTCTTCACAACGAGCGACCACGCGTCAGGGCTGTTCCATATGTGCGGGTCATGCAACGCATTTCCCTGATCATCAGTTTCAGGCCAGTCCAGCAAGAGGTTCTTGGGGAGGCTCTCCCCCACGGCCACCTGCTTGTCACCGAGGCTTGTGAGCAGGTCCGTCATCTGGGCTTCCAGGTGTAGGCCGTTCCAGAACACGAGATCTGATTTCTGGATGGTCTCGATGTCTTTGGTGGACGGCTGGTAGGTGTGTGGGTCGCCGCCGGGGCCGACCATGGTCGTGACTTCAGCATCGGGCGCGATGTTCTTGACCGCATCAGCGAGGTATCCGGTGGTCGCGTAAACCTTGATCGATTTGCCGTCACCGCCCGCCTCGGTGTTGGAACCGCTGTCAGAGCATGCTGTGAGCCCGAATGTGGCAAGTACGGTGATCGCGATTATAGAGAGGAGTTTCTTGATGTGCTTCAAGAGAGGCAACCTTCCAATGTCAGTAAGTGGGTGAAGGGATTTCCACCCACTAGGACTGTTGATGTGCCCCGCCCAGAGCGCATCATGATGGCATGCCTAAATATAATGTTCGATGCGCCGTAGTTGCAAACAGGGATAGCTCGTAGTCGATTCGAGGAAGGTGAATTTGGCGCGTGATCTACCGGAAGGGAGCGCAAGCAGGCCGCGTATAAGCAGTGCAACCAAGCAGCCTAAAAAAGAGCAGAAACGAAAAGAGCGGTGTTGTAACCAGACCTATTCGGTCTGCGTTACAACACCGCTCAGAAAACGTGCGCGAGGGGGGACTTGAACCCCCACGCCCTTGCGGGCACTGGCACCTGAAGCCAGCGCGTCTACCAATTCCGCCACTCGCGCGTAAACTTATTCGTTCCCTCCACGCTCGATGTGAACACATCATGTGAAAGACAACAGAGAAAAGCTTAACTGAGGATGCCTAGATTTCATAATCGACACATCCGCAACCCCGTCACAGTGCCGCATTTAGTGCCACATTGGGGCGGCTGTAACGCGCGGAAACTTCACTGATTTCAGACAGGTTGAGGCATGAACAGGTGCTTTAGGTAAGATCGGAGAACGATGTGCCCCACATCCGCCGTGCCTGAAAACCAGAATCACGGCAGAACACGGGACACACCGTAGCGCCTCGTGAACCGCGAGCACACAGCAAACACAGTTGAGAGGAGGTTCGTTGTGGGAATTGTCAGAGGATTCGAAAAAGGACTCGAGCGCCTCGTTTCACGCGCATTCCGCGGCAACTCCAACGGGACCATCAAACCCGTAGAGATCGCCAATCTAATCCGTAACACCATGGATGACGAATCTTTCTCGATCTCAGAAGGCCGCACCGTCGCACCGCACTCCTTCACAGTCCGGCTCGGCGCCGACGCGTTCGACCAGGCACGCGAATGGGGTACCGCGCTAGCGCAAGAACTCGCTGACGTCGCACTCGAACACGCGCAACGCCAGGACTATTCACTACGCGACGCCGTAACCGTAACCTTCCGCAAAGACGAATCGATCCAGCCAACACAGATCGAAGTCGATGCCTCCCTCGGCGGAACCAAAGCACCAAGCACGCCACAGCCCCGCCCATCTGCGCGCCCACAACTGAGCTCCGCGGAACAACAAGCCAGCACCCAACACATCCGTCCCACCGGCAACCGGACACCCGTCATCGAAATCGACGGCAGCCGTTACGCCCTAAGCGGCGACAGCGTCGTCATGGGCCGCGCAGGCGATGCCGGACTCCACATCAACGACCAAGGAGCCTCCCGCCGGCACGCCGAAATCGTGCGCCGCGGAAACCGTGTATTCATCCGCGACCTCGGCTCCACCAACGGAACCTACGTCAACGGATCCCGCATCGAAGGCGACGAAGAGCTACTCGACGGAACGATCATCTCGATCGGTCACGCCCGCCTGACCTTCTCCTGGCAGGACGCCCCCGAAGGAATGAGCTAACCGCATGGTCCCCTTGGTAGTGACGCTACTGCGTATCTCTTTCCTCGTATTCCTCTGGATCTTGGTCCTCATCATCGTGATGTCGATGCGCCGAGACCTCGGGGTAGGAAAGCGTGCACGCATACAGCCAGCCGGCGCCCCAGCAGGCCCGTCCGGATCATCCGGACCAGGCGCCGGTATGCCCAGCCAGCCCTCACAGGCGCCCCGCAACATCGCCCACGCCCTCGTTGTTGTTGAAGGCCCCGGGGCCGGCACGTCAGTACGTCTAGCTGCCAGCCCTATCCTGCTCGGCCGCGCGCAGGAAGCGAGCCTCGTGCTGATGGACGACTACGCATCATCCCGACACGCCCGATTGTTCCCGCAAGGAACCCGCTGGTTCCTCGAAGACCTCGGATCAACCAACGGAACCTACGTGGATGAAGTGCAGCTGACCCGCGCCCAGCCAATCGAGGTCGGCCAACGCATCCGCATCGGCAAAACCGTGATGGAGCTGCGCCCATAATGGCCCTATATTTCGACTTTGCCGCCCACTCCGATGTGGGCTGTGTACGCCGCAAAAATGACGACTCCGGATACGCGGGCCGTCACTTCGCGGTCGTCGCTGACGGTATGGGCGGCCACGTAGGCGGTGACGTCGCCTCCGCATCGACCGTGTTGGACCTCGTGCACCTGGACCGGCCCGATGTCGAGGAACCCAACACGATCCTCGCTGACGAGATCCAGTCAGCGAACATCATCCTCAACGAACTCGTTGAACAAAACCCCAAACTCTCCGGTATGGGAACCACCGTCAGCGCTATCTTGCTGGAAGGTTCCAAACTTCACCTCGCCCACATCGGCGATTCACGCGCATACCGGTTGCGTGACGGCGAGTGGGAACAGATCACCAAGGACCACACGTTCGTCGAAAAGCTCCTCGCTGAGGGGCGCATCACCGAAGACGAAGCGAAAATCCACCCGCATCGCAACGTGATCATGCGTGTTTTGGGGGACTCTGATGCTTCCCCCGAACTCGATATGTCTGTAATCCCCGCTACCGCCGGGGAACGCTGGATGCTGTGCTCCGACGGCGTGAACGCCGTGGTTTCCGAGGAAGAAACCGAGGAGATCGTTCGTAGCGCCGCGACCCCGCGGGAAGCCGCGGACCGCTTGGTTGAGCGGACCCTCGAGCTCGGTTCACCAGATAACGTCACTGTCGCTGTTGTGGACATCGTGGACGATGCTGACAAACCACTGTCGGAAGAGTTCAGCAACATAGAGGTCCCAACCCCTGACACGGGTCAGATCGAGGTCGCTCGCGGCGGTGACCTCGCCGCTAATCAGGCGTTGTTGCGTCACGCGATGGCTAACCGCCCGCACGAACTCGTTGGCGCCGCGCAGCTGGCGACCGAGTCGGGACAGATCCCGATTGTCACGCAGCGTTCCGGTGAGCGTCGCGCGGCCGCGCTACTTCAGCATCGCTCCTCCGAGCGTGAACGCCAACTGGCGCTCGCGGCACTTGATGAGGAGCCGCCACGGCGTCGGTTCGCGTGGGTTTTGCCTACCACGCTCGTTGTTTTGGTGCTGATCCTGCTCACGGGCGGCTACTTGGGGTACGCCTGGACCCAAACCCAGTATTACGTGGGGGTCCACCAGGGTAAGGTCGCGATGTTTAAGGGTATTTCCCAGGACCTTGGCCCTATCAAGATGTCGAGTGTGGACACCGAATCGAAGATTCCACTCGAGGCGCTGCCCGAATACACCCAGACCCAGCTTAAGAGCGGCATCGCAACACAGTCGCGTAAGGATGCCCAGCAGATTATGCACGATGTGCGGATCACCGCCCAGCAGTCGTGCCCTGTAGTGGCGCCAGCACCGCCCGATGTTGTTGCGCCGGATAGCTCCGGTAAGGGTTCGCAGTCCTCGCCGGAGAAGGCACAGGACGGAAACCCTGGTGATGAGGCTCCGGAGTGGTGCCATGAGTTGCGTGGTGATGTTGAGTGAGCGTTACCGCGAATCGTGCAAAGAAGTTGCCAACCCGGCGTAATACCGAGCTCTTCTTGCTCGTTCTTGCGTTGGGTGTCACGGCTTTAGCGGAGTTCTTGGTTTCCACAACTGCGGGTTCTTCGCGTAATGATCAGTCGTGGCTTCCCAATATTCTCGTTCTGGGCGCCTTTGGCGTGGGCGTGAACATTTCGCTACGCATCTGGGCTAAATATGCCGACCCTTACATACTTCCTGTTTTGGTTGCGCTGAACGGGATTGGCTTGGCGATGATTCACCGCCTCGACCTCGCTGGACCGCCCGAATTAGCCACCGCGGCTACGTCTCAGCTGCTATATTCCGGCGTAGGCATGGCTTCTGCCGTGATCATCCTGTGGGTCATCCGCGATCACCGCGTACTACGCAAGTTCACGTACGTATGGCTCGCAGTCTCCGTCGTATTGCTGCTCTTGCCGATGGTTCCCGGCCTCGGTTTCGCAACCTACGGCGCCCGAATTTGGATCCGCATCGGCTCCTTCTCGGTTCAGCCTGGTGAATTCGCCAAGGTCACCCTCGCAATCTTCTTCGCCAGCTATTTGGCTTCCAAACGTGACCTCATCCTCCTGGCAGGCCACAAGATCGGTCCCCTCCAGTTGCCTCGCTATCGCGACCTAGCGCCCATGTTGATCGCATGGTGCATTGCTATGGGCATCATGGTGTTGCAGACGGACCTCGGTAGCGCCCTGATGTTCTTTGGCCTCTTCATGGTCATGATCTATGTAGCAACCGGCAGGATCTCCTGGATCCTCATCGGCGGTGGGCTCGTTGCTCTCGGCGGCCTCTTCGCCTACATCTTCATGAGGCACGTCCGGGCCCGTTTCCAGATTTGGTACGACGCTTTCAACCCAGACATCTACTACCGCGACCCAGGCGGCAGCTACCAGGTGGTTCAGGGCCTATTCGGTATGGCTCACGGTGGTCTTGGCGGCACTGGACTAGGCGCCGGCTCCCCTGAACGCATCCCGGTAGCGAAGTCAGACATGATCTATGCCGCTCTCGGTGAAGAAATCGGCCTCGTTGGCCTCTTCGCCGTTGTCATGTTCTTCTTGCTGTTTGCCTCGCGCGGTATCCGCGCGGGCCTGGGTGCCCGTGATGGCTTCGGCAAGCTACTAGCCACCGGACTGTCTTTCGCGGTCGCGTTCCAGTTCTTCATCGTTACAGGCGGCGTGCTGCGCATCATCCCATTGACCGGCTTGACCACCCCGTTCATGTCCGCAGGTGGTTCATCCTTGCTTGCTAACTGGGTTCTAGCGGCCGTGCTGCTGCTCATCAGCCACAATGCGCGGCGCCCAGCAACCGGTGGGTTGCTCACAAGCGAAGATGATTCGCTACTGGCAAGCAAACTTTCGGCACCTGAGACGCCGTCTGCTCTGGACGCGCGTGAAGACGACCGGCCACGCCCCGAAAGCAACCACACTAGCCAGGCAAACCGGCCGAACCAGTCCAACGCTCGCCCAGGTGCCCATCCAGCGGCTCGCCCAAGCGGCCGCCGCGCCGCACATCGGGCAGGACACCAAGGCCATCGTGATGATTCCCGCCCTAGTGATGCCCGTCCGAACGCAGGAGGTGCTACGTCAGCATGAATCCAGCAATCCGCCGTACCTGGCTGGCTGTCGTAACCCTGTTCGTAGTTATCCTCATGGGCACAACCTATGTTCAGTTCATCGGTGCTGAGAAGCTCAACACCAACCCGTTGAACAGTCGACCCATCCTCGCTAACTATGACCGCCCGCGTGGCGCGATCCTTGTGGACGGCAAACCGATCGCCCAGAGCGTGAGGACTGAAAACGGTCCATATAAGTTCAAGCGAACCTACACGGATTCCAAGCTGTACTCCGGCTTGACGGGCTTCTACTCGATCAACAGTGGCGCAACCCAGCTTGAATCGACTCAAGAGTCGACCTTGTCTGGCACCTCCGATGATCAGTTCTTTGACCGTTTGAGCAACCTCTTCACGGGCAAGGAAGACCGCGGCGCTGATATCGAGCTGACCATCGACCCGGCTATCCAGAAAGCCGCCTACGATGCGTTACCGGACGGTAAGCAGGGTTCCGTTGTTGTGACTGATCCCCGCGACGGACGGATTCTCGCGATGGTCAACAAGCCGACCTTCGATGCGAACGAGCTGTCTGTAGAGAACGCGGATCAAGCTAAGCAGAACCGCGCCAAGCTCGAATCTGTTCCGGGGCTGTCGGTCAACTGGAATCCCGCTGTCTATGACCGCATCCCGCCTGGTTCCTCGTTCAAGTTGCTGACCCTGATCGCGGGGTTGGAGACAGGCGATTTCCAGATGGATGAGGAATATGACAACCCTCCGTCCTGGTCACCACCTGGTACGGAGAGGGAGTTGAAGAACTTCAGCGTCGGTATTTGCGCTAGCAAGCCGGATAAGGCCCCGCTTACCTTCATCGTTGCGCAGTCCTGTAACACTCCGTTCGCTCAGGTTGTTCAAGACATCGGTGCGGACAAGATGAAGGACGTCACCAAGCGGTTCGGTTTCGGTGAGAAGCCGGACTGGATGGGTTTGGCTCCAACCTCAGCATCGGTGTGGCCGGACACCTCCGACCCCGCGCAGCTGGCGTACTCGTCGTTCGGCCAGTTCGATGTTCAGGCAACCGCGTTGCAGATGAACATGGTTGCGATGGGTATCGCGAATGACGGGGTGATCATGCGTCCGCAGTTGATCAAGCAGGTCACGAGCCCTGACCTGCGTGTTTTGAGGCGTTTCAAGGCCGAGGAGTTTGGCCGCGCCACCAGCTCTGAGGTAGCTCAGGATATGACCAAGCTGATGCGCGAGCCTGTGAAGTCGGGTACCGCAACGCGGGCGCGTGTGTCCGGTGTGGACCTTGCAGCCAAGACCGGTACCGCAGATATTGGCGAATCAGGCAAGGTCAACGGCTGGATCACCGGTTTCTTCCCAGCAGATGAGCCTCAATATGCGGTCACGATTGTTGTCAAGAACGTCACTTATGAGGAAAGCGCTGGCTTGTCTAGCACCATCATGAGCAAGATTGAGAGGGCGGTGATGAACCGATGAGACCATCCAGCGGAATGGTTCTTGGAAGCCGCTATAAGCTCACTGACCGCATCGCGATCGGCGGTATGGGTGAGGTTTGGAAAGCTCTAGACGATGTCTTGGGCCGGGTTGTTGCCATCAAGATCCTCAAAGAGGAATATATGGGCGACCCGGGCTTTAGGGAGCGTTTCCGGGCTGAGGCTCGGCATACGGCCCTGCTTAATAATGACGGCATCGCGAATGTTTACGATTACGGCGAGGCCGATGGCTCTGCTTATCTGGTGATGGAGCTGGTTCCCGGCGAGCCGCTTTCCACCATCATTGAGCGTGAACGCAACCTGAACTCTGATTTCACGCTTTCGGTGATCGCTCAGACGGCGCGCGCGTTGGGGTCTGCGCATGCGCGTGGTTTGGTGCACCGCGATGTGAAGCCGGGCAACCTTTTGATCATGCCGTCCGGCAAGGTCAAGATCACTGATTTCGGTATTGCGCGTTTGGCTGATCAGGTTCCGTTGACTGCTACGGGCCAGGTTATGGGTACAGCGCAGTATTTAGCGCCGGAACAGGCTACCGGGCAGCAGGCTACGGGCCAGTCTGATCTGTATTCCTTAGGCGTTATCGGTTACGAGTGCTTGGCTGGTCGCCGCCCATTCACGGGTGAGTCGCAGATCGCCATCGCGTTGGCGCAGGTCAATGACAACCCGCCGGCGTTACCTGACACGGTGGATGCCCCGGTGAATGCGCTCATCATGTCGATGCTGGCTAAGGATCCTCTGAACCGGCCGGCTAACGCATCGAAGCTGGCGATTGCTGCCGATGCGTTGCGTGCGGGTCGTGTCTCCGATGCGGTTGCTGCGGTGCCGGGGATGAAGTTGTTCCTGAATCAGGACTCTGATGCCGCCAATGACGCCCCTACTGCCGCGACGACCGTGGTTGATTCTCAGGACGCGAACCCGTCGACCTCCCAGTTGCCTGCAGTGGATTCTGTTTCTGGGTCCGCGGCCCCTTCCTTCCCGATGTTCGAATCGGGTGAGGAAGAAGGCGGCTTCCCTGGGCCTTCGGATCCGGATGATGATGAGGATGATGGCGGTAAGAAGACGTGGCTGTGGTGGCTCATTGGTCTTCTGGTGCTTGCGCTGATTATTGGTGGCGCGGTTCTGATTCCGAAGTTGACGGGTGGTTCGGCGAAGCCGAGCCCGTCGGTGAGTGAGTCTGTTTCGGAGTCAGAGTCTGAATCCGAATCTGAATCGGAATCCGAGTCTGAGTCCAAGAGCGCGGACGATACTGTGCTGGTGACCAAGTCGAAGTACCTTGGCCAGCCGTATCAACAGGCCATGGGTGAGCTTGAATCGCGTGGCTTTAAGGTTGAGGCAGAGCCTCGTCAGGTTTCCTCGGCGTCTCAAGCGGCTCGGGTTGTGGATATCGACCCGACGGGTGAGCTCGAGAAGGGTAGCAAGATCACCATCTATTACGGTGCGTTCACTTCTCCGCAGCCGGCCCCGTCGCCAACTCAGCAACAACCGACTCAGCAGCCGCGCCCTTCGCGGACGCAGCAGCCGAGCCCAACTCAATCTGAGCAGCCTTCACAGACAGAGCAGCCAAGCCCGACCTCGGAGCCGCCTAGCGAAACTGCGCAGCCGAGCGCAGAGCCTAGCCAGAGTGCCCCGCAACGATCAGGTAGGCCGTTGCCATCCATTGACCCTCCAAGTAGCAACTGAGGTGACTCGTGACTGAGGACGAACAGCAAGACCGCCCCCGTCATCGGGAGGAAGAGCAGGCGGCGCAGCCACGCCAGCACACTCTGAATGATCGTTATGAGCTTGACCGCTTGATTGGCCGCGGGGGCATGGCCGATGTGTGGCTGGCTCGCGACGTTTTGTTGGGCCGCGATGTAGCCGTGAAGATTCTGCGCTCCGATTTGGCGCGGGACCCTATTTTCCAGGCTCGTTTCCGCCGCGAAGCGAAGGCTGTGGCTGGCCTGAATGACCCTACGATCGTCTCTGTTTTTGATACTGGTGACACGGATGTTCGCATCCCGGGGGAGCATTCGAGCCTCAAGGTCCCGTTCATCGTGATGGAGTACGTGGCCGGCCATACGCTCAAGGAACGCCTCAAGCATGGCCCGCTGTCGCAGAAGGACGCGATCAACGCGACCCTCGGTGTTCTGGCTGCGTTATCGTCATCGCATAAGCAAGGCATTGTGCACCGTGACATTAAGCCTGCCAACGTGATGGTCACCAACTCCGGCTCTATCAAGGTCATGGACTTTGGTATTGCGCGTGCGTTGGCGGATTCCGCCGCGACCATGACGCAACCACAAACGGTTGTGGGTACGGCCCAGTATCTTTCACCTGAGCAGGCTCGCGGCGATGATGTTGATCAGCGTTCGGACCTGTATTCGGCCGGTTGCTTGCTGTTTGAGCTGTTGACAGGCCGCCCTCCTTTCCAAGGCGATTCTCCAGTTTCAGTCGCGTATCAGCACGTGAGTGAAGCTCCCCCGCGTGCTCAGCGTTTCAACCCTGAGATCCCGCAGGCTATGGAAGAGCTTTTGCAGGTTGCGTTAGCCAAGGACCGCGAGGACCGCTACCAGACGGCGGATGAGTTCGCCGCTGCGTTGCGTTCCGTGCAGCGTGGAGAGACACCGCCGTCGCCGGCTACGCTCGCCACTCGCACGTTGCCTGCCGCGGCACCTGCTGCAGCGATTATGGGTGCAGCCCAGATGCCGCAGAACGCCTCTGGGCATGCCATGAACGGGCAGCCTTTGAACGCGCAGCCGGTTGCGTTACAGGAAAGCAATGACGATGAGGAGCTTGAGGAACGCGATAAGCGCAGCCGGAAGGGGCTGTGGATCGCTTCTTCGATCTTCGGTGTGTTGCTGATCGTCGGTGTGGTGTTCGGGCTGCTGTGGATGCAGGCTGAACGCGAAAGGAACGCGCCCGTCAACATTCCTTCTTTGGAGAACCTCTCTCTCGAGCAGGCGCAAGCGAAGCTGACTGAGCTTGAACTAAATTATGAGGTCAAGGAAGAACATTCGGATTCCGTTGATGAGGGCCATGTGATCTCGACTGACCCTGCGGCTGGCACGAGCGTGAAGAAGCAGACCGTGGTGACGCTCATGGTTTCTGAGGGTACCGATAAGGTTAAGGTTCCCCGCGGCGTGATCGGTAAGAACGAGCGCGAAGCCCGTCGAATCTTGGAAGAAGCGAAGCTCACGGTTTCGGATGACGTCAAGACGAAGGACTCCGCTAACGAATCGCAGGGGACCGTGCTTGAGGTGAGCCCGAAACCTGGGACTGAGTTGCGTTTCGGTGACGAAGTCCAGTTGACGATTTCCTCGGGTGAGGTCAGCCTTCCTGACGTGACGGGGCTTGAGGAATCCGAAGCCGTCAAGAAGTTGACCTCGGATGAGTACAAGCTTGAGGTCCAGGTGACCCGCGCCGTGGATGATTCTGTTGACGAGGGGACCGTGGTTTCTCAGCGTCCAGGCAAGGGCACTAAGACCTCGCCGGGTAGCATCGTTGTGATCGTGGTTGCGGAGGCTCCGGAACAACCGAGTGAAAGCCCGTCCGATGAGTCTGAAGATGGGGGAGATGAATCCGATTCCGGAGAGGATTCTGAGGAATCCCCGTCCTCAACCATCGGAGCCGACGAATAGTCTCGGAATCGTCGAGTAGTCACCGTTGATCATCGGCCGCTATCTAGTATCAGCGGCCGATGGTCATATCAGCGTTCGGCCTTGCCACACCGGTTGCTCTCTTATGCCGTAGAGGCCGCTGACTAGCGCTGATTGACACTACTGATGAGCGGGCTGAGTTTCTCAGCCCGCTCTGCTGCGCCCGGCAGGCCAAGGGCTTCGAGCCAGTTACCGAGCATCCGATAGCCGTCTTGTGTCAGGACGGACTCGGGGTGGAACTGCACACACCATGCCAGTGCGGTCTTGTGAGCTAGCCCCATGATCACCCCGTCCTTGGTTTGGGCGGTTACCTCGAGATCATCTGGGACCGTACCGGCTTGCACTGCCAGCGAGTGGTACCGGGTTGCTGTGAACGGATTGGCGACCCCTTCGAACATGGGGTGGCCCGTGTGTTCTACGAGTGAGGTTCGCCCGTGCATAAGCTGTTCTGCGTGGCTCACTATGCCGCCGAACGCCTCAGCTTGAGACTGCAGACCTAAGCAGACCCCATACAGCGGAATATTCCGTTCAACACATATACGGATTAGACCTATGCTTATTCCGGCATTTAGTGGATTGCCTGGGCCGGGGGAGATGAGTACGCCATCGAAATCTTCTGCTAGATTCCGGGCTTCTTCGAGTGAATATTCGTCATTGCGAATAACTCTGACTTGCGCTCCGAGCTCACGGAGATAACCCACCAGCGTATAGACGAACGAGTCATAGTTGTCGACAACAAGTACCCGACCACCCTGCAACGATTCCTGACGCTGCGCTGCCTCAGGGCTCAGCCGCTCGTGCGCACGGCCCCCTAGTTGGTACCCGTGTGTCACTTGCCTCCGCCTAACGTTCCCAGAATGCTCCCGCTAACCGTGGAGTCTTGCCACGGGCTATAGGGGTTCAGCAGAGGGAAGACGTAGTTCATGAGCAAGAGGATCACAAAGACTGCAAGGAGGATCGCTTGGAGTACCCGGATCCATAGTGGGCCAGGTAGGAGCCTGAAAATGAAGCCGTACATCAGCCGTTTCCTCCCGTAGTTTTAGTGACGATGTCTTCGATTTCGGCAGGGATTGGTTCACCGCGTTTAGAGAAGTCGGTTTGTTCGAAGGTTGAGATGATGCGCTCGGCCATACTGAACGGCGGATGGCAGGTTGTCAGCGTCATAAGTTTCTCTTGCGGTTTCGCTCCGGGCTGGCCAGGTACTGGAAGTAGTACGTCGGATTGCTCCGGGCTGACGTACTGGAGTTGCCGGAGCTTATATGAGTAGATGCCGTCCTTGGTTTGAATGTAGGCGGTGTCGCCTTCGCTGAGTTTGTCCATGTCCCAGAACACTTGCCCGTGGGTTTGGCGGTGGCCAGCGAACGCTACGTTGCCCTTCTCGCCAATCATTTGGGTTTGTGGGTAGCGGCCTACGCCCACGGTGTTGAGGACATCCATCCCAATGCCTTCAGCAATGGGCTTGGCATAGTTGTGGCCGAATTTAGGGATATAGAGGATTCCCCAGGTTTCCCCTTCGATCGGGGTAGTGGGTTTACCGTCCTTGCTCTTCTTCTCGGCTTGATCCCATTCTTGGGTGACCTGGCTGATGGCGTTTTGCTGAACGGATTCGGCTTCGATGTTGGTCCACCACAGCTGCCAACCAATGAAGAGGAGGACGAAGAGACCTGCGGTGAGCAAAAGTTCAGCGATGATCCCGATGATCACTGACCCGACGCTGCGTCGCCTGCGAGGCCGTCGGGCAATTGGCTCTGCTGTCACAAGCCCCTCCTGAGTTTGTTAGCTCTATTGTGGACTCTTTAGCATTTTCAGGGTTATGTACCGTTAGAATGTGATGTTGAGCCCGAGCCCGGGAACACTAACCAATATTACAACCTGTTCATATCCAGGTGTTGAACACTGAGCCGTTGACACCGCTACGTTGAATGGGTTGAGGAGGACACGTGTCTGAATCTTCCAAGCGCGCATCTTCTAATCCGAAGAAGATTGGGAACCCTGCTGCACGTAACGCTGCGATCAAGCAGCAGGAGCTGACTCGTCGTCAGCGCCGTGAAGCCAGCGAGTTCCAGCCTGTTTCTCCTGTATATAAGGCCATCATGTTTGGCTTCATGATTCTCGGTCTGGTGTGGATCGTGACGTTCTATGTTGCCCACATGGTCGGTGTCGAGTTGCCGATCCCGAAGATCGGTAACTGGAACATTCTGATTGGCTTCGGTATCTCCATGATCGGCTTCATCATGATGTTCGGCTGGCGAGAATAGAGCCAGTCGTCCTGTCTACTCAGCTTTTGAGGGGCGGAAGTTCGCATGAGTTGCGGGCTTCCGCCTCTTTCGTATCTGCCTCAATAGGTGCGTGTGCTCAGCTCGATACGAGTTTGAGCCCAATCACGCACGCGATCATCCCTAACAGGAGAAGCACTTTGATGATGCTGAAGTTTTCGTCACCGGTGATCATCCCGTAGGCGACGGCCGCGGAGGCTCCTATAGAGACCCAGATGGCGTAAGCCGAACCGGTTGGCAGGGTTTTCATGGCCCATGCAGGCCGAGAAACGGCGACTGTGGATTACAAGAGCTGTGGACCTGTGAACTTGAGTTATCCACAGGTGGGGATAAAGTGTGTGGATTGCGAAATATTCTCACAGTCTATGCACAGAAAGATGTCCGGATCCCCGGAATCACAGTCATCCCCGTATCTTAAGATCTGAAAGATCTTTCATAAATCACAACGGTGTAAGTTCTCCACACTGTGGAAAACGACTGTGGATAAACATGAAGATAACGGCAGGTGGCGAAAATTAACGAGAATTCCAAGATTCTGTCAACACCCGTGCACAAAGTTATCCACAGGTGGGGATAAAAAGTGGGAAAACATTCGAACACATCTTCGCTAGTGCTTGCTTTAAGTAATCTTTAAGCTGGATCTTGGCCTAGGTTATAGTTAGCACAGTTTTTCTTCGAATATTTGTCCCTTATTCGAATTACACCGTTGTGTTCTTGTCCACACTGTGGAGAACCACTGTGGATAAGTAAAGACGCCGCGTGCTTTACGCGGCGTCTGGGCTAGAGGTCAGTCAGGATGAGGGACAGGGGTCGCCATCAGGAGCAGAGGTCAGGGTCAGTCCTCTGCCCTAGGTCAGGCTCACAAGGCTTAGCTCGCAATGTTGTACGTCACGGTGTTGCACATCACGGTGTGATGCCGTATTTCGTGAGCGTTGATGTTACGTGGCTCGTGCTCAGCCATACGGCGAGGGCAACCACTCCGGCATAGATCGCAACTTCTGCAATGCGGCGCGGTACTTCCGTCACGATCTTCTGCCGCGACACGGAGGGTTTGATTCCTTCTGTCACATCGAAGAGGTCGCTTACACGTTCAAGAACATAGGGCTGGAAGCGTGCGGTCGCGCCCAGCACGATACCTGTGATTGCTCCGCCGAGGTGGCCTTCCCACGAAACTCCTGGCATGAACAGCCCCTGGAGAAACATGATGACCACAACGGTCGTGAGGCTTGCGAACGCCGTGGTTGCTCCTTTACGCAGGACCATGAGTAGGGAAGTGCACAGGGCGAAGATCCCGCCGGAGGCACCCAGCGCCCCGTCGATGGGGCTTGTTAGCAATACGAC
Source organism: Arthrobacter sp. HMSC06H05 (assembly GCF_001807395.1). Taxonomy (NCBI): domain Bacteria; kingdom Bacillati; phylum Actinomycetota; class Actinomycetes; order Micrococcales; family Micrococcaceae; genus Arthrobacter; species Arthrobacter sp. HMSC06H05. The sequence continues at coordinate 131,954 of NZ_KV788983.1, read as the reverse complement.
CGCGGCACTTCCTCCCACGACGCCTACGAGGAAGACTGCTATGAACCGGATTGTGCCTAGGATCCGTTCGAGCAGCAGCCCCACGTACCACAGCATCAGCAGGTTACTCAGTAGGTGCGCTGAAGGCAGGAACTCGGTGCTGTGGACAAACCCTGAACTCAATAGACGCCACGGTTGCTCGTTAACGTAGACCCCGCGGATCAACATGTCCTCGGTGAAGCTTTCCACCACAAGCTGGACGATATAGAACGCCACCAAGACCACAGTGATGATGATTGTTCCCGGGTAACGCGCCAGCAGATTCCTCATTGATATCCCCGTTCGTTCGATGTCTCCATGGTGAGAGCCCTTAAAGGCAGGTGCCCCGGCGCTGTTACAGCACCGGGGCACCTAAGCGAGCCACAAGTTACAGCTTCTTAATATCGATCGAGGAAATAACGACGTCCTCGAGTGGCTTATCGGCCGGGCCCGTAGGGACTGCGTTGAGCTTATCCACGACGGCCTTGGACGCATCGTCCACAACCTCACCGAAGATGGTGTGGTTGCCCTGCAGCCATGTGGTTGGCACGGTCGTGATGAAGAACTGGGAACCGTTGGTGCCGCGGCCCATCCGCTTACCTGCGTTGGCCATCGCGAGCTTATACGGTTCAGCGAACGTCAGTTCGGGATGGATCTCGTCATCAAACTGGTAGCCCGGGCCACCGATGCCGCGACCCAGAGGGTCACCGCCCTGGATCATGAAGTCCTTGATGATGCGGTGGAAGATGGTGCCGTTGTACAGGGGAGTGCCTTTACGGGCTTCACCCGTTGCAGGGTCGGTCCATTCTTTCTCGCCGGTTGCCAAACCAACAAAGTTCTCAACAGTCTGTGGCGCGTGGTTGCCGAACAGATTCAGAACTACGTCGCCCAAGCTCGTATGAATAGTTGCTTCATGCGTTGCAATGCTCATGCCCCCATCATCCCATGAGGCGCCCCTGTTTATGTGGCCGAATCATACGCGTTCAGTGAACAGGTTGGGGCAAGTTCTACAAATCCCAACACAACACCTCGTTTTCCGTCTAGGGTAAATGTATGGAACAACGTCTACTCATGTGTGGACGAACAACTAAAACAGGAGAGCAGTCATGAAAGACCGTTCAGTTAAGAAGACAGAAGGCGCAATTGCCAGCACTGTCGAGAATGTACGCGATTGGGCTGCTCCTAAGCTCCATGCGGCCACCGAAGCGCTTGCTCACGGTTATGAGCAGGTTTCCCCGGTTATTGCCGATGGTTTGAACACCGCTAAGGAGAAGGCAGCAGACATGATGGAAAAGGTTCAGGACGACGTCGTCCCCGCAGCTAAGGATTTCGCCTCCCGCGCGCAAGAAACCGCTAGCGAGACCTTTACGAACGCTAAGACTAAAGCTTCCGAGCTGGCAGCCCAGGCTCAGGCTGGAGCTAACGCTGGCCGTGCAGAGTTGGAAAAGTCCGCTAAGAAAGCGAAGAAGGGCAAGAAGATGTCCAAGCGTCAGTTGAAGAAGCAGGCTAAGCAGGCGGCCGAGGCGGCTCGTAAGGCAGCCGCTAAGGAGCGTAAGAAGCAGAAGAAGTCCGGCGGCAAGAAGTTCTTCTTGTTCGTCCTCTTCGCAGCGATTGGTGCTGCCGCTGTTGCTGCTTGGCGTGCATCCCGTCCAGTCGAGGACCCTTGGAAGAACCCTGCTCCTCAGGAGAAGGCCCCGACCTTGGCTTCGAAGCCAGCTTCCGAGAAGGAGTCCACTGTGGAGAAGGCTAAGGACGCCGCTAAGACCGGTGTCGATGCCGCTAAGGACAAAGCTGCAGACGTCAAAGACAAGGTAGCCAGCGACGACGCTAAGCACGCCGTCAAGGAGGCTGCTGGCAAGGCTAAGGACGCCGCTGGCACCGCAGTTGACGCCGCCAAGGACAAGGCTGCAGACGTCAAGGAGAAGGTCACTGGCGAGAAGCCTAAGCAGTCCGGCCGCCGCGCAGCCGATAAGCCAGTTGCTGAGAAGCCGGCTGCGGAGAAGCCGCTGAAGAACGCAAGCACCGGTTCGGATAACCCACTGAACAAGTAAGCGTTCCCGCTCGCAGACAGCGAGCTCAAAGACGCGAGAGCGCCCCCTCACCACACGTTGGTGAGGGGGCGCTCTCTTTATGCCTCGCTTCCTTTAACGGCCCTCACAAGGGCGTCAACAGGCCCACGGGGCGTCAAGGCGCTCAGGCCCTTCCCCTGAGGCCCTCCTGAGCCACCGGCCCATCAGTCTGCGCCTAAGGCTCCACAGGCAACCAGGGTTAAGGGTCAAAAGGGGCCGCGCGGGGCATAGGGCTGTCCCGCAGCCTGGTTGCGCAGTGGCCGTGAGTTAAATGACGAAGGTCCGGCTGACCTTTCGATCATCCGGACCTTCACTTTGTGGAGGATAGGGGACTCGAACCCCTAACCCTCTGCTTGCAAAGCAGATGCGCTACCAATTGCGCCAATCCCCCATGGTGGGCGTACCTGGAATTGAACCAGGGACCTCATCGTTATCAGCGATGCGCTCTAACCGTCTGAGCTATACGCCCGCACCATTTCCGTCTCTCACTCCGTGAGGAGTTTTGCTACGGAATTCCGCTAAGGAATCTTTCTTCAGTCGATTCTATTCCTAGAACCTTCTTGAACAAAATCGAAACGAAATCTAAACTTCAACTTTGCATCTCTCAATTTTCAAGAGATTCAGTATTCAGTTCTCATTCGTTTTGTTTCCTTAGCAGGAGCAACGTTGAAAGACTCTACCTGGTTTCTTTCTAAGTTCCAAATCGAACGTGATGTGATGTGAAACTCACGTAAACCGGACGAGACCGCCAACGTCACTGCAGGCGTCTAGTCGTCAGTTAACGTTACCGTAATTCCGCCAACAAGGGAAGCCGACAAGTTATAGATCACGGCAGCCACCATCGAAAGCACCGTCAACAGAATCACGTTGACTACCGCGATGATCACCGAGAAGCTCGTGACGTTACCCATCGACACATAATCCTTGACATCAAACTTCTTGCCTTCACCCATAATCGTGCCCAAGAAGTTGTTGATCTGGTCAAGAACACCAGCGACGTCGAAGATAGCCCAGAGCACCACAGTCGCAACAACCGTGACCACGCCCAAAGCCACAGACAACAAGAACGCAAGCTTCAAAACGCTCCAGATGTCCACCTTGGACACCATGAGGCGTGCCTTACGCACCTTCGCCTTAGGCGCAGGGCGCACCAGGGTAGGGTTACTGCCACGCGCATTAGCTGGGCGAGCCCCCGACGACGCCGGACGAGCCTTCCCCTGCGAACTCACCGTTTGCGGGGCCGGGCTACGACCCTTCCCAGACGACGCGTTAGGCCGCTGCGCACCAGGATTCTTTGAGGTACTCACTCGTCTCCTCCGTCAGTTGGCTCAGAATCAGCGCCCTCGCCCTGATCATCTATCTGCACTTCAGCAACTGTACCCGCTTCGGTACCCTCCACGTCTACACCTGAAGTATCAGTCTCGTCATCGCCGGCTTCCTCACCGGCAGCTTCCAAGTCATGATTAGCGTTCTTCGCAACCGCAAGAATGTGATCCTTCTTGTCCGGCTTAGCGAAAATCACGCCCATCGTGTCACGGCCAGTAGGCGAAACCTGGTTCACAGCCGTACGGACAACCTTGCCCGACTGCATCACAACCAGGATCTCGTCATCTTCCTGAACAACCTTGAAACCAACCAGCTCGCCACGATCCTCAGGCAAGTTCGCAACCTTAATCCCGAGGCCGCCACGACCCTGAACACGGTAATCCGATACCGGGCTGCGCTTGGCATAACCGCTATCCGTGACAGTGAAGACAAACGAAGCCTCATCGTCACGAACAACACTCATACCCAACAGTTCATCGCCTGCGCGGAACTTCATACCCGTAACACCAGACGTCGCGCGACCCATCGGGCGAAGAGCGTCATCAGTAGCCGTGAAACGAACCGACATACCCTTCTTCGAAACCAGCATCAGATCATCATGCTCGCTGGCCAAACCAGCCGAAACAAGCTCATCACCCTCACGCAGATTCACCGCGATCACACCGGCCGTACGGTTCGTGTCGTACTCCTCCAAACGAGTCTTCTTAACCAAACCATTACGGGTAGCCAACACCAGATACGGCGACTGCTCATAATTCTCCAGCGCCAAAACCTGCTGAATCTGCTCGCCAGGCTGGAAAGCCAACACATTCGCCACATGCTGACCCCGCGCATCGCGCGCAGCCTCCGCCAACTCGTAACACTTCAAGCGATAGACGCGGCCGAAGTTCGTGAAGAACGCAATCCAATGGTGGGTCGTGGTCACAAAGAAATGCTCCACAACATCCTGGCCACGCAACTGCGCGCCACGAATGCCCTTACCGCCACGGTTCTGCGCCCGATAATTATCAGAACGCGTCCGCTTGACGTAGCCACCCTGAGTGATCGTGACAACCATTTCCTCAACAGGGATCAAATCCTCAACAGACATATCCCCGTCATAGCCACGCACAATCTCAGTGCGGCGGTCATCACCGAAACGCTCCACAATATCCGTGAGCTCCTCAGAAATCACCTCACGCTGCAACGTCTCAGAAGCAAGGATCCGCTCATAACGCGCGATCTCCTCCATCAACGCGTCATACGTGTCCTGGATCTTCTGACGCTCCAACGCAGCCAGCCGGCGCAACTGCATATCCAGAATCGCGTTCGCCTGATCATCATCGATCCCCAAGAGCTTCTTCAAACCCTCACGCGACTCATCAACAGTCGGTGACTTCCGGATCAACGCAATCACGTCATCGAGCACATCCAGCGCCATCAACAAAGCAACCTGAATATGCGCCAAAGCCTTGGCCTTCTTCAAACGATGCTTAGTGCGGCGGACAATCACATCGATCTGGTGATTAATCCAGTGAATAATGAACGCATCCAGCGAAAGTGTGCGCGGAACACCGTCCACGAGCGCCAACATGTTCGCCGAGAAATTCTGCTGCAGCTCCGTGTGCTTATACAGGTTGTTCAATACAACCTTCGGGACAGCGTCCCGCTTCAGGACAATCACCAGACGCTGACCAGTACGGCCAGAGGTCTCATCCCGCAAGTCCGCGATGCCCTGAATCTTGTGGTCCTTCACAAGATCAGCGATCTTGATCGCCAAATTATCCGGATTCGCCTGATACGGAAGCTCAGTCACAACCAAGCACGTACGGCCGTCGATCTCCTCGACATTAACCACCGCACGCATCGGGATAGAACCGCGACCAGTGCGGTACATATCCTCAATACCCTTACGCCCCAAAATACGGGCACCCGTAGGGAAGTCCGGGCCCTGAATGCGCTGCATCAGCGCCTCAAGCAACTCCTCACGGCTCGCATCCGGATGTTGCAGAGCCCACTGCACACCATCGGCAAGCTCACGCATATTATGCGGAGGAATATTCGTTGCCATACCAACGGCAATACCAGCCGAACCATTAGCCAACAGGTTCGGGAAACGGGCCGGCAAAACAGTCGGCTCCTGATTCTTGCCGTCATAGTTCGGCATGAAATCCACGGTGTCCTCGTGGATATCCCGAACCATCTCCATAGCCAACGGAGCCATCTTCGTCTCCGTATAACGAGGAGCCGCAGCGCCATCGTTACCCGGAGAACCGAAGTTACCCTGGCCCGTAGCCAACGGGTAGCGCATGACCCAGTCCTGAGTCAGACGCACCAACGTGTCATAAATCGCCGAATCACCGTGCGGGTGGAAGTGACCCATCACCTCACCAACAACACGGGCACACTTATTGAACCCGCGATCCGGCCGATACCCGCCGTCATACATCGCATAAATCACACGACGATGCACCGGCTTCAAACCATCACGCACATCCGGCAACGCACGACCAACAATGACAGCCATCGCATAATCCAGATACGACTGCTGCATCTCAGTCTGCAGATCAACCTGCGAAACACGGTCACCAGCAACCACCGCTGGAGCCAAAGACTCCCCGACGCCCTCAGCGTTCACATCCGGATCAGGAGTGTTGTTCTCACTCATCGAATTACAGCTTCTTCCTTAGCCTCAAAATCCAAAAGTCTTCCTCAGCAACAGCGCCACCGTCAGATCCATGTACTCGATCCACACCATAGAACGCCGCGCACCCTGACGAACCTAAATATCCAGGAACCTCACATCACGGGCATTCTGCTGAATAAACTCACGGCGAGACTCAACGTCCTCACCCATCAGAACAGAAAACACCTGATCCACAGCCGCAGCATCATCCATCGTGACCTGCTTCAACGTACGGAATTCCGGGTTCATAGTTGTATCCCACAACTCCGAATAATCCATCTCGCCCAAACCCTTATAACGCTGGATCGCATTATCCTTAGGCAAACGCTGGCCAGCCGCGCGGCCCTTCTCCAACGCCTCATCACGCTCAGCGTCAGTAAACACATAATCGTGCGGAGCGTTCGACCACTTGATGCGATACAGCGGCGGCTGCGCCAAATACACATAACCGCGCTCAATCAGCGGACGCATAAACCGGAACAACACCGTCAACAACAACGTGGTGATGTGCTGACCGTCAACATCCGCATCCGCCATCAAAACAATCTTGTGATACCGCAACTTCTCAATATCGAACTCTTCACCGATGTTCGTACCGAACGCGGTAATCATCGACTGAACCTCACGGTTAGCCAACGCCTTATCCAGACGCGCACGCTCAACATTCAGGATCTTGCCGCGCAACGGCAAAATCGCCTGAGTCCGCGGATCACGGCCACGCTTAGCCGAACCACCCGCGGAGTCACCCTCAACAATGTAGATCTCGCACTCAGCCGGGTTCTTCGACGAGCAATCCGACAACTTACCCGGCATACCGAACGTCTCCAACGGAGACTTACGCCGAGCCTGATCACGAGCCTTCCGCGCAGCCATACGAGCCTGCGCCGAAAGCATCGCCTTCCGGATCACATCCCGCGCCGGCATCGGGTTACGCTCCAGCCAGTCACCCAAACCGTCGTGAATAACACCCTGCACAAACCCACGCGCAATCGAGTTACCCAGCTTCGTCTTGGTCTGGCCCTCAAACTGCGGCTCACCCAGCTTGATCGAAACCACCGCGGTAAGACCCTCACGGATATCGTCACCCGTGAGGTTGTCATCCTTCTCCTTCAGAAGGTTATTCTCACGCGCATAACGGTTAATCAACGAGGTCAACGCGGCACGGAAACCCTCCTCATGAGTACCACCCTCATGAGTGTTAATCGTGTTCGCATACGTGTGCACCGACTCCGAATACGCCGAAGTCCACTGCATCGCGATCTCAACCGAAATCTTCCGGTCAGTATCCTCGGCCTCAAAAGCGATCACGTCTTCATGGATCAGCTCAGCCTTCTTCGACGCGTTCAGGAACTTGACGTAATCAAGCAAGCCCTCGTCATACTTATAATCCACCGTGCGATGCTGCGGCTTCTTCTCAGCCTCGCCTGCGTCCGCATCGGCCTCATCAACAACCTCATCACCGGCATCATCAAGACTGCGCTCATCAGTCAAAACGATGCGCAAACCCTTGTTCAAAAACGCCATCTGCTGCAAGCGCGCACGTAGGGTCTCAAAATCGAACTCAACCGATTCGAAAATCTCCGGATCCGGATAGAACGTCTGGATCGTGCCCGTCTCATCAGTCGCAGCACCACGCGTGAGCCCCTCACCCACAACGTGGCCGCCGTTCTCAAACGTCACATTCCACTCGTAACCCTGACGCTTAACACACGTGTCAATGCGGCGCGAAAGCGCGTTCACAACCGAAATACCAACACCGTGCAAACCACCCGAAACCGCATAACCGCCGCCGCCGAACTTACCGCCAGCATGCAAAATGGTCATCACGACCTCAACGGTCGGGCGGCCCTCCGTCGGGTGCATATCCACCGGGATACCGCGGCCGTTATCCTCAACACGGACGCCACCATCGTCCTGCAGGGTCACCCGGATCGTGTCCGCATACCCGGCCAACGCCTCATCGACCGAGTTATCAACCACCTCATACACGAGGTGATGCAAACCACGCGGGCCGGTCGAACCGATGTACATACCCGGGCGCTTCCGGACAGCCTCAAGCCCCTCAAGCACCGTAATCGCAGACGCACCGTATTCCTCAGTCACCTTATGGTTGCCGACATGGCCGGTGCCCTCATGTGTCTCACCATGAGTCTGATCCCCAGACCCCTCATGGTGTTCCGAAACGCCGTTCTCCGGCTGGATATCCTCCGCCACGGTACTCCCAGTTCTTCAATCATCTACAGCGGGCGCCTGCACCACACGCACAACAACAAGCACGCGGGCACACAAAAACGCCAATTTAGATCCATTCTAGCGCGGAATAAGTACGTTCGTCGCGTTAGCAGGCCCGTAAACGCCCCTTAGACACGATGCATCCCCATATATGTAGGGCATCCCCTCCGGCCCTCCCATCCCCTCAGAACCGATCGAGCGGGATGCGGAGTACGCAATACAAGGCTCAGAATGCGGGGTTCGGAAGGGCAGTGGTGGGAACGATGCGCCGGGTGCGAAACACACGATGCCTCGCGTGCCTCACCCGTATGTGTCCCGCGGGCCCCGCCCGCCCGGAGCAGACCGCGGCCCCTTACGCCACGAAGGCGCCGCCGGCCCCAAAGCCTTGATCCGCGTCACCACGCCATGACCCACCGCAGCATCCAAACGCTTCAACAAATCATGCTGCATCAGCTGCAGATTCGTAGCCCACGCAGTAGAAGAACACCGAACCACCACAACCGAATCCTCAAAAGACTCAGCAACCGCGTGCGCGGCAACCTGCGGCCCCACAATCTCAGGCCACCGAGCCAAAACAGAACCCACCGCAACCGGTTCAGCCCAGCCCCGCGAACGCATCATCCGCTCCAGTAGCTCACCCAAACCCACCGGATCACGCCCGCCAGCATCAGGATCATCCCACTTCTGCTTACGGCTCTTACGGGCCCGTGCCTTCTGCTTAGCGCGCTGAACCATCGCCGCATCACGGCGCACATCACCTTGGGACAAAGCAAGCTTCCGCGCGCGAGCCAAAACCACCGCCGGGGCGTCATCCACCAAAGCATCAAGCCCCTCAAGTTCAGCTTCGAACACCTCAACCTCATTCGGCTGCGCATCACAACCCTGCGTTTCAAAATCACAACCCTGCGTTTCAAAACTGTCCTCTTCAGGGCACGGCTCAGGCGTTTGTGGCGTCATCGATCATCACCTCCCCAGGCGAAACACGCACCACCGTGGCATCCAACCCTTGAGGAATCTCGCTACCCACCGCGGCAGTAACCACAACCTGCTCGGCATCCGCCAGCGCCGCCACCAGACGCTGCCGCCGGAACTCATCCAACTCAGCGAACACATCGTCCAGAATCAATACAGGACGCGCCGCATCGGAAGGGTCATCCTCCATCAGAACCCGAAACGCCGCCAACCGCAAGGCCAGCGCCAACGACCACGTCTCCCCGTGAGAGGCAAAACCCTTAGCCGGCGCGGACCCAAGCCCCAACATCACATCATCACGATGCGGACCAACCGTTGTCGTGGCACGCTCAATATCACGGGCGCGGGAAGCCTCCAACGCTTGGCTCACCACATCAGTGATGTGCACCATATCAGGGGTCAACAACGTCTGCTCCGCGACCGGGCCATCAACCGAACCCAGCGTTTCCGCCTCATCAACCACTGTCGCGAAATAACGCAACGTAGCCGCCTTAGCCCCATTCGTCAGCTCCGAATAAGCCTGGGCAACATGCGGAGCCAACAATTTCGCCACATGAATCCGGTTCCGCATAAGCGGTGCCGCAGCTTGCGCGAAATGCATATCCCACACATCAAGAGTGGCCTCGTGGGCTTCAGTGAAACCGCCCGATGCGCGAGCCGACTTCAAAAGTGCGTTGCGTTGACGCAATACCCGGTCAAATTCGTTGCGCACCGCGGCCTGATCCGGCCGAAGCTGCACCACAAGATCATCAAGGAAACGGCGCCGAACCTCCGGCTCGCCCTTGACCAGCTCCAGATCTTCAGGGACAAACAGGATCGAACGGAGAATGCCTAAAGCCTCACGAGCTCGCGAAAAATCAGCGCGATTGACCCGTGCCCGGTTCCGACGCCGCGGATTAATCTCAACTTCAACACGCGTCAGGCGGTCCCCGCGGTTAACCTGGCCCGCGATCAACGCGCGCTCCGCACCGAAACGCACCAGCGGTGCATCCTGGCTCACACGGTGAGAATCCTGTGTAGCCAAATAGCCGATTGCCTCAACAATGTTGGTTTTACCCACACCATTGGGCCCCACCAAAACAGTAGTGCCAGGGCTCAAAGGCAACTCGAGATGCTGATACGTACGGAAATCGTGCAGCGAAAGATGCGTCAGATACACCTAAACATCACGCGTTAGGCAGTCGCACCGGCATCACCAAATAGCGGAAAGACATATCCGGCTGGCCGGTTTCCTGATCAAGCGCGGTCAACATCGCAGGCTTCGGCGCGGTAGTGAACGCAAACTGAACATTCTCAGTGTCAAAAGCAGACAAACCCTCGGACAAGAACGGAGGGTTGAAAGCGACCGTGATCTCATCGCCGTTGAGCTGGCTTTCGATGGCTTCTTCAGCTTGGGCCTCTTCACCCGTTCCCGCATCGAGCGCGACCTGGGCATCAGTGAATTGCAAACGCACAGGGGTGTTTCGCTCAGCCACGATCGAAACACGGCGAACGGCCTCAATCAGCTCAGGAGTAGAAACCGATGCGTGAATAAGCGATTCCTCCGGGAACAGAGAGCGAATCTTAGGGTAATCACCATCAACCAAAAGCGTAGTGGTGCGGCGCGAACCCGAAACGAAACCGACAATATCGCCGTTTTCCTCCATGCAGATGCTGAGCTCACCAGCAGAACCTAACGTCTTAGCGACATCCGAAAGGGTCTTAGCCTTCACGAGAGCCGAAGTTGAAACGCTCGATTCAGCTGGCTTCCAATTCAACTCACGCATCGCAAGACGATAGCGGTCAGTCGCCAATAGTGTCATCGTGTCATCTTCAAACTCAACCTTGATGCCAGTGAGGATCGGCAAGGTTTCATCACGAGCAGCAGCAACCGAAACCTGAGCAACAGCCCGAGAGAATTCTGCGCCATCAACAGTGCCAAGAACATCGGGCATCTTAGGCAGGCTCGGGTATTCATCAACCGGCATGGTGGCCAAGTGGAAACGGGAACGGCCACACGAAACCGTGAGCTTAGCGTTCTCAAGTTCAAGAGTGACTGGAGCCGCAGGCAAAGTACGGGCGATGTCGGCGAGCATCTTGCCAGAGACAAGCACCGAACCTTCCGTTTCGATGTTGGCATCCACGTCAAGGTGTGCCGAAGTCGTGTAGTCAAAAGCCTCAAACGTCAGAGTGTTATCCGCGGCAGTGATCAAAATACCGGAAAGTACAGGGGTCGCTGGACGAGGAGCGAGTGCTCGAGCAGTCCACGTCACGGCTTCAGTGAGCACATCACGGTCCACGCTGATCTTCACAGATTCACCTTCCGATGCGAAATACGAGGCTTTCGGTGCGCATGAGATTCAAGCACAAGAGTAAGACCTTATTCACTCTTGTGCTCAAAAGTCACACAGGGCACGTGTTTAGCCTACCTGGTTCAAATAACTTGTTCACTGAGATTTAGAAATCAGCCTGTAGGGGCATGTAGTTCGAGCCGGGTCCGGTCGAATCACAAAATGTAATTTGGATAGATGTTTAAAGGTGGGAGGAGTAGTAACCGTTGTGGAGTTTGTGTAAAACCCGTCAGATCCGCATGATTCAGCTATCCACTGAGTGTGGATAAAGTGTGGAGAACTCTAACGCATTATTCCCATCACTGTGAAGCATATAAGAGTGAGCTAGGACTATGCGAAGCGAAAGGCATGTTACCCACAGTTATCCACAGCTCTTTGCACATTTCTTGCGGATAACTACAAAATATTCGGATTTAACCGCGTAGTTACAGGGTTAATCCCGCTGCTGCTGGCGCATCGTATTGGTCAGTTCCGTGACCTGGTTATAGATCTCGCGCCTCTCAGCCATCAGCTCACGGATCTTGCGCTCAGCATGGATCACAGTTGTGTGGTCGCGTCCGCCCATCAACTCACCGATCTTCGGAAGCGACATCTCTGTCAGCTCACGCAACAGATACATCGCGATCTGCCGTGAGGTAACCAGAGCCCGGGTACGCGACTTGGAATTGAGCTCAGCCACTGTGAACCCGAAGTACTCGGCAGTTGTGTGAATGATCGTTTCAGGCGTCAGCGTTTGCGCGCCCTCATCCGTGACAAGGTCCTTCAGCACATGTTCGGCCACTTCTAAAGTGGCGGGCTGTTGGTTCAACGAGGCATATGCCGTCACGCGAATTAATGCGCCCTCAAGCTCACGGATGTTCGTTGAGATTCGCGAGGCGATCGCTTCCAAAACCTCGGGAGGCACCGAAAGATCTTCAGCCTCAGCCTTCTTACGCAGAATCGCGATACGCGTCTCCAGCTCAGGCGGCTGAATATCAGTGGTCAAACCCCACTCGAAGCGCGAACGCATGCGGTCTTCAAAGCCTGAGAGTTGCTTGGGCGGCAAATCCGAGGTGATCACAACCTGCTTGTTGTGGTTGTGCAACGCGTTGAACGTATGGAAGAACTCTTCCTGAGTTGCGTCCTTGTTCGCAAGGAACTGGATGTCGTCAATCAGCAGGATGTCTACGTTGCGGTACATCGCCTTGAAGCTAGTGCCCTCGTCATCACGAATCGAGTTGATGAAGTCGTTCGTGAACTCTTCCGAGTTGACGTAGCGCACCCGGATTCCGCGATACAGATCGCGTGCATAGTGCCCGATGGCGTGCAACAAGTGGGTTTTACCGAGCCCCGAACCCCCGTATATGAAAAGTGGGTTATATGCCTTAGCGGGCGCCTCCGCTACAGCCACGGCCGCGGCGTGGGCGAAACGGTTCGATGAACCGATCACGAACGAATCGAAAACGTATTTAGGGTTCAGCCGCCCAAATTCCGCCGATGTCGATGGGGGCTGCGGCACGGCACGGCCAACCGGAAGCATGGCTGAGCCAGATGCCGCGCCCTGGCTCGCATCGAGCCTTTCAGCCGCGCGTTGGAAACGCTGCACATCCGCTTCTGCACGCAAGAATTCACCGTTATCGTGCGGCTGTCTCGATGTGTCCTCGTGCTCAAGAGGGTAAGGGGCAATTGTCTGATAGCGGTTGCTATCAAATTCCTGGTGGTTGAAGTTCTCGCGCGGCCGCTCAGCTGCGGCATACTCGCCGCGGTCATCATATTCACCGCGATCGAACCGACGGCGCGGATCCACATTCGAAGAAACGGGGTGTGGATCCAGGATTTGCAGCTCGTTGGCGGGGGAGACCTCGTTGCCGCGGTAGCGGTCGGGGCTTTCCGCAACTGAGGTATCCGCATCGTCAGCACGGGTTTCGATGGTTGCATCGATTGAGAAAGCGCACAGCATGTCCTGACCAAAAACGGTGCGCAGAGCATCATCGAGCGGTTCACTCAGCACGCTTTGCAGAGTGTCGCGAGTCAATTCGTTAGGGACAGCTACCAGGAACGTGGTTCCAACACGCCCCTGTGGTTGCGCTAATTCGAGGTAGCCGCGCTGACGGGGTGTAACGCGCGGGTCTGCACGCAACTCTTGGACCACTTTCCGCCACTGATCGGCGGTTGCGTCCTGAGTGCTCATCCCAGTTTCCCTTCTGTTAGCGCATAGATGACGTGAACGGTGCGATCAGGCGGGGAGTCAAGAAAGGACTCGGCGCCGACACAGCGAACACACAGCTGAGACTACGGTACAGCCTGTGCAAAAGATAGACCCCAACGGCACTACCGTACCCGTACCCACCACAGGTTGACGAACTTATGCACAGGAAAATGGGGATAACTTGGACTGTAAACGCAAGTAATCCCCAGAGTTCTCCCCAGGCTGTGGATAACTTTCGTGAACAGGGTGTGAAAAGAATGCCTAATTAAGGTGATTTGAGTTGTTTCGTGCATGCAGCTGCGCACATCAGCGTGATTCACTTAACCCGGGTTTGACCCGCAACAATCAAACTGGCTACACTGGATCAGTTCCGTGCGTTGCGGCGTGCCCAAAAGGTGCATCCGCGAACCTGACAATGAACTGGCCAAACGGATACAACATCGTCCCGGTTAGTCCTCGTTAGAGCACGGTTGTAAACGTGATACAACGCATCCATCCCGTTACATTCCTCAGGCACAACCCCTCAGGCACAGCGGGCGATGCCCTAACTGACGTCTCGGAGTGTTCAACGTGACCAAGCGGACTTTCCAGCCGAATAACCGCCGCCGCAGCAAGAAGCACGGCTTCCGCCTGCGCATGCGCACCCGCGCCGGCCGCGCAATCCTCTCGACCCGCCGCAACAAGGGTCGCAAGAGCCTCTCTGCCTAACCCGCTCGAGCCCGCGTCCGGAACCACACGGTAACCGGACCAGCTCAAGCGAACCCAACAACGGGTGTTTTCGTGCTCCCACAACAACATCGAGTACGCAAAGGCAACGAACTGCGAAACGTAATGCGTTCCGGTACCCGTAAAGGGTGCCGGAACGTCGTTGTCTTCGCTAGACCTACCAACAACCCGGTTCCACGCTTTGGATTCATCGTCTCCAAAAAAGTAGGAAACGCGGCAGTACGAAACCAAGTCAAGCGTCGACTACGCGCCAGCGCATGGGAGATCATTAAAGAAGGCATCTCAAACCACGACGTGGTGGTACGTGGCCTACCCGCCGCAGCGCACGCAGACTACAACACCCTCAACACCGACCTCCGCAACGGACTACGCAGAATCGGGGTGGACATCAGTGGCACGCAACAAAAATAGACGCACACCACACACCCACCTCAACCATGCCTGCGCAACGGAATCAAACTCAACCCGACAGCACAAAGCAGCTGAACAGTGCGACTCAGCCGAACAGCGCGGCTTAGCTGAACAACACAGTTCAGCGGAACTTCACAGCCGCAATGATGAGCGTAGCCTTGCCGAGCAGCTGGGTCCCGCACCCATCGTCCCTGACAACCAGGCACCCGCAGTACCGTGGTGGCGCCACATCGTGGACATCCCACGCAACCTCATCATCGGCTTCATCAAGTTTTGGCGGCTAGCCATCTCCCCGCTCTACGGAGATGTGTGCCCCTACTATCCAACCTGCTCCGCCTACGGGCTAGAAGCAGTAACAAGCCACGGCGCCATCAAAGGCTCGTGGCTCACCGTATCGAGAATCGCTCGATGCCACCCATGGACCAAAGGGGGAATCGACCCGGTGCCACCCGGCAAACGGATTTGGCCAGAGTCGAAGGCACCGAAGATCATGGTGTTAAACCATCCCCTGAATTCATCTCAGCCGCACACCGCGGCTAAGGAGCAAAGCGGCGCTTTATGAATTTCTTTAACTGGCTTCTGACCCCATTCCGCTGGGTCATGTCCTTCCTCATGGACATGTTCCACAGCTTCTTCACCCTGATTGGGATGGACCGGGACTCCGGCTGGACCTGGACTCTCGCGATCGTGCTGGTCACGGTCACGGTCCGCGCCGCTTTGATCCCTGTGTTCGCACGCCAAATCCGTGCCCAGCGCGCAATGCAGGTTGTGCAGCCAGAGCTACGCAAGCTCCAGCAGAAATACAAGGGCAAACGAGACCAGCTTTCGCAGCAGGCGATGCTTGCCGAACAGCGTGCACTGTTCAAGAAGCACAACACCTCGATGTTCGCGTCCTGTATGCCGCTGCTGATTCAGATGCCGTTCTTCTTCGCGCTCTTCCAGGTGCTGAACGGCTCGACTCACGCGGCTAACGCCAACGAAAACATCGCGGCACTCTCCGCAGAGAAAGTCCGCTCCTTCCACGACGCCACGATCTTCGGCGCCCGCCTCTCCGACACCTTCGTTGGCACGCTCGGTAGCGGCTCACCTAAGGCATCCGTGATCATCGTCGCGATCATCCTGATCATCGCGATGGTCGCCCTCATGTTCATCACGCAGCGCCAGCTGATGACCAAGAACATGACCCCTGAATCCCAGCAGGGCCAGTTCGCACGCCAACAGCGCATGATGATGTACTTCCTGCCAGTGGTCTTCGGTATCGGTGGTATTAACTTCCCACTGGGTCTGCTGGTTTACTGGACTGCAACCAACATGTGGGTACTGGCCCAGCAGATGTGGGTTATCAAGCACAACCCAACGCCTGGTTCGCTTGCCGAAAAGGAACTCAACATCCGCCGCGCCGCACGCGGTCTTCCGCCCATCGGGCAGAAGGATGCACCTGCAAAAGAAGAGAACACTAAAACAAATCAGACGCACGTGCGTGGCCAGCGTATCCAGCCGCAGCGTAAGAACCGGAGGAAGCGTAAGTGATGAATAACGAACAGTTGCAGGACCTCGAAGTCACCTCCGAAAATGACGCCGAGCGCGCCTCGGATGATGCCCAGCCTGAGCGTGAAACCGGTAAATCCCTCACGATGCAGCGCCTCGAAGAAGAAGGCGACGCCGCAGCTGACTATCTCGAAGAACTCCTCGACATCGCTGACTTGGATGGCGACATCGACATCGAGGTTCGTGGCGGACGCGTCTACGTTTCAGTAGAAACCGAAGATGACGATGCGGACCTTCAAGAACTCGTGGGCCGCGACGGCCGGGTCTTGGACGCCCTGCAGGAACTAACCCGCCTGGCAGTTCTGGCGCACACCGGCCAGCGTTCACGTTTCGTTCTAGACATTGCCGGCTACCGCAAGGAACGCGCCGAAGAACTCAAGGACATCGCGAAGAAAGCTATCGACGCCGTCAACGAGACAGGTGAGCCGGAATCCCTGGAACCGATGACCCCGTATGAACGCAAGATCGTTCACGACGTCATTGCGGAAGCTGGGCTTGTTTCCGAATCTGAAGGTGAAGGCACCCGCCGCCACGTCGTCGTGCACCCTGCTGAGGACGCGAGCTAATGACTCCACAGACCAACGGTGAGCAGCATCGTCCACAGGATGATGAGCAGCGCCGTCCCGGTACTGGCCCGGAAGGCCCGCGGGTTGATTCCTCGGAGATCGCGGTAGCTCCTGAAGATGCACCGCGACCGAGTGAGCAGGAGCTTCCCGCGGTTGAACACTATTTTGGTGACCGCGCGGGGCTCGCTCAGAGATACGTGGGGCATCTGGCTTCCACTGGTATTGAGCGTGGCCTGCTTGGTCCACGCGAGATCCCTATTCTGTGGTCGCGGCATGTTCTCAACTGTGCTGCTTTGGCCGATGTGATGCCCGAAGGCGCACTGGTTGCTGACGTCGGTTCCGGCGCTGGATTGCCGGGTATCGTTTTGGCTCTAGCGCGCCCTGACCTGACTCTTGTCTTGATTGAACCGCTACAGCGCCGTTGTCAGTGGCTTGATGAAGTGATCGAGGACTTAGGCCTGAGCGACCGAGTCGATGTGGTTCAGGCTCGCGCCGAACAGATGGTCGAAACCTTAGATGTTGATGTGGTGACGGCCCGCGCAGTGACTGCGATGCGTCAGCTGGTTCCTTTGACTCTTCCTCTGATGCGTGGGGGAGGGGAGCTGATCGCGTTGAAGGGCCGTTCGGCTGCGGCTGAGGTTGAAAAGGCTGCGAAGGTGATCCGGAAATATAAGGGCCGCGATGTCCGGATTGAAACTGTGGGTGAGGAATGGCTCGCCGAGCCGTCAACCGTAGTGCGGATCGTGGTTGATCCTCGATAAGGTTGAACTCTGAAGGTTATGGATGAGAGGCGCAGGAATGCTCGATAATAATCAGGCCGGCGACAATATTTCTGGTGATTCGAATTCTGCCGCTGAGGTCTCTTTTCCTGCAGGCGATATGAAGCGTCCCGAAGCGACCCGCGTTATTACGGTGAGCAACCAGAAGGGCGGGGTAGGGAAAACCACCACAACCGTGAACCTGGCTGCCGCGCTTGCTTTAGAGGGCATGCAGGTTCTGGTGATCGATAACGATCCCCAGGGTAACGCCTCCACCGCGTTGAATGTTCCTCACTCTTCTGAAGTTCCCTCGACCTACGACGTCCTGATTGAGGGGACACCCTTGTCTGACGTTGTTCAGAATTGCCCTGACGTGGACAACTTGGTTGTTGCTCCTGCGACGATCGATCTTGCTGGCGCCGAAATTGAGTTGGTCTCCCTTGAGGACCGTAACGTGCGGTTGGCTACAGCTATCCGGGACTACGCCGAGTACCGTGAGGCCAACGGCCTCCCTCGTCTTGATTTCGTTTTCATTGACTGCCCGCCGTCGTTGGGTCTGTTGACGGTTAACGCTTTCGTTGCAGCGCGTGAGGTTCTGATCCCGATCCAGAGTGAGTACTATGCACTCGAGGGTTTGAGCCAGCTGTTGAGCAATATCGAGTTGATCCGTGAGCATCTGAACCCTGAGCTTGCGGTGAGCGCTATCTTGTTGACCATGTACGATGGCCGCACCAACTTGTCCTCGCAGGTTGCCGAAGAGGTTCGGGGGCATTTCCCTGATCAGGCCCTAGATTCCGTGATTCCACGTTCGGTGCGTATTTCAGAGGCGCCAAGTTTCCAGCAGACTGTGCTGACGTATGACCCGACGTCCACTGGCGCCTTGGCATATATCAACGTTGCGCGGGAACTTCTGAACAAATAAAGCATTTTTACTTGAGTGCACTGTTGATCCGCTGTCAACAGTGGATTCCTTGATCGAGTCCTTTTACCTGACCTGCCCTAAGGGTATCCAAGGCGCAATTTCCGTATTTCGGCTCACTTCTCGGCCATTCGAGTCTTTCGGAGCGTTTCACGTGAAACGCGGACCTACGGATACAACGCGTCTACGAGTACGACGGACTCATGAATGCAACGCGCTTCTGAATGCGGCGGGCGCATCAATGCGATGGGCGCAGATCGGAACCTTTCGAACCGGCAGGGGAGCGGACGGAATCCATAGTGGTTTGCTGCAGCGTGGAGTCAGTTCTATTAGCTTTCACGCGTTCATAAGCTGATCCGGAGGTAGAGCTGTAGATAGTTAGACTTCGGATACATGCTGTAGGGATTCTCCGGGCGTCACTGGAGACATTGACTCGTCGAGGTAGATGCCGCCTAGCTGGTGAATGGCTCTGGTCTAACTAGCTGACTGCGTATGTGCACTAGTTCTCTGGTCTAAACGATGCCAGTGGGGTAGGAGGTTCCCTTCCGACCTGCACGATCCATGCACGTAGCTGTTGAGCCAGGTGAGTAGGCTCCGGTGTGCGTGAGTGCTTCTGAACAATAGGCAGACAATCTTCCCGGTTGTTCGGCTTTCTGTCCTTGAAGCCCGGCGTTCTTCAGTAACGGCAGGAGCGTAGTTCTTGTTTCCGCAGGAACGTGGCAACTAGGTGATGTTATGAGAACCCGGTGATGCTGAATGCCAGTGCCCGTTTCACGTGAAACGCAGGGAGTAGAGTGGTTAGCAGGTAAGCGACAAGGCGAATTGTTGCAGCGTTGCAACGCTAACTGAAATAGGGTCTTGTGCGTTTGAAGGCGTCTCAGTTCTCGCGCACATGACCTCAGAGAGCTATGCGGGGACGCCTGCAACGAAGGGGATCCCTGCCTACTTACCATATGCAGTTAGGACGGGCGCAAGGTGAGAGTAGACGCAGCTTCTTGGCTACTTCCTGCCAGAATCTTTGGTTCACGCCATTGTGAGCCTCTAGTCACCTCAACCTGTTCACGTATCTCTCACGTCATCCTTCAAACCATGTTTCACGACATCCTTCACCCATCTGTTACGACATCGTTCCCACCGCGAGAGAGGGTGGGACTAGTCCGCCGACGTAGCCCATGCCGAGACAGAGGTTGCATAAAAACGCGCCTATCCCGGTGTCAAGGAGGAACGACAACACCGGCGTACATCAGCCGCAGCGGCAGCAAAGTCGTCCTGGAGAACCGGGATCCGCAAGACTGCAAGTACGTTGCCGGGCCGCCTTTGTTAACCGCGCTAAGCGGAACGATGTCCCGGCACATTACATTTGTCCTGTAAGTACACGAAACGCTGCGAGAGATAAACGTGCTCGTTGGACCGTTTCACGTGAAACCCAGGCATGAAACTAGCCGCCAATAGGGATGGAATCCGTATGAGGCGGAGCCCACGGCTCACTGTACTGACCAGAAAAGATGTCTTGCGGGGAAACCTGCCGAATCCAAGGCCGCGATTAGCGCCAAAGCGGATAAACTAGTTGCGAGCGAAGGAGCGTTTAGATGGCCACACCACGTAGGCGCGGTCTCGGTAGGGGACTAGGTGCACTCATCGGGGCGAGCACCCCGCAGCAATCCGCCAGCGAAACTACAGCGAACAACGAAGATACAGAGCAACAAGCCAAGACCCGTACAGAGGCTGCGAAGGACGTGACTCGTACGAAGGCATCTTCTCAGTCCTCGGCTACATCTGCCGAGACCGGGTCTAAAAAGTCGAAGACTCAAGCAACACAAAAGTCTTCCACCCCTAAGGCAAAATCTGCGACGACCAAGACAGGTAACGCTCAGGCGTCGCAGAGTAAGCCCACGTCGACCAAAGATGATGCGAAGGCAACCAAGAGTGAGGCGCGTACACCCGCTGCGAAATCTATAGCAAGCAACACAACTGGACGCTCTAAGGCGTCTGAGGTTTCACGTGAAACGCAGGCAACTTCAGCCTCCAATGTCCAGGGTGGTAAATCCGCGCGGAAAGCAACGGGGGATAAAGCTAACCACAAGCGGCGCCCTGTGGACTTCTTCTTCACCACCGAGGCGGATCGCAGCACTGAACATGATTCAGTAGACGGCAGTGGCGCCCACGAGACTAGGCGAGACTCGCGATCACGAATGTCTGTACCAGACGTGCTCTCGACTCGGAGTCAAGAGAGTGTTTCACGTGGAACGAGAGGCTCTGCTGGTAGCGGCGACATTGAGACGGCGACGGCAGGTGACGACTTAGTTGCAGTGCCAGGCGCGACGTTCAGCGAAATTCCCGTCGATGACATTCACCCGAACCGTAAACAGCCGCGGCAGGTATTCGACGAAGAAGAACTCGCTGAGCTAGTTCATTCGATCAAAGAGATCGGCCTGCTTCAACCGGTAGTCGTGCGGCCTTCACGCGAAGAAGGTGGACCACGGTATGAGTTGGTGATGGGTGAACGCCGCTGGCGCGCCACCCAAGAAGCAGGTTTCGATGTCATCCCTGCCATTATTCGGGAGACCGATGACTCTGACCTGCTCAGGGACGCCCTGCTCGAAAACCTTCACAGGTCTCAACTCAACCCGCTTGAAGAAGCAGCCGCGTATCAGCAGTTGATGGCTGAGTTTGAGTGTACTCAGGAGGAGTTGTCTGAACGCATCGGTCGTTCCCGTCCTCAGATCTCCAATACGATCCGGTTGCTACGCCTGCCAGCGTTGGTACAGCGCCGTGTGGCCGCAGGGGTTCTCTCGGCAGGTCATGCGCGCGCCATCCTGGCCCTGAGCAGCACCGAGGATATGGAAAAGCTGGCGCAACGTGTAGTCAACGAAGGCCTTTCTGTACGTGCGACTGAAGAGCTCGCTCAGGCTACTGAACGTCAGGGTGAGCCTCAGAAACGTCGGAAGGTTGCTGAGCCTCGCAGGCAGGAGCGGTTGGACTTCTTCGCCAACCAACTCCAAGACCGGCTCGAGACTAACGTCAAGATCACGCTTGGCGCCCGCAAGGGTAAGGTGCAAATTGACTTCGCCTCAGTTGATGACCTCAACCGCATCATGGGCATCATCAAGGGCGAGACAGGTCTCGGAGAGTAGCTCTTGTATTGCCCGCGTGAGTCCTTGACTGACGTGTTGACCGTGAAACGAGGTAGGGCCTGGTTCGGAAGCTATCCGAACCAGGCCCTACCTTTTGTGTCCCATAGTGGTGATGTGTCGTGACCGTATTGATGTGGTAGTTCCGCCTTCCGCTTCTTGGTGGATGTTTCAGGACATCGTTCCGCGTTGTGCGGTCAGCAAAGACGGCTAGGGAACGTCTCTGCAGTATTGCGGATTCCGGTGTTCCCAGGGCTGTTTTGTTCCGGTTGCCGCTACTGCACACTGATGTATTCGTTGTTCCTGACCGCCGGGACAAGCTCATTTTGCCGCCGCCCGTGTCTTGACGTGGGATGCAATGACGGAAGGCTCGCACCTCGCCTCGTGATGTGAACGATGTCGTGACACATGGGTGAAGAAGTCGTGAGACGTGATTGGAAGGGTGTCATGAGAGATCTCTGGGGTGGACAGGGTGGTTGCGAGTGAACCCTGTCGGGAAACCAAACACTTCTCAGACCTGCACATTGTTGCTGCAGTGGGTCATGACCTCAACACATTGATCCGTGCCATTGACTTCATAGTTGCAGACGGTGTGGATCCCGTTGTATGAAATGAGCGCCCACCGAGATACGCGGTAGCAGGGGAGTGGTTGTTTCATGTGAAACATTGGACGCGGATTGTCCGTCGGGCAGCGTTCAGATTCTTCATGAGGCAAGGTGTGCCGGCCGTTCCTGGCAACCACGTCGACGCAGGACCACGCAGCAACACGCAGAATCTGGTTTCCAGGACAGAAGTAATGAGTGGCGTCGGCAGTGCACATCAACTGCAGATACAACAGAAGAAGACTGTTAGCCAGCACGAAACAGAATGTACTGAGTCGCGTCATCGTTACGCTATGCGAGGCGAGCATAGGTTGCGTGGAATATCAGAAGCGGTACGTTCGAGGCCGATGCGGGGGAGTGGTAGAGGCGCCGGATAAGACAGGACGAAGGAACGCTGGGCCAGTACATGGCGGCTACATCAGCTAATAGGACCGGCGCCTGTCTGCAGATAGCACTGTCACTCACGCGTCCTGATTGCCAGTCTTTCGTGGGCGTCCACATGCGTGCGCACTCGTACCCGTGTGCCCAGACCAAGTTCACGCTGTGAAAGCTGAAGAAGGCACAAACAAGTGATTGCAAGCGACGGTCGAACAAGCCAGGCTCGTTGCACATACAACAGGGTCTCTCCATCGACGCGCAGGCCAAGTAGGAGACACGGAAAGGAACGGAGTATCGGGGCGGCTCAATGCCTCAGTATAGAAGGCTCAGAACACAGACGCCGAACAGAAGGCTCCGAACAGCAGACTCAGAACAGACAACTCAGAACAGCAGACCGGAGCAGAAGGGTCGGAACGGAGGGTCGGTTAGGAACGCGATTGCGTATGCGAAGCGAGTGGATAAGAAATGAGGGAGTCAGTTCCCACTGGAACTGACTCCCTCGTGCATGTTTACGTTTCACGTGAAACGCTAGCTAGTATCCGCCGTGTTTCACGTGGAACAAAAGACCGGCCGAGCTGGGCATGTTTCATGTGAAACAAGCCCGGTCGATTAGATGTAGTCCTTGAAGGCGTCGAGCAGCTGAGCCTTTGGCTTCGCACCGATAGAGGTAGCGACGTGCTGGCCACCCTTGAAAGCGAACACAGCAGGGATCGAGGTGATCCCGTACTTCGCGGCGATACCTTGGTTCTCGTCAACGTTGACCTTGACTACCTGCAGCTTCTCTCCGTTCTCTTCCTGGATCTCCTCGAGAACCGGTCCAAGGGCGCGGCAAGGGCCGCACCATTCGGCCCAGAAGTCCACCAGAACGGCCTTCTCATTCTTGAGGACCTTCTCCTCGAAATCTGCTTCAGTTACATCAATAACGTTGCTCATATCTACTCCTAAAACTCGATGGGAAAAGATTGTTGGGTTCGGGACAGACGCACGCTCTACCAGCGAGGCGGCTGCGGAACTGTGTACAGATCTCTATGTACGGAACTCGGTGTACAGATCTATGGGGGGAGAGTGCGGCCTAGCTCTCCTTCAGCGAAGCCAAGTAGTGCTCCACGTCAATGGCTGCGGTACAACCAGAACCTGCAGCCGTGATGGCTTGCCTATAGGTTGGGTCCACAACATCACCCGCAGCGAATACGCCAGGAATCTTGGTCTTAGAGGTACGGCCTTCAACTGCGATAGTGCCCTCGTCGGTGATATCGAGCTGCCCGGCAACCAACGAAACGCGAGGATCGGAACCAATAGCGATGAAAACGCCAGATGCGTCCAGTTCACTCTCCGCGCCCGTCACCGTGTCACGTAGACGAACACCTGAAACCTTGTCATCACCCAGAATCTCTGTGACTTCGCTGTTCCACCGAACTTCGATGGAAGGATGGTTCAGTGCCCGATCAGCCATGATCTCCGAGGCACGGAACGAATCACGGCGGTGAACGATCGTAACCTTGGAAGCGAACTTCGTCAGGAAGAGCGCCTCCTCCATGGCAGAATCTCCGCCGCCAACAACAACGATCTCCTGATCACGGAAGAAGAAACCATCGCACGTGGCGCACCAGCTCACACCATGACCGGTGAGTCGCGTCTCCGACTCCAGCCCAAGCTCACGATACGCCGAGCCAGAAGCGACAATCACAGAACGCGCCTGGTAGATAGTGCCGTCACTGAGCACAACCTTCTTGACCTCGCCATCGAGCTCAAGAGCGGTAGCGTCATCGTAGATAACTTCAGCGCCAAAGCGTTCAGCCTGCTGCTGCATATTCGTCATCAGATCAGGACCCATGATCGCTTCAGGGAAGCCAGGGAAGTTCTCGATCTCAGTGGTCTTCATGAGCTCACCGCCGGCGTCGACGGAGCTCGCAATAACGATCGGTTTAAGATCAGCGCGGGCGGTATAGATCGCTGCCGTGTAACCGGCAGGACCGGAACCGACAATCACCACATCATGAATCTTTTCAGTGCTCACCTAACATGGCCTTTCATAGAGGACCCACCCGTCATGGGTCCCACGGTACTGACCGGCAGCCGCACATGACGTTACAAAACCCTAGGAGGACCGCCCAGCGTGGGCAGAATGCAACGCCAACACAAGCTGCGCTCACTCGTTAATAGAAACAAGAAACGCAGGTGAGCTATTCCAGAGCGGAAACGAATAACGCGCCCACAGTGCTAGTCCACTGAGGCGCGTTATCCATTCTGATGTGCTGAATCTACAAAGTGGTCCAGCACGGCGTCCACGGTGTCGCGGAACGGTACATTTACTCGACGTTGATCTCTGCGACAGTGAAACCATAAGGGCGTCCAGAAGGGCCACCGCTAGCAATCTTTGGAAGCTCGGTAATGTTGACGAAAACATACTTCCCTTCAACGCCTTTACCGAGCCCGGCTTCTAGGGTTGGGCCAGAGAACGAGCCTGAATAGGCTTCCTTAGCATCAGAAATGTTCTCCGTGTCACCCACTAGAATCTGCATGTTTCCGCCAACACCATTCAAGCCCTCAAGCTTGACTTGCTTGACAGACGCGGTCTCTTCAAGCTCCAGAACCAAAGCCATCGACTGAGCGTAGTTACCGAACTGCGGCGTGGTGTAGCTGTACGTCTGATAGGACGTCGCTAGCGAGCCATCGATCGCCTTCGGCAACTCGCCGTCAGTATCCGCATTCAATTCAGGCGCGCCAGGAACCAGACGGCTGATGGACTGAACAGCCGGTTTAACTTCCTTCTCCTTTTCCTTCTCGGAAGGAGATGGAGACTCAGAACCCCCTGAGTTCTCCGGCTTCTTCTTGTTCTCCTGAGAAGCAGAAGCAACAGGTGCCGGGGATTCCTTGTCTTTGGTGAGGTTTCCGACAGCGAAGACGACACCGCCGATCATCAGCAGGCCAAGCAGACCCCCGACGATCACACGGGTCAACTTGTTGCCGCTATCTTCCGGTTCAGCATCTTCGAACGCCTGCGACTGAGTGCCATCTGCGGAAGCGGCCGCGCCGCTTGCGCCCGCGCCAGCACCCGCAGCAGCTCCGGCACCGAACGCCTGGCGTGGGAAACGAGATGCAGGACGCATCTCGCCATCGCGCTCAGAAGCTTCACGGGCGGCACGCGCATCTGCATCCTCACGGCTTTCACGCATGCCAGGGGTGACGATGGGGTTCATCTCAGTCGGGACATCAGCGAAGTCAAAGCCGCCGAACCCAGTGAAACCACCCGCGGCTGCGCCCCCGCCAGTACCCCTTCCATCAGTACCCCTGCTACCGCTGCGACCGGTACCCCGACCAGTGTCCCGGTTCCGTGCGGACTCCTGGGAAGCCTCGCTGGCTGAGGTGGGCACGCTCGCGATCGGGCCGCTCTGATAAGAATCAGAAGCACCGGCAGACGATGGCTCAACAGGTGGAAGCTCCGAGGAGCCTAGGTTCTCGGGCTGAGTCTCGTGTGGGTCGCTGATCGCTGGATGCTGCGATCCAGCCCCAGCCCCGGCGTCACTGCCAGTGCCAGTGCCGGCGCTACTGCCAGTCCCGGCGCCAGAACCTGCACCGGCGCCAGAACCTGCACCTGCCGCTGCGCCAGCGCCGAAACCTGCTGCCCAGGCGCCGGAACCCTGCTCGTCATTGCTCTCATCATCGGTGTCCCAGGAGTCGTCGTAGACTTCCTGATTCCTGTTGCGGCGGTTGCGGAACCGGCCGGCGAAACCTGAGAACAACGGTTTGCGGGCTTGTTCGTGGGCGAGTTCTTCGTAGTATTCGGCGTCGTCGTCGTAGACCTGTGGTTCGTAGGAGCGGGATTCGCCGAAGATCTCGGAACCGAGTGTGTCGGTCATGAACGGTTCAACGTAGGGAGTGCCGTTCTCGATGACCAGGTCAAGCATGTCTGCCGCTTCAGCGTCAGCGGCGATGAGGTAGGTAGTGGACTGACTGATGCCGAGGTCGAGGACCTTCACCGGGGAGGGCCGGGTTTCGATCGCGATTTCGCGGGCGGCTACGGCGAGTCGGGTCGCGTTATGCGGTGCCGCAGTGAGGATGGAGACGGCGCGGTTGAGGACTTGGTCGGTGCCTGCGTACACGCGGTCGCCTTCTTCGGTCGCGACGATGA
The DNA here is from genome assembly GCF_001807395.1 of Arthrobacter sp. HMSC06H05. Taxonomy (NCBI): domain Bacteria; kingdom Bacillati; phylum Actinomycetota; class Actinomycetes; order Micrococcales; family Micrococcaceae; genus Arthrobacter; species Arthrobacter sp. HMSC06H05. The sequence goes on along the minus strand of NZ_KV788983.1, from coordinate 104,983 downwards.
GCTCGCCAACCTGATAGCGCCCGCCTAATACGGTGCCGCTGTCGATCTCTTCCGACACGTTTACTCCTCGAACTCGACCAGCCTTGCCGGTCCTGGTTGGTGTGCGGTGCGGCTGGTGCGTTTGTGTTGGAAACTGTTTCTATTGTTCATGCTACCGGGGAAGTTCCTGCGGATGTGTTAGCGCGAAACCTTGAGTTTGCGCAAAACAGGGGCGAGGAAGTCGTCGAGTTCTGGGATGCGTGCCAGTTTGAGGATTCCGAGGTAGGCGGCGAGCATCACGATGCCGGTCATGCAGATGGTGGCGATGGCTGGCAGGTATCCGCTCCAGGCCCACCCGTAGTCGTAGGCGCCGAAGCTGTAGGCCAGTGTTGCTCCGATGAGGCCGGCGCCGACGGCGCACCACCCGATTTTGATGTATTGGTCCATGACGTGCCCGGCCCCGTAGTGGCCGTATTTTTTACGGATGGTGAGGTGGGCGACGATGGTGAGTGAGATGTGCGCGATGGGGAATGAGATGCACAGGGCTTGTGCGCGGATTTCCCATGGCACGCTGTAGGCGACCAAAATGGCGGCTGCCAGGGTCAGCGCGGAGTAGAACACCTGCAACAACATCGGGGTAAAAGTATCTTCTTTTGCATAGAAGACGCGCATAAGGAAGAAGTTATAAGACTGCCACGGAAGCCCCAGCGCCATCAAAAGAATCAACGTCGCCGTTGCGGAACCGGCTGCCGCGGACTGCACGCTGGTACCGCCGAAAAGCCTTCCAAGCGGACCAGCCAAAACGACCAAAGCGACCGTTGAGAACAGCATCGGGATGGCGATGGTCCTCAGGCCATGCGAAAGCAAGTGGCCTACGTCCTTGTCGCGTTTCTCGCTGAACGCGTTGCTGAACTCGTTGAACAGCACGGTAGCCAGCGATAGCGCGAAAAGGCTGTGGGGGAGGACCACAATCAACTGGGCCTGATTGAACGCGGTTTCACCAGGGATGGACGGGTTGCCTTCACGGACCGCGGTTGCGCCGGAGACGACCTTACCGGTGTAGAGGTTGACGATGTTGCCAAGCGCCATGGCTAACAGAGTCCAGGCAGCCATCTGGCCGACTTTACGCAGGCCCATTCCGCGGAAGCGGAAGTCAGGACGTAGGTTGAGCCCGAGCCGTTTCAATGGCCAGAACAATATGAGCGCTTGCGCTGCCACGCCCAGGGTTGCGCCACCGGCAAGCACCACGGTCTGGTGGGTGGTCCAGTTGGCGAAGTACAGATCAGAACGGCCGGTATAGGCGCCGAAGAAGAATATGTAGATCGCTAATGAGGCGACCTGGATGACGTTGTTAGCCACAGGTGCCCACATGTAGGCGCCGAAGCGGTGGTGGGCGTTCAAGACCTGGCCCACAACGGCGTATACCCCGTAGAAGAAGACCTGCGGCATGCACCAATAGGTGAATACGGTTCCGAGCGCGATCATCGCTTCTGACCACCCGGAGGACAAGATTCTTGTGAGTGTGTGGGCGCTGGCGGTCAAGACTGCGGTGAACGTAGCCATCACGAGGATCGTGAGCGTCAGTAGCTTGGACGTGTATTCGCTGCCGCGGTCAGCGTTCTTTGACGCTTTGATCAGCTGCGGCACGAGGATGACGTTGAAAACGCCGCCTGCCAGCAGCATGAAGATGATCGTGGGCATCGTATTCGATTTCTCGAAGATGTCTGCCACGTGGGTTGTTGAGCCGATCGCGATGGCGAGCATCGCGGTGCGCATGAATCCGAGTACCCGGGAGATGAGGGTACCGGAGGCCATGAGGGCGACTGCTTTGCCTCGGCGATTGGATGCGCCTGCGCTTGTTTCGTTTCCGAGGTCGGGGGTCTTGGACTGTGCGGAGGCGTTAGTGCTCTCAGAGCTCATGCGTCTCGATTACCTCTCGGGCCATTTCGGCGATTCTGCGTTCGTTGAGGAAGGTGAGTCGGCGCGGGAGCTCGACTAGGGGGACCCAGTCCACGTCAACAGCCTCATGGTCTGGGTCGTTTTCGATGGTGAGTTCGCCACCGGTTGCTATAAGAAGGAAGTGGTGAACGGTTTTGTGGACCCTGTATTGGGGGACCATGAACCAGTAGTCGATGGATCCGAGGGGCACGAGGATTTGCCCTTGGATGCCGGTTTCTTCAGCGATTTCGCGTACTGCGGCTTGTTCGTGTGTTTCTTGGCCTTCTGGGTGTCCTTTAGGTAGACACCATTCGAGGCGGCCTGCGCGGTTGTAGCGCGCAATGATGGCTACGCGCAGGTCAGGGGAGTCGGGATCGATGACGATTCCGCCTGCGGATACCTCTTCAACTGTTGGTGTTGAGGGGGATAAACGCTGTGATGCCCGCAGTGTGCGGGTACGTTCCCACGCCAAAGCAGCCGTCAACGGCGTGCGGCGCTGTGGGTTCGGAACGTGGTCACTCATATCGGACACTTTAGCTAATACAGCTTGAGGCTCTCAGGGTGCCGTGCCGTTTAGAGGTAATTTTGGTTGGCTCGGCTCGGGTTCTTTCCGCGATATCTGGAAAGATAAGGAGCGTGATTCAGCTACGTGATGTGCAGTTGCCGGCGCTTGCCCTTGAGTTGGGTGAGCGGTTTATTGCTGCCGGTTTTGAGTTGGCGCTGGTTGGTGGGCCGGTGCGTGACCTGTTTTTGGGGCGGGCGGCACCTGATTTGGATTTTACGACGAACGCGACTCCGGATCAGATTCTGGATGTGGTGCGTGGTTGGGCTGAGGCGACGTGGGATGTGGGCCGTGAGTTCGGCACGATCGCTTTGCGTAAGCGTGGTGAGGATATTGAGATCACTACGTATAGGGCTGATGTCTACGATGCGGGTTCGCGTAAGCCGCATGTGCGGTTTGGTGAGAAGCTCGAGGATGATTTGGCTCGCCGTGATTTCACGGTCAATGCGATGGCGTTGCGGTTGCCTGCAGGTGAGTTGGTGGATCCGTTTGGTGGGCGCGCGGATGTCGAGGCCGGGGTTTTGCGTACCCCGTCTGGCCCGGAGATTTCGTTTTCGGATGATCCTTTGCGGATGATGCGGGGCGCCCGTTTCGTGTCTCAGCTGGGTTTTGAGTTGGCTGGGCCGGAGCGTTCGGCGATGCAGCAAATGGCAGCGCGCTTGGAGATTGTCTCTGCTGAGCGGGTTCGGGACGAGCTGAATAAGTTGATGTTGGGTTCTGATCCGGCCTTGGGCTTGCATGTGATGGTGACAACGGGTTTGGCTGACTATGTGCTCCCTGAGTTGCCTGCGTTGCAGATGGCGACGGATGCGAATCATCACCATAAGGATGTGTATCAGCATTCGTTGACTGTTTTGCGGCAAGCGATCGAGCATGAGGGGACGTCTGCTGGCGATGCGGTGCCTGGCCCTGACCTGGTGTTGCGTTTGGCTGCACTTCTGCACGATATCGGTAAGCCGGCTACGCGCCGGTTCGAGAACGGTGCGGTGAGTTTCCGTAACCACGAGGTTGTGGGCGCGAAGATGGCGCGTAAGCGTTTGCGTGCGTTGCGTTATGACAATGCGACGATCAAGGCCGTGGTGCGGCTGGTTGAGTTGCATATGCGTTTTTATGGTTATGCGGATGTCGCGTGGTCGGATTCTGCGGTGCGCCGTTACGTGAATGATGCCGGTGATGTTTTGAGCCGCCTACATTTGCTCACCCGTTCTGATGTGACGACGCAGAATCGGCGTAAGGCTGAACGGCTTGAGCATGCCTATGACGATCTTGAGCGCCGCATCGAGGAGCTCGCCGAGCAGGAGGCGTTGGATGCGATCCGCCCAGACCTGAATGGGCAGCAGATCATGGAGATCCTAGACATCAAGCCGGGCCCTGTTGTGGGGCGGGCCTATAAGTTCTTGCTTGAGAGGCGCCTGGACCGCGGGCCGGTTTCAGAGGAGCAAGCGAAACAAGAGCTGCTCGAGTGGTGGGCTGAACAGGACGCCTAGGCCAACTACTTACAGCGATGAGGGGCGCCACCAACTGTTGGTGGCGCCCCGCATCGTTCTCCCTATCGGCCGTTGCCCTGGGGCCAAGACTTCAAGTTTAGGAGTCTTTTTCGCCGCGGATGAAGGCTTCGACGTCGGCGTGTGCTTGTTCGTCGTTGACCTGCACTGGAGGCGACTTCATGAAGTAGGAGGAAGCTGAAAGCAGCGGGCCGCCGATGCCGCGGTCCAGGCCGATCTTCGCGGCGCGGATCGCGTCGATGATGACACCAGCGGAGTTAGGGGAGTCCCACACTTCGAGCTTGTATTCGAGCGAGACCGGGGCATCGCCGAAGTTGCGGCCTTCGAGGCGTACGAAAGCCCACTTGCGGTCATCGAGCCAGCCAACATAGTCGGATGGGCCGATGTGAACGTCGCGTTCGGCGAGCTTCGCGGACGTGTTCGAGGTGACGGCCTGGGTCTTGGAGATCTTCTTGGATTCGAGGCGTTCACGCTCGAGCATGTTCTTGAAGTCCATGTTGCCGCCCACGTTGAGCTGGTAGGTGCGGTCAAGGATCACGCCGCGGTCTTCGAAAAGCTTGGCCATGACGCGGTGCGTGATGGTTGCGCCGATCTGGGACTTGATGTCGTCACCGACGATGGGCACGCCGGCTTCACGGAACTTCTCGGCCCATTCGGTGGTTCCGGCGATGAACACTGGGAGCGCGTTGACGAACGCGACGCGGGCGTCAATGGCACACTGGGCGTAGAACTTATTTGCTTCCTCGGAGCCGACAGGCAGGTAGGAGACCAAAACGTCAACGTCGGCTTCTTTGAGAGCCGCGACGACGTCAACTGGTTCTTCGGTGGACTCTTCGATGGTCTCGCGGTAGTACTTGCCGAGGCCGTCGAGGGTGTGGCCGCGCTGGACCGTCACACCGGTTTTCGGGACGTCGCAGAGTTTGATCGTGTTATTTTCGGATGCTTGAATCGCGTCGGCGAGGTCGAGCCCAACTTTCTTGGCGTCAACATCGAATGCCGCAACGAAGTTCACATCGTTGACGTGGTAGTCGCCGAACTGCACGTGCATCAGACCCGGGATGGTCTGGTCTACTGCGGCGTCTTTGTAGTATTCAACGCCTTGCACGAGCGAGGTCGCACAATTGCCGACGCCCACGATAGCGACGCGGATTGCGTTATCCGACACGGAAACCGTCTCCTTGGAAATAGAGAATAAAGGCACCGCGAAAGCGGCACTTGAGATCTGCGCTCAGTTTAGTTCATGGCCCGCGCAAAGTTCGTCTATGTCACAGGGTGCAACACGACGTCACAGGGGCAACATGTCGCCGGGCAACGCGGCTCACGCGTGTGCGGCATCCCGCACACGCGTGAGCCGTATTGAGCGCGTGTGCTGAAGCGGCTAGGCGCGGACGGCGTTGCGTACGTTGCGTGCCGCTTTCCACACCGGTGCCGGAAGGGCGGTTTTCAGGCGTGCGCGCCATGCGCGGGTGCGGGCGCGGGCCATCGCGGCTGCTGAGACGTCGAGGTAGCCTTTGCGTGCAGCATCGGCTAGTGCTGCGAGTTCGTGTTCCATGTCGCGGCGGTGTGCGGCCTTGACGTCTTCCGGGGTGTGGAAGTAGTTGCGGCGCAGCCACTGTTGGTTGGCGTGCGGGATGTTGAGGTCCTGCATTTCCTCGAGTGTCATGAGGAGGCCGGATTCGCTGAACATCGCGTTGAGCAGCTTCTTGGTGACGCCGAAGTCGGAGATGATCCCGACCCGCAGCCCGCGGTCGATCGCCTCGACCGCCGCCGTCGAAGACACGGTCACGAGTGCCGAACCTGGCGTGAGGCGTTCGGCGAGTGAACCGGTCTGGAAGTCCAGCAGGCTCTGGTCCTCGCCGGTTTCGGCGCAGTAGTTCTCCCACAGGTAGTCGTAAGGGAAGCGTTCGATGTGGGTCTGCGGTTCCCCACGCAACGCACGTAGCTTGACGATAACCTCAACCTCAGGATGTTTGCGCTTGGTTTCTGCCAGGGCTTTGAGGATTTCGAGGCGCTGGAATTGCTTGAACGGCATTTTCGCTTGTGGCGCGAAGACGATGCGGTTGACGGGGGTCTCGTCTGGCTCGGGCGGCTCGTGGTGGCTTAGCATCGGGAGCCTGCCGACTGCGAAGCTCGGCGGAAGGATGTTCTCTTCCTCGAGCGGCGGGGTGGGGGCGTGGCCTTGCTCTTGAGCCGCTTTGACGATTTCTGGCGCGTCGGCTGGGTCTGGCTCGTCGATTGCTGGGCGTTCAGGGTCCAAGCCGGCCTCCTCCACAGCCTCGGCGTCCTCGTCGGCCTCAGCGTTACCGGCGGCCCCGCCATCATAGGCCCCGACCTCGTCTTCATAGGCCCCGGCGCCGAATCCATTGCCGCCAAAGCTGCTGTGGCTAGCGAATCCGCTGTCGAAGCTACCGTTCGGGAGGACTGCGCGCGGGGTGATCCCGTCGAGGCTCATCTTCTCACCGAGGATTGCAAACGCGTCGGCTTCTGCGAGGGAGTGGACCATGAACGTGTCGGAGAGTTCACGGAAGCCCAGCGCGCGCGAGGTTGCCGGGAAAGCGATGCCTGGTAGCGCGGTGATCAGCGCCGGGCGGTTTTTGAGGGACGCGAAGTGGATGAGTACTTCGCGGGCGATCGGCCCGGTAGCGGCAACCAGCACGACGTCCGGCATCGGGTTGAGGTTGGTGGAGAGCTTGCGCACCGGTACGACGGCGGGCGGCCGGCCTTCGAGGAACGTTCCGGCTAGTGCAGCACGGGTTTGTACGGAGGTCGGGATCACGTGTGAGCGCACGACCACTACTTGGCGCCGCCAGTCTTTGAGCTGGTCAAGGAAATGGACGGCGTATTTGAGGTATGAGTCGGAGTCTGCGATGGCCGCGATGGTCCTAACCGTCATGTTTTTCCTTACCTTGTTTGAGTGAGACGGATGAAAGAAGGTGTTGCCTGAGTGCTGGTGTCGCCTGCGGGGTCCACCACGAGTCTGGGATGCGTTTATATGTCACGTCGATGCCGCGCCCGGCCAGCAGGATGCGTAGCGAAGTCACCGCGGTCGAGGGCAGGGATATGACGCGTTGGAGGGGGCGTAAGCCGCTGAGCCGCAGTTCTACCGGGGTTGTGACGTCTTGGACGTTGACGCCCGGGATCGCGCGGATCTTCTCGAGCAGTTCGCCTTTTTCTCGCCGGTGCGGGAAGTAGGCCAACGGGGTGTCGGCGGCTAGTTGGGTGATCCAGTCGATGTAGGGCTCGGCGCCGATGAGGCCGTCATAGGCGAGGGCTGAACCGATCAGCATGGTTTGTTCGCAGAAGGTCTCTTCTGCAGGTTGGCTTCTGGCCCATTCGAAAGCATGGTGTTCAACGCGTACGCCGATGTTGGTGAGCCGCTGCGAGAGTTCCGGTACGAGCGGTAGCGCGGTGATGAGCAGTACGCGGTTGTTTTTGGCAGCCCACCGGAGCCGGTGCCACGCCGTGAGCCCGAGGGCGAGGCGCCCGATGGTTTTCTTACCGCGGTCTCGCACGAGCGGCGTCGGCTTGGGGTCGGTGAGTTTATCGAGGAACGCGAGCGTGGCGAGGCCGTCATCGACGATGATGATTTCACGCTCGCCGAGTGGGCCCAGCATCGCTCTTTGGACTCGCCCGGAGAGCATATCCCCGGCACCCCACCGGTTCATGGGGGTTGAGCCGATGGGGGTGATGTCTTGGCCTTCGGCGCTGATGGTGACGCCTTCGGGTACGTGCCGGTTGAGGACTTCGACTGTTTTCCCGATACCTGGGATGCCAGGGCGGATGCGCACGGTGGTTGAGGTTCCGGTGAGGCCGGCCGCGTGAGCTTCGATGGCGCTGAGCAGCTGGAGTGGGGATTCAACCCAGATTTCGCTCGTGCCGAGCCTGGGGCGAGGTGTTTCCTGTTGGGCGCGAGCCGCGCGCGGTGACCGGGGCTTGCGTGAGTTTTTCATTGTTGTTTCTGGTGGCCTGGCGGTTTCCGGTTACCCTGCGCTGTCCGATTACCCTGTGCTTTTCGGTTACCCTGTGCGTTCCGGTTACCCAGCGCGGAGAGGGCTTTGACGGCCGCCTTGGATGGGACCTTGAGCAGTTTGGAGGTCTGAACCTTGTTCTTGAGGGCGTTAAAGTTTTTGGCTCCCATCGCGTTACCGAGGTGACCTACGAGGCGCTCGTAGGTGTTGGTCGGGTTGGTTTTCATGAGGTTGAGCTGATACAGCCGGGTTTTACGCAGGTAGAGCTTTCGCAACTCGGGGTCTGATGTGCAGAACTCGAACGCCTCTGGGTAGAGTGCCTTCATCCGTTCGGGCTGCATCGTGTAAGCGACCGTGTTCAGAAGTGCCTGGAGGCGGCCTTCCTTGGAAGGGTCGTCCGCTGGTGCTGGGATGCCGCGGTGGAACAGCGCGTCAGCAAGCATGACGGGTACGCGGTTGGAGTTCGGGTACGGGTTGAGGTTGTGGATCACATCCTCGGCCCCTACCGCTACCGCGGGGATGTTGTAGCCGTAGCGCAGTGTTGCTAGTGCGGTCGAGAAGATCGAGACCGCCACGACTGGTTTGATCCAGGTGGCGACGATTTCTGCCGGCACGGTATCGGTGATCTCGACGTATTCGAGGCCGAGGGATTCCACGACTTCCCGGGTCACGATGCGTGAAGTGTAGGAGGCCGATGGGTGCGGCTTGAACGCGATGACCCCTGCGCCGGCATCGAGCGCTGCCTGCGCCATGCGGGTGGTCAGTTCGTGCTCTTCTTCATCGGTGATGAGCCGCAACTCATTGAGGTATTGCCCCAGGATCAGCCCGGCAGGTTTACCCGAGGCCATGATGCTCGCGCACGCAGCTGACGGTTCAACCTTGTTAGCCCACGCATCGATCACGCGAGTGAAGTGTTCAAGCCCCACCGCATCGGAGGCTGCACCCCATTCCGCGCCGTAGAGCGGCTTGAGGCCAGGCACGATGTCCAGGTGCACCACGCGGTCCAAACGCGAACCGATCTCGATGGGCAGGGGATCACGCAGCGGCCCGTAGGCCATGAGCCCGTCGGCGTGGACGGTGATAGGCGCGTCGTGGAAGACGGTCGCGAGCGCCCGGCCAGGGTTGACCTGGAGGGATTCAAGCCACAAAGAGATTTCCGATGCGTGGCCCGGCTGGGTCAGGGGCAGATCGAAATACTTGCAGAACAGTTTCCGCCACATCGGCGCCTCTACTTGGCGTGGGGAGAACTGGTGCGGACGCAGCGGGCGAATGAATTCGCCGAGGTTGATGACACGGTCAAAGCGTGAGGCGAGCTCTTCGAAACCGGTCGCCCCGGTGATCCCGGGGACCAGTTCTGGTTGGCGGGTTGAGTCAACCACGCACAGCACGCGGTCGCCGTCTTCAGGGACTGCGCCGGCGTCGATCATCGCGGCGAGAGAGGCCACCTGGTAGAGGGTTGAAGCCTGGAAAAGCTGAGTCATCGGCTGCTCTTTGCTGTATCAGAAGCGGGGGCGGTATCAGAGGCGGGGGAAGCGGAAGGCCGGAACGAGAGCAAAGCGGCCATGAAACCTGCGCCCTCAATTTCCTTTTTCACTTCCGGTAGCACGGGGCCCAGGAGCTTGAGGCGTTTAGGGCCCATCTCTTTCACGGTCTGGATGATGAGCTCTTGATCGAACTTGGCTGCAGTGGCCCGGACCTCGGTTCTCATTTGTTCCTGGAGTTCGCTGCTCAACCGATCCTTACGTTCAAGCTGGAAGCACGTGATCGCTAGGAACTGGCGGGCGAGCTTCGGCATGAAACGCTCGCCTTCGGGGTCCTTGATGAGCAGATCAGCCATCTTCCCGAACGCGCGGGCGAAGTGCAGCTGACGTTCGTCGCCGACCTGGGTGAGCGTTGTGGCAAGGCCGCGGCGCCACATCGTGGTTGGGCCTTCGATGAAAGCGCACGTGGATGCCGCGAGCATCACGCCCCACAGCCACAAGCGGTCTTCGGCGGTCGAGAGGCTTTCGTCGAAACGCATCACGTCGAGTACGTCGTGGAGACGGCGGTGATACATTCCGGCAGCGACCCACGGGTTATCGATAATGGTGCTGTTGTTGGGCGGCATGATGAAGTCCCGCGGGTTTTCCACGGTCCCGATGCGCCCGGTTGGCAAGTTGCGTACAGTGCGTGTCCCGTTTTTCTCCTCGATCATCGGCACACGGATGAAGTCCACGCCGAGCCTCTGCATCGCCTCAGCCCGAACACTTAGGCTGAGTGGCTCAAGCCAGTCGTCCCCATCCAGGAACGCGATATAGGTTCCACGGGCCACTTCGAGGCCCCGGTTGCGGGCGGCAGAGACGCCGAGCGCAACCGGGTTCCTCAGAAGTGTCAGACGCGGAAGCAGCGGACGGAACGAATCGATGACGTCCTCTACGTCTTCCTCGGAACCGTCATCGACCACGATGACGTGCAGCTGATCTTCTTGACCGGCAGGCATCTGCCGGGTTGTGGAGACGAGCGTGTCCGGTAGCAGGTGTTTCTGATTGTGGGTTGTCACAATCAGCGAGATCTGCTCGGGCTGATCCGAGCGTGCCTCGGTTGGTGCTGCGGCAGCAGTCACGGCTCCTCCAATATCTACGCGGTCTGGGTTGAAACGCGGTCTGGGTTGATGTGCGCTTAGCCGACCTTGACAGCCATTGGGTCTTCGGTCACGCGGCGCAGCGAATCCTTCTTAGCTGCCTCGCCTGGCATGACGCGCTTGCGGCCGTCACCCATTGCCTTTTCAAGGATGCGGATGTCGGTGACCAGCTGCTCGAAAGCGCGTGGCTCAAGGGAAGCGGCCTGGTCGGAGCCCCACATCGTGCGGTCGAGGGTGATGTGGCGTTCCACGGTCACAGCGCCTAGAGCGACAGCCGCCAGGGAGATCTGCAGGCCGTCCTCGTGGCCCGAGTAGCCCACTGGGACGCCGTAGCGGTCTTCGAGGGTCGTGATCGAGCGGAGGTTGGCTTCCTCTGGTGGCATCGGGTAGGTCGAGCACGAGTGCATCAGAACGAGGTTATCGGTTCCGAGGATCGCTACGGCCTCGTCGATCTCAGCCAGGGTGGACATGCCGGTCGAGAGCAGCAGTGGCTTGCCGGTCTGCTGGAGTGCGCGCAGCATCTCCTTATCGGTCACGGATGCGGACGCGATCTTGTGGGTGACAACGCCCAAGTCTTCGAGGAACTCAACGGATGGGACGTCCCATGGGGAAGCGAAGCAGTGCAGGTCCTGCGCTGCCGCGTACTGCATGAGCTCCTTGTATTCCTTCTCACCGAACTCGACGCGGTGCTTGTACTCCATGTAGGTCATTTCGCCCCATGGGGTCTGGCGTGGCTTGTTGCGCATGTGCTCCGGGACAGCGATCTCCGGGGTGCGCTTCTGGAACTTCACTGCATCGGCGCCGGCGTCAGCTGCCACGTCGATGAGCTGCTTTGCGATGTCGACGTCACCGTTGTGGTTGATGCCGATTTCACCGATGACGTAGACAGGCTGGTCTACGCCGAGGGTCTTCTCGCCGATCTGAACGGTCTTAGCTGGGTGCTTCGTCATTTCTTTGAGTCCTTTCACAAGGGAGCCGTTATGGCTTGAAGTTTTGGTTGTTGAACTGTTTGGACGTTTGAACTGTTTAGGCAATATGTGCCGGTTGGGGGATGGATCGTGGCAGTAGCCCCGCTGGGTCATTGACTTCGCGGTTTTCGTTGCGTGCCGCCAGAATCCGGTCGCATACTTCGCGTACTGCGCCGTGTCCGCCGGGCGCGGAGATGGAGATGCGGGCCGCGCGGGTCACCAGCGGCTGAGCGTCTGCGACAGCCAGCGGCCAGCCGACCTCGGCAAACGCCGGAAGATCGTTGATGTCGTTGCCGAGGAACGCGACCCGGGCCGGGTCGAGGCCGTGTTCTTTGATCCACGTGGATACGGCTTCGGCTTTGTGTTCCACGCCCTGCATGACTTCGACCTTGAGCTTCTTGCCCCGGGCTGTCACTACAGGGTTGGTTTCGGTGGAGACGATGACCATCGGGATGCCCGCTTGGCGCAGCATCTTGATGCCCATGCCGTCAGAGCGGGACACCTTCACGGATTCGGTTCCGTCTTGGGTTATGGTCACCGAATCATCGGTGTGGACGCCGTCGAAGTCCATGATGAGCGCGTCAACATCGAGCGCTTGGACGGGTGCTTCATGTAGTTCGGCGATGCGGATCGCGTGTTCGAGGTCATCGAGGGTGTCGATTTCCGGTGCGGTCCACGCTGGAACCTCGATCGCGGTGAGGGTTCCGAAGAAACGGTGGCGGGTTTCGATGAACCCTTCAGTGTTCATCGCGTAGAACGCACCGGTTTCACGCATCTGAGGCGCACGGTCTTGGCGGCGTGGCCGGTAGGCGACTTGATGGCCTACCGCGGTCACGTTGCCGTTGGGTGTGCGGGTCCAGAGGAAGCCGTGGTCTTCGACGGTCGAGAACGCTACATCAGCCGACTTCGTCTCTACCGCGGTCACGGCCGCCTGGAGGTCTTCTGGCCGGATGAACGGCGATGTGCACTGCACTAGCACGGTCACGGCTGGGCGTTCGCCGCGGGCTTCGAGGATTTCCAGGGCGTGCAGCAGAGCGGATTCGCTCGATGCGGTGTCACCGGACAGCGCCGCGGGGCGTTCGATGACTCCGGCTCCGCATCGGCGGGCTTCGTCAGCGATGCCTGGGTGGTCGGTAGATACGTAGACTGTGGTGACCGATTCCGCTGCAAGTGCGGCATCGATCGCGCGGCCTACGAGTGAACGGCCTGCGATAGGGCGCAGGTTCTTCAACGGCACACCTTTGGAACCGCCGCGGGCCGGGATGATGACGGTCGCGCCGCTTCGGGAGTCTGGCGCGGCTACACTGGCCGGTGTGGCCTGCGGTGCAGCGGCTTGCTGTGGGGGAGTCGTTTCTGTGGTCACATATGACAAGGTATGGGCTTGATGTGTCCGGAGTTCATGCTCGACGTGAACTGTAAATGAAGCTCATCGCAGCCAGCGTGAACGATAGATTAACTAGCTCAAAGTAGGCTTAGAGGCATGAGTAAAGGACCTAAGAAGGGGCCGTTGCGTGTAACGGTGCCGAGTCGCAATGACTCCGTGGTGAAGTCCCTGGTGGGAGCGATCGGCGGTCCGCTGGGGCGCAGAACCGCTCCGGGGGTTGTTTCGCCTGGGTTCTGGCGCATCGAACGGGTGTTGTTGGTGCTGGTCGCGATCGCTGGCGTGATTGCTATTTTCACCAAGACCACGTGCCGCGTCAACGGTTGGGGTGACCCGTACCGCTATATAGGGATGTGCTATTCGGACTGGACGGCACTGTGGGGGGCCCGCGGGTTCAACGAGACCCCGTTCGCGCCGTTCGATTCCGGGCAGGAGCCTTTCGAGTACCCGGCGGGCATGGCGATCATCGCATCACTCGTTTCACTGTTTGTGCCGCGTTCACTTGAACCCCGCCAACAGAGCCTCCTTTACTTTGACATCAACGCGTTCCTCGCGGTGGTTTTGTGGGCGGTTGTTGTTATCGCGGTTGCGAAGATGAGTTCTCGCCGCATCTGGGATGCCGCGATGGTTGCGTTGTCTCCCGCGATCATCCTCGCGTTGACCGTCAACTGGGACATGTGGGCGATCGCCCTCATGGTCACTGGCTTGCTCGCGGTTGCGCGCGAGCATCCGTGGCTTGGCGGGATATTGATCGGTATAGGTGGGGCGGTCAAACTGTTCCCGCTACTGGTTTTGGGTGCGTTTTTCACGTTGGCGTGGCGCACCCGCCGCTGGCATGTTTTCGGCAAGATCGCAGGCGGTGCTGGCATCGGTTGGCTCGTGATCAACTTGCCGGTCTATCTGATTGACCCGAAACGGTGGGCTGTTTTCTATACGTTCTCCTCCGACCGCGGCGCGGGCTTCTCCTCGACGTGGGAACTGTGGAACATGACGATCGGCCGCAGCGCACCTGATCTTGTGTTGACGGCGGATACGATCTCCCTGCTGGGCATCATCTTCTTTGGCTTCTGGTGCCTCGGCGTTTTGATGCTGGGGCTCATCGCTCCATATAGGCCGCGCGTTGCACAGCTTTCGTTCTTGATCCTGGCGATGTTCGTGCTGATCGGTAAGGTCTACTCGCCGCAGTTTGTGATGTGGCTCGTCCCACTCGCTGTCCTTGCGTATCCGCGCTGGCGCGCACTGTTGCTGTGGCAACTGTTTGAGGTGTTCCACTTTGTAGCGATCTGGATGCGCCTCTACGGGATGGCGCAGCCGGATCAAGCGCGCGGCTTCTTCCCAGACTGGATCTTCAGCATGACCGTCCTGGGCCACATCGCCTCGCTCGGTGCCCTGATGTTCCTCGTCATCAGATGCATCCTCCGCCCTGAGGAAGACCCTGTACGGCGCGTCGGGCTGGATGATCCGCTCGGCGGCCTGTTCGCGAGCCCACAACGGCGGGGTGCCAGGGCCGCGAAAGGCCGACGCAAAGCCGGAACCAAACCCCGTAGAAGCACAAGCGAGCCGACCCGAGCCAGAACAGGCACAAGCGAGCCAACGCGGGCGCGCGCATCCGCAACTGATGCATCCGCAACCCGCACGTCCCCAACCCGCGCATCCGCATCCCGCGCGGCTTCGAGTGAACAAGGAGAGTCATGACCCAGGCGTTGACCCATGTAGAGGACCTCGCGGACTTCATTGACGCGTCCCCTTCGAGCTATCACGCGGCGGAAGAAAGCGCTCGCCGCCTCGAAGAACAGGGTTTCACGCGTCTCGCTGAACATGATGAGTGGCCCGCGCAGCCGAGCGGGAAGTTCGTGGTGGTGCGTGATGGCGCGGTCATCGCGTGGACGGTCCCGGCGAATGCGGACCCGTGTACACCAGCGAATATTTTTGGTGGGCACACGGATTCCCCGGGCTTCAAGCTCAAACCGAAGCCGACCACGGGTAACCACGGCTGGTTGCAGGCCGGCGTTGAGATCTATGGTGGCCCGCTTTTGAATTCGTGGCTGGACCGTGAACTGCGCTTGGCGGGCCGCTTGGCGATGCGTGACGGTTCTGTGGTTTTGGCTGATACGGGCGCGCTGCTGCGTTTGCCGCAGCTTGCGATCCACTTGGACCGCGGCGTGAATGAGAAACTCGCGTTGGATAAGCAGGTCCAGACTCAGCCGGTGTGGGGTCTGGGTGTGCCTGCTGAGCATGATCTGTTGGCCGAGCTCGCCTCGTCCGCCGGTGTTGATCCTGAACAGATCGATGGGTTCGATGCGGTGGTCGCTGACTCGGCTCGTGGTCAGGCTTTCGGCAAGGATAAAGCGTTTTTCGCGGCGGGCCGCCTGGATAACTTGGCTTCCGTTCACGCCGGTTGCGTTGCCCTCGGTGAGGTAGCGGATGCAGGTGTGGGCCAGGATGCTCAGCGGGTTGCGATGTTCGCGGCTTTTGACCACGAGGAGCTGGGTTCGGCGTCCCGTTCGGGTGCTGCTGGCCCGTTCCTTGAGGATGTTTTGAACCGTATTTATGCGGGTTTGGGTGCATCCGCTGTGGATCAGGCGCGGGCGTACGCAGAATCCTGGCATGTGTCATCGGATGTGGGGCATTCGATCCACCCGAATTATGCGGGGCATCATGATCCGGTGGTCAAGCCACTTCTGGGGTCTGGCCCGATCTTGAAGATCAACGCTAATCAGCGTTATGCGACTGATGCGCTCGGTGCTGCAGCGTGGGCTAGCTGGTGCCGCGAGGCTGGGGTTGAGAGCCAGGAGTTCGTGTCGAATAACAATATCCCGTGCGGTTCCACGATCGGCCCGATCGCGGCGACCCGCCTAGGGATTCGCACCGTGGATGTGGGTATCCCGATTCTGTCGATGCATTCGGCCCGCGAGCTTGCAGGCGTGAGCGATCTTCACGACCTATATAAGGTTGCGAAGGTTTTCTATACCGCATAACTTAGTTCACTTGCGCTTCACCTGGGCTTGTAGAGATGGGGACCCAGACGTGATGTAATGCCGTGCATGTCCAACAACGCCACAACGATCCAAGGGGACGGTGCTCGCGGACTAGATAGGCGAGGGCAGAACACGCATGGGCAGGATGCGCCCCAGAAACGCAGAGACGGCCGGAAGTTCCTCCCGGAGGTCCAAGCCCTGCGGGCGCTTGCCGTCTTCGCCGTTGTGGCGTGGCATTTCTACCCCAGGGCAGTTCCGGGCGGCTTTGTTGGTGTCGATATCTTCTTTGTGATCTCAGGGTTTTTGATCACATCGAAGCTTCTGCGGGACGCCGAAGTGCACGGCAAGATCAACCTCGCTGAGTTCTGGGCTGCCCGCATCCGCCGCATCATGCCGGCCGCGACAGTGACCGCGTGCGTGATCATCGTTGCAACGTTCATATGGTGGCCCACGGAGCAGTGGGAACAGGTTTCGCGGCAAGGCATCGCGAGCCTGTTGAGCATCGTGAACTGGGTTTTGGCCGTTGATTCCGTGGATTATCTGGCCTCAGACAATGCGCCGACCGCTTTCCAACACTATTGGTCACTCAGCGTTGAGGAACAGTTCTATGTTCTCTGGCCGCTCGTGGTGATCCTGGCCGTATGGCTCGCCCGCCGCATCGGGCTCACTGTGCGTGCCTATGCGATCGTCCTGTTTTCGGCGGTGATCCTCGCCTCGTTCGTGTGGGCTGAATATAGGGTCCGTTCAAACGATCCGGCGGCTTATTTCATCACGACAACGCGCGTGTGGGAGCTCGCCTTAGGCGGCTTGATCGCAGCCCTGGCGCCCTACATCCTCAAGGACGATTCCGGCAAGGGCAAGCAACGGATGGGCGGCGGCGTTTCGTGGCGTGCGGTGCTAGCGCTGGCAGGTCTTGCGGCGATGTGCTGGTCGATCCTCACGTACACGCACGCGACCCCGTTCCCGGGTGCTAGCGCGGCGGTTCCCGTACTGGGGGCTGTGGCGGTGATCATCGCGGGCCGTACCAGTGGTGCGTTGTCGCTGAATTGGCTGGTTGATTGGGCGCCGGTTCAGTGGCTGGGCAAGGTGTCTTTCTCGCTGTATTTGTGGCACTGGCCGGTGTACATGGTTTTCGTGCAGATCACGGAGCATAAGCCGTATTGGTGGCAAGTGCCCGTGCTGATGCTGATCTCGTGTGTGCTCGCGCACGTTTCGTGGCGTTGGGTTGAGGAGCCTGCACGCCAGTGGAAGCGTTTGAAGGTCTCGCCTGCGCCAGCGTGGATCGCAGGTGGCGTGGCAACGCTCGTTGCTGTTGCGGTTGCTGTGACTCCGATTGTGCGTGCGGATGCGATCAATCGCGAACAGAAGGAGCTCGCTGCGGAGCTTCTAAAAGGTGAGCGGCCGGAGTTCGCTGCCGGTAGTTGGGATCCGGTCATCAAGAAGTCCGGGGCTCAAAAGCTCGATGCGGGGCATCCGGATAGCCCGGGCGGCCGGTTGGTCACTGAAGGGGAGCGCGCAGACGAGCTTCCAGCGGCGCTCACGTATGGCTCGGTCATCACGCCCACCCCTGCGGAAGCTGAGGACGATGCGCGCACGGATCAGGAGTGTTTCGCGGGCAACGGCAAGAAACACACGCCGCGCTGCGTGAAGGGTAAGGAAGACGGCGAGAAGACGATCGCGATAATGGGTGATTCTCACGCCCGGATGCTCGTGGAGCCGCTAGAGGAGCTAGCGAAGCACCACGATTGGCGGATCATCACCTACACCAAGGCTTCATGCCCCATGTCACTTGAACCTCGTGAGCTCGGTAAAGCTGATGAGCGGTGCGTTGAACCGAATAAGGAATCCATCCAGCGGGTAATTGAGGATGAGCCTGATGTGATCATCACCAAGAACTTTGCAGGATCAACATTCCGCGGCGATGCGGCGGACGGTTACGAACGCACGTTCAAGGAACTGCAGAAGAGCGGGGCGCAGCTTGTGGTGGTTCGAGACACCCCGGTCCCGTCGCGTGATGACGATATTCCGATTCCACGCACGTGCGTTTCCGGTAGCATGGACAAGCCACACGAGTGCGATTTCAGTGTTGAACAAGGTTTGCTTGATGACCCGGCGGTAGAGGCGGCCGGGCGGCTCGATGACGTCTACTTCCTTGATATGACCGATTACTTCTGCAGCAAAGACGAATGCTCCGTGGTCGCGGGCAACACGCTGATCTACAGGGATGGAAATCACGTGACCAACACGTACCTGAGAAGCCTCGCACCCGTCCTGGAGCGCCGCCTCCCTCAACAGCTACGCGACCACAAGGACTGACTCCTCCCGCCCACGCGCGCTGCACATCGCAGTGCATGATGGCACCCACACGCACAGTGAAGAGTTATGGCTTGAGCCGTACTGCGGGTAGACTGGTGCTGTTGCCCACTTTCAAGTTTTGCTGGTAACCGCATCGTGATGCGCACTTCAGCAGGCTTGCACGCCCTGCATGGCAGGGTAGGGGCTACCGCAATAGAACCTCCTGGTACGGAAAGACCGTGCCCGCTTTATGTCCAAAGGAGGTGGGTTCACTTGCGTAACTACGAACTGATGCTGCTGGTTGACCCCGAGGTCGACGAGCGCACCGTTGAACCGACGCTCAACAAGTTCCTCGAGGTCGTCACCAAGGACGGCGGAACCGTCGAGAACATCGACATCTGGGGCCGTCGCCGCATGGCCTACGAAATCAACAAGAAGGCTGAGGCCATCTACGCAGTGGTTAACTTCACCGCTGAGCCACAGACCGCATCCGAACTTGACCGTGTTTTGGGCCTCAACGAGTCCATCATGCGCACCAAGATCATCCGCCCAGAGGACCAGCGCATCAAGTAAGCGCGTCCTCAGCGGGCACAACCACGTTTCAACGCTTCACGCTAAGGGGAATCATGGCTGGAGAAACCATCATCACTGTGGTGGGTAACCTCACCGCTGATCCGGAACTGCGTTTCACGCCCTCCGGTGCCGCGGTAGCGAACTTCACGGTCGCTTCTACGCCGCGGATCTTCGACCGTCAGGCCAACGAGTTCAAAGACGGCGAAGCCCTCTTCATGCGCTGCAGCGTATGGCGCGAACACGCCGAAAACGTGGCGGAATCACTGACCAAGGGCATGCGCGTCATCGCCCAGGGTCGTCTCCGTGCCCGCAGCTATGACGATCAGAACGGCAACCGCCGTACCGCATGGGAACTGGACGTCGACGAAGTCGGCCCAGCCCTGCGCTACGCAACCGCACAAGTCACCCGCAACCAGCGAGGCGGCGGGGGTAACCAAGGCGGTTTCGGCGGCAACCAGGGCGGCTTCGGTGGAAACACCGGCGGCGGCTTTGGTGGCGGCAACCAAGGCGGAGGCTTCGGCGGCCAGCAGAACCAGGGCGGCGGCGGAGACTGGGGTGCGCCTCAGCAATCTCCAGCTAACGACCCGTGGGGTAACTCTGGCGGCTCAAGCGACTGGGGCGCAAACCCCGGCCAGTCCGCACCACCGTTCTAAATCGTTTTCAAACCAATACCCATCCCGCAGCTGACACTGCGGGCTCCAAAACAAACTAAGGAGCTCCACGATGGCTAAGCCTGAAATTCGCAAGCCTAAGCCTAAGGCCAACCCGCTCAAGGCCGCCGACATCGACTACATTGACTACAAAGATGTCGCCCTTCTTCGCAAGTTCATCTCCGACCGCGGCAAGATCCGCGCTCGTCGTGTAACTGGCGTTACCGTGCAGGAGCAGCGCAAGATCGCTCAGGCGATCAAGAATGCGCGCGAAGTTGCCCTGCTTCCATACTCCGGCGCTGGCCGCGGCTAAGCAAGAAGGAGGAGAGAAGAAACATGGCAAAGCTTATTCTCACGCATGAGGTAACCGGCCTGGGTGCTGCGGGCGACATCGTCGAAGTACGCGACGGCTACGCACGCAACTACCTGCTGCCACGCGGCTACGCGATCACCTGGACCAAGGGTGGCGAGAAGGACATCGAGTCCATCAAGGCTGCTCGCGAGGCCCACCGCATCGCGAACCTCGAAGAAGCACAGAAGATCGCAGACGGCCTCAAGGACGCTGAGATCCGCATCGAGGTTAAAGCTGGTGACACCGGCCGCCTGTTCGGTACCGTCAAGCAGGCCGACGTTGCAGCAGCAATCGAGGCTGCCGGCCTGGGCAAGGTCGACAAGCGCACCATCGAGATCGCACAGCAGGTCAAGACCACTGGCCACTACAAAGCCACCGTCCGCCTGCACGAAGACGTTCTCGCGAACACCACGCTGCACGTTGTTGCAGCACCAAAGGGCAAGTAACACTCAAGCACTCAGCGCGCGGAACCATAATGTGAACCGCGTGTCAGCTCACGTGTGAAACAGTCTGAGACGCGCCCCGCGAGGGGCGTGAACGAACGCCGCACCCGAGAAAGGGTGCGGCGTTCGTCTCATTAAATGAACTACATGACACATTCAGTTGCACGGCGTGCGCTGAACTGTTTATCGTTTAACACACGAATCATGAGTACGGATTTTTAGGCCCTGGCTAATCCGTCGGCAACCCTCTCGCGTAGGTGGGGTGCCCCAGGTGACGATTCGGCCGTCGGGAATGCCGGCGGCAAGCTGCGCCGGCCATTGTGGACGGCCGATACTTGCGAAGGATGAATCGCTATGTCCCTGACCCACACCATCGACCAGGCAACCCTGCGTTCGGCATTCGACCGTTTCCCTGTAGGCGTGGCAGCTCTCTGCTCCCGCGTGGGAGGCCACCACGAAGGCATGGTCTCCTCGAGCTTTGCGGTCGGCATCTCATATGAGCCAGCGCTCGTATCCTTCTCAGTTCGCAACGAATCCCGCACATGGCAGCGCCTCAAGCACGGCTATCGGCTCGGCGTCTCGATTCTGGCCGATGAACACCGCGAGGTCTGCTATCAGCTCGCCTCCCGCGACGCATCCAAGCGTTTCAGCGGCCTCGACGTCACGTTAGCTGACTCCGGTGCTTTGTTCCTGGACCGCGCCGCCCTGTGGCTTGAGACCTCGATCTATGACACGGTCCCGGCAGGCGACCACACCATCGTGCTGTTGAAGGTCCACGCTGTATCTCACGGCGAGGAACACGGAGAGCCGATCGTGCTGCACGGCAAGACGTTCCGCGACCTTGCGCAGCTTCCAGACCGCGCACTCGTAACCGCCTAAAGCCTGCTGTTTGGAAGGCGCTGATCATAGGACAAACGCGGGCAGTTAATCTAGGTTGGCTTAGAGCTGAGCAAAAAAAGCAGTGCTATCTGAGTCCCGATCTGCGTATATTGAGGCCATGGAGAAGAAACATGTAGCCCTCACGTCCGTAGCAACCCTCGCGCTGGTTCTTGCCGCTTGCGGTGCTCCAACGGAGGACAAAACCTCCGAACCCACCCAGGACGCCCAGCAGACCCAAACTCAGCAGACTGAGACTCAGCAGGCGCAGAACACTGACGCCGATGACGCTGATGGTAAGGACTCTGCAGACAACAACGCGCAAGCCCCAACCAAGGGTGGTAGCCAACAGAACGCTCTCAAGGCGATCGAGACCGCTGAAAAGGAAGTTGGCGGCAAGGCCGTTGACCTCGACTGGGATGACGATAAGAGCGGCTGGAGCGTAGATGTTGTCAAGGGCAATAAGAGTCACGAGCTCGAGGTAGCCGCTGACGGATCCAAGGTCACCAACCAGGATGAAGTCGAAGACGTAGACAGCGATGACCGCCGCGAATATGACGCGATCAAGGTAGAAATCGCTAAGGCGATCGAGACCGCGCTCAAGGACACCCCAGGCACCCTCGATGACGTCAGCGTTGACGAGGAGCAAGGCCAGATCATGTGGGAAGTTGATATCTACCCAGAGGGTGGCGGCGCCGACGTGACGGTCTATGTGGACGTCAAGAGCGGACAGGTCCTCAAGAAGGACAAATAAGCACGCAAAAGCATAAGCAATAGTGCAAGGTAGTTTGTGGGGCGGGCCCTTTCGGGCTCGCCCCATGTGCATGTAGCCCCATTTGTGGGGGCGGTCAACCTTCCGCGAGGGTGAGTTGGCGAACCTTCAACCTCTACTCGGGCGAGTCTGTGGGTAACTAGCCCAAACCTGTGGATAACTTAGCGTTTCAGGCATGTATCGCGTGGATATCCCTCTTGTCAACATGACACGTGTGCTTGAAGGTTGGGGAAAAGTTTTTAGAGCATCTTCATAATCCACAAGAAAAAACCGCGGAATCTCGCGGGATACAGCTAATTTTAAGCAAAATCACAGCGATGTTTTCCCCAGGTTATCCACAGAAGTAGTGGATATCCACCGGTGTGTTCCACAATAGTCCACACACTATCGACAGGGGCTGTGGATAACTCGGGTTGTGTTGTGTCTATTTCGCCCTACACTGAGCCTGAGGACAGTACAGGTTGAAGGAGCACAGTGGATCAGTACAGCGACGCCGACTACAGCGATGCAGGCGCATCATCCTCGGGTGCGTCCTCACTTGCTGAGCGCGTCCCGCCTCAGGATGTAGCGGCTGAACAGTCGGTTTTGGGTGGCATGTTGCTCTCCCAGGACGCGATCGCCGACTGTGTAGAGATTCTGCGCTCATCGGATTTCTATAAGCCCGCGCACTCGATCATTTTTGACGCGATCACCGATCTCTACGGCCGTGGGGAACCGGCTGATGCGGTGACCGTCTCGAGCCACCTGACCAAGAGCGGTGAGCTCAACCGTGCCGGTGGCGCGGCCTATCTGCACGAGCTGATCCAATCCGTTCCGACGGCCGCGAACGCGAGCTTCTACGCCGAGATCGTGAGGGAGCGCGCCATCCTGCGCCGCCTCGTCTACGCGGGCGATCGCATCACGCAGATGGCCTTCGCAGCCGACGGTGAGGTCGACGCGATCGTCAACGACGCCCAGTCCGAGGTCATGCAGGTTGCTGAACGGCGCGCCGCGGAAGACTACGTGCTGCTCTCAGAGATCATGGAGTCCACGGTCGATGAGATCGAGGCCGCAGGGCAGATGACCGGCGACGAAATCACCGGTGTGCCTTCGGGCTTCTATGAGCTTGACGAACTGACGCAGGGGTTCCAGGGTGGCCAGATGATCGTGGTCGCGGCCCGCCCCGCAGTCGGTAAATCGACCTTCGCGCTGGATATCGCCCGCTCCGCGGCGATCAAAAACGGCATGACCACCGTGTTCTTCTCGCTAGAAATGGGCCGCACCGAGATCGCGATGCGCATGCTCTCAGCTGAGACCGCCGTCGGGCTTCAAAACCTGCGTAAAGGTGACTTGCGCGACGAGGACTGGACCAAGATCGCCCGCACCCTCCCGCAACTGAATAACGCGCCGTTCTTCATCGACGATTCACCGAACATGACGCTCATGGAGATCCGCGCGAAATGCCGCCGCCTCAAGCAGCAACACAACCTCAAGCTCGTGGTGCTGGACTACCTGCAGCTCATGTCATCAGGTAAACGCGTTGAATCGCGCCAACAAGAGGTCGCTGAGTTCTCGCGTGCGCTCAAACTGTTGGCTAAAGAGCTCGATGTTCCGGTCATCGCGCTCTCGCAGCTCAACCGTGGCTCCGAACAGCGCACCGATAAACGCCCACAGGTCTCCGACCTGCGTGAATCCGGTTCGATTGAGCAGGACGCCGACATGGTCATCCTGTTGCACCGCGAAGACATCTACGACAAAGAGTCCCCACGCGCAGGTGAAGCCGACGTAATCGTGGCTAAGCACAGAAACGGCCCGACCAAGACGATCGTGGTCGCGTTCCAGGGCCACTACTCGCGCTTCAACAACATGGCCTATGAATCCGCCGACGCCGGCATCTAGCAACGCGCTAGAGCGGGAGACATCAGCGCATCAGCGGGGGCTGGCTTTAGAGCGGGCTGACTTTAGAGCGGGGTAACCTCGCGGCGTTGAGGCCGTTTCTGGTTGCCCTCCTGCACCTTCTTCTGGCTTTGGCCCTTATCGCCGTTCTGGGTCTTGTTGCCAGGCGTGCCGTCTTTGCGTTTGTGGTTCTTCTTCCGTGTTGGCCGCCATTTGACGCGGCGGCGAGGCTCGATGCCTGGCATCTTCTTGGACATTGGCGAACGGCCGCGTGGGCGCTCACCGAGCTTGATGAAGACGACTCCGGCGAGGATCGCCGCACCACCCACGAACTGGATGCTCGCCAGCGTCTCGCCGAGTAGCCACCACGCCACAACGGCTGCGAAGAGGACCTCGGTGAGGTTCACGAACGAACCTACGCCGGCACCCATGAGCCGCAGGCCCACAACACCGAGGACGTAGGCGGCGACGGTGAAGACGATGATGATGCTGTGGGCGATGAACCAGGGTGCACTCCATTGGCCGAGCGCAACGGGATCCGTGGTTGCCTTCCATGGGAGTAAACCGAGTGCTACGAACGGGACCGTGCCGATGGCGCCGACCGCGAAGCCCAGCCCCGTCAGGGCGGTGGAGGGGATCCGGACCGAGTCGTTCGCAGAAATCATGAAGTACACGGCCAGGCACACCGCTGAGGCCAGCCCCATGACCACGCCGAGTGCGTCGAGGGAACCTGAGCCTTCGCCGATGACCGAGCCCACATCGAGCACCGCAACCAGGCCGATCATCGAGATCGCAAGCCCAAAGAACGTGAGCCCGGAAGGGCGGGCCTTGGTGCGGGCCCACAGCCAGAAAACGATCATCATGGGTGCGGTCATCTCAAGCAGGATCGCGATCGTGACATTCAGGCGTTCCACCGCCACGAAATACGTGGCTTGAACGCCGGTCATCGAGAACAGGCCGAACGCGACTACAAGCCGCCAGTGCGCACGCACTTCACCCCACTTACCGCGCAACTGGATCAAGGTGGGCACTAGGAGGACGAGCGCGCAACCGGTCAAACGCACTAAAGTCACAGAACCTGGCGACCAGCCGGAACCGTAGAGCGCTTTCCCCACCGGTCCAGGAAGAGCGAATGCAAAGGACGACGCCAAAGCAAAGAGAAGACCGATAAGGAACTTCGGTTGCATAAACACCTCCTAGTGGATGGACGAGCTATAAGTCAGCCTAGAAAATTTATTGCGATCACTGGCAATTTGCGCAAAGGTAGGCAAAGCTAGTGTCTCACTAGAAGCTTGACGATACGTAAGGGCTAGCAATGACTAATAAAACGAGGACTGTACGACGCGCATTAGCAATGATTGCTGTGCCACCACTGCTTGCAGCCTCGCTCGTGGGTTGCGGCGATAAGAGCGACGGCAACGAGACGAGCCCGGAAGGCGCCTCGAGCGAGCAGTCTCAGGGTCAGCAGT
Organism: Arthrobacter sp. HMSC06H05; assembly: GCF_001807395.1. NCBI lineage: Bacteria > Bacillati > Actinomycetota > Actinomycetes > Micrococcales > Micrococcaceae > Arthrobacter > Arthrobacter sp. HMSC06H05. Next base: position 79,779 of record NZ_KV788983.1, on the reverse strand, counting down.
CTCAGAGCCCTGAGGTGTCAACACCGCAGAACTCGCCGGCCCCGCAGGATTCACAAGGCAGTGGATCGGCATCCGGAGCGTCGCCTGCAAGCCCGAAGTTCATGGAGTTCATGAAAAACAATGTGAGCTCCGACTATAGGGTCGTGGATCTTAGTTCGAGGCTGTCGAAGCCGGACGTCGGTGCCGGCGCAGCCGCAGATCAATGCGCAGCCACGGTCTATGGCGCAGCGGATCTTGCCAAGTACGGAGCTCAGGTCGTCACTGCTGTGCAGTCGGGCCCAAAGCAGAAGGCCGTCACCGTGCTCATGTTTGGATCGGCTGATAAGGCGAATGCTGCCCTCGATCAGGTCAACTCGGAACTGGATAAGCCGGAATGTAAGGAAACCTCGATCAACGGTAAATCGATCAAGATTGAACCGCTCAAGGATACGTACGGCTTTGATAAGGCCGCGGGGATGACCCTGGATGTCCAGGGTGAAGACATCGACAACCTGTTCGCAACGAAGGGTCAATTCATGGTGATCATGATCGGAGACCTCGACGAGGTAGTTGCTGACGGCAAGAAGGTCTATGACGCGTTGCCATAGCGAACCCAGCGCTTCGGTTTCATAACGCCCCTAGTGGATCGGTGAGCTTTTAGCAACCTAGAAGTGATGTTGCGATCGCGGGCAATCTGCGCAAGGCTAAGCACAGCTAGTGTCTCACTAGGCTCCACACAATCCTCTGACATGTAGGGATTCTCACAGTGCTCAACAAGACAAAAACCGCGCGCCGTACCCTGGCGATTCTCGCTGTGCCTTCGCTGCTCGCGGCGGCGCTAGTCGGCTGCTCCAGCAACGATGGCGGCGACAAAAAGCCAGCAGAAGAGACCACGCAGGCCGCGCCACAGAACTCGGAAACCCCAACGCCTACCGAGAGCGCAGCCCCGTCGTCTTCGGAAAGCTCTGAGAAGACCCCAGACGGCATTGCGGACGTACAGGATGCCGACCGTGATTTCGTTCAGCTCGTGAAGAAGAACGTCGGCAAGGACTACCAAGTCGCAGACCTCAAGCCCTACCTGCAGAAGCCTGACCTGGGTAACAGCAAGGCTGTCAAGGAATGCCCAGTTTCCGCCTTCGGTGCAGCAGAGCTCGTTGAAGACGGCTCCCAGATTGTGACTGCCCTGAAGCAACAGTCCTCATCCAAGTCTGGCGTCGCGATGCAGGGCATCAACGTGATCAAGTACACTTCCGGTGACCAGGCGGAGAACGTTCTGGAGCGGGTCCGGAAGGAAAACGAGAACTCGGTCTGCAGCAAGATCGAGATCCAGGGCCAGACCGTGACCATCAAGCCGATCAAGGACAAGTTCGGCTTCGACGAGACTGCAGGCTTCGCAACGAACCTCGCAGGCACGAACGTCGAATACGTTTACGCAGTAAAGGGCGACTACGTCGTATCGATGGTTGGCGACGCTAAGAAGGCTGCGGCTGACGCTAAGAAGGTTTACGACGCGCTCCCATAACCAGCCCAGCGCTTCGCACCAACGGCCTGTTCACACTCGGTATCCGGTAGATGTGGACAGGCCGTTGGCTTCCCGTACGCCTAAGCGGCGTAAACGCTCGCTTGCGGTAGCGGCGTTCGGGACGGTCGTCGAGTGGTACGACTTCTCGATTTTCTTCTATGTATCCACTTCGCTGACCCGCACGTTCTTCCACGGGGATACCTCCTCGCTCCTGCTCACCCTCGGTGTTGGCGCGGCAGGGTTCCTCTTCCGCCCGCTGGGAGCCATGGTTTTCGGACATCTGGGGGAGCGCATCGGGCGTAAACAAGCCCTTGTGATCTCCGCGATGCTGATGGCGGTAGCGATGTTCGGCATCGCGGCCCTGCCCGGCTATGACGTGCTCGGGGTGTGGGCAGGCATCCTGCTGGTGGCTCTGCGATGCCTCGCGGGATTCTCGGTGGGCGCTGAATACACCGGGATCATGGTGTACCTCATGGAGTCCGCGAAACAGAACCGGCGCGGAGTCGCCGCGAGCTGGGCTGCAGCGAACTCTGAACTCGGCTCCCTCCTTGCCGTGGGTGGGGCGGCACTGTTAGCGCAGTGGCTCACCGCTGATCAGATGGATAGCTGGGGTTGGCGGATCCTGTTCGTGGTGGGCGGGCTGTTAGCGGCCGTCATGATTCCGTTGCGGCGGTTCATGGATGAGACGCAGACCTTCGAAAAACTCCAGGAAGCCGGGGTTACACAGCGGCGCAAAGGATCGCCCCTCATCGACGTTTTGAAGCACCAACCCAAAGCGGTGCTGGTCGCTTTCCTGTTTTCCTCGATCGGTTCGGTCACGTATTTCCTCAACATCACCAACATCCCCACCTATCTTGAGTCCACGGCGGAGGTTTCCAATCAGCTCGCGCTGAACCTGGGCGCTATTGCGATGGTCGCTGCGATTATCGCGACCCCGTTCATAGGCCTGCTTTCAGATAGGTTTGGGCGGCGCGCGATGATGCTCACGCTCGGGCTCGTGCTTGTGGTCACGACGTTGCCGGCATACCTGCTGTTGGCCGGCTCCGGCAACGCGGGTGCCGCTACAGGTGTTGCCTTGCTTGCGGTGCCGGCGGCGGGATGGTCCGCGGTCGCGGCGGCAGCGATCCCAGAACAGTTCAGTGCGCTGGGGCGTTTCGCAGGGATGGCGATCGGCTACAACATCGCTGCCGCGGTTTTCGGTGGGTTCTCTCCGATGATCGCTACAGCGTTGATCGAGGCGACCGGCAACCTGTATGCCCCGGCGTACTATGCCACGGCGGTCGTGGTGCTGTTCGGTGCCGTGTTGCTGTGGCTCATGCGGGATATGGCGGGTAAATCGCTGGAGGAAGTGGACCGCGATCCCGCGCTCAAAAAGCGCAGATAGATACCCATGTAGACATTGTTGAACAATCTGGGGCACTATAGGTGGGTAACCCAACCCGAGTGAGCCGAACCGAGTGAACAACCCACCAACCAGCGAGCCATCGCCGAGCGATCTGCCAGCGAGTGATCTGTCAGCGAGCGTTCCCGCACAGCGCAGCCTCGCGGACAGCACAGCCGACAACCGCATCGAGATGGAGCGCGTCTCTGTCGAATACGATGACCGGCGGGTCCTTGACGATATTTCGCTCACCTTGGATGAGCAGCGGATCGCGATCATCGGGCTCAACGGCTCCGGTAAATCCACGCTCGTGCGCCTCATCAACGGCCTCGTGATGCCCACCTACGGCCGCGTCACGGTGGGTGGGGCGTGCACGATGAAAGAAACCAAGAGGGTACGCCGCAAAGTCGGTTTCGTGTTCCAGAATCCCGCGAACCAGATCATCATGCCCACCGTGGGCGAAGACATGCTGTTCGGGTTGAAGAACATCGGAATCCCTCGGGGTGAGCGCGTTGAGAGAGCCCGCGAGACTCTGGAACAGCTGGGGATGGGGGAGTTCTACGAGCGTGAAACGCATGCGCTCTCTGGCGGCGAGCAGCAGATGATCGCGTTGGCTTCCGTGCTGACCATGCGCCCCGAAACCATCATTTTGGATGAACCGACCACGATGCTGGACCTACTGAACCGACACCGGATGCGTTCGGTGATCGCGGGCCTTAGCCAGCGCAGCATCGTGGTGACGCACGATCTGGAGCTTGCAGCGGATGCGCAACGGGTTCTGGTGGTGCATGAGGGCCGGATCGTTGAGGACGGGACGCCCGCTGACAGCATTGCGGCCTACCGCAGGATGTGTGAGCTGTGAACAGTTCCTATTCCTTGATCCAGACGGGCGCGGCACCGCACAACCCCGGAGTGCTGGAGCGGCTCCCGGCCGGCTTCAAATTCGCGGCACTGTTCGTTTTGAGCATCGTGACCTACCTGATCCCGTGGATGAGCGTGCAACTGGGCCTGTTGATCGCAGCGTTCGTGATCGCGTTGCTGCCGCGGGTCCCGTTGATGCGCCTCGTGAAGTCGCTGCTGTTTTCGGTGGTCATTGTGGGGCTCGTGGTGGCGATCATGGCGTGGCAACAGGACCTCGCCCGCGGCGTGCATTTCGGTATGCGGCTGTTGACGCTGGTTTTGCTCGCGTTCGCTGTGACCGCATCGACCACGTTCCCGCAGATGCTGCGGGTCTTCGAGAAGATCGTGTCTCCGCTGCGGTGGGTTGGGGTCAACACGGAGAACATTTCGATGGCGATGGCGTTGACCATCCGCTTTGTCCCGCACCTGATGGGGATGTACCAGGAGGTCCGCGAAGCGCAGATCGCCCGCGGCCTGGAACGCAGACCGCTCGCGCTGATTGTTCCCATGATTTTCCGCACGTTGAAAACATCTGAACAGGTGGCTCAAGCCCTTGATGCCCGCTCGTTCAACACCCGAGAGAGGAACCGGTAACCGATGATGACCACTGCAACAGGTGAGCCTGTACGTAACGTTCGCCGCTCTAACCCGACGCTGGACCTGGTTTTGGTGGCGATGTTCGCCGCACTCACCGCCGTCATGGGGCTCATTCCGCCGATCACGGTCGGTATTTTGCCTGTCCCGATCACGTTGCAGACCCTCGCGGTCATGCTCGCAGGCGCGCTCTTAGGCCCCTGGCGCGGCGCGCTTTCGCAGGTCCTGCTGATCGCACTGGTCGCAGCTGGACTGCCGCTGCTGGCCGGTGGCCGCGGCGGTATGGGTGCCCTATTGGGCCCGACGGGCGGCTACATTTTCGGTTGGGTCCTCGGCGCGCTCGTGATCGGTTTGATCACGGTAACGTTCTACGACCGTGCCCGGACCGCTTGGATCAACGCCGTGATCCTGTTCGCGGCATGCATCGTAGGTGGCGTGCTGGTCGTCTACCTGATGGGTTCGGGGTGGCTCAGCATGACCACCGGCATGGACATCGGTACCGCTCTGAAAGGCAACGTCGTGTTCATCCCGGGTGATACCGCTAAAGCCGTGATCGCCACCGCAGTAGCGCTGCTGGTGCACCGCTCCTATCGCGGCCTCCTCGCCAAATAGAGAGGCAGGGCCTGGCCTGGCGGAAGTCCTGGCGGGGCAAGCCAGGCCGGTGAGTCCGGCGCGGGCAACCCTGCTTCTTGCCTCGCCGCCGCCAGTGCAAGAATTGTTGTATGCCTGAATTCGCGTTGCCAAACTATGCCGAACCGTTCGCTCAGGTTGTGATCGATAACCTCACAACCGAGTTCCCCTACGCCGCGCATCACGTGCAACGCGACTCAGCGGACCTGTTGCAGCCCCGGCAGATGCATCCCGCGTTCGCGAACTCGTTCGACTGGCATTCAAGCGTGCACATGCACTGGCTTGGCACGCAGCTCATCGAGCATGTGGAGGCGGAGACCTCCGGCCGCATCGTGGATGTGCTGCAACAGCATCTCAGCGCCGACAACATGCGCGCTGAGGCCGAATATGTGGCCGCGAACCCCTCGTGGGAGCGCCCTTACGGGTGGGCGTGGGCCGCGCAACTGGTCGATGCGCTCCATGACAGTCGCGTGCCGGAGGTCAACGCGCTCGCCGAGGGCGCCCGGCCGCTACTGGATGCGGTCATGGACGCGGTGCGGGCGTGGTTGCCGGCGATGCCGGAGCCGGTCCGCCACGGCGTGCACTCGAATACGGCGTTCGGTTTGCGGCGGCTCCTGTTGGTTGGCCGGAGGCGCGGCTATGCGGATGTCGCGGACCTGATTGTCGAGCATGCTCGGCGTTTCTACGGCGCAGATACCCGGTGGCCGTTCTCTTTCGAACGCTCCGGGCACGACTTCCTCTCCGCCGGGATGTGCGAAGCCGACCTCATGTGCGAGGTACTGGCAGCAGAGGCTGGTGCGGCACCTTCGGCAGAGTCCGCCGCGGAACTGACGGACTGGTTGCCTGGGTTCATGGCGGAGCTTGCTGAGGACGCCCGCTCGCTTGATGCCGGCTCGCTTGAAGCCGGTAAGGGTAAGTTGCCGCGGGTTCTGCAGGCGGTCGCACCGATCGATGCGAGCGACGGCCACCAATCCCACCTGGACGGGCTAGGGCTCACGCTCGCCGCATCGGGACTGCGCGTAGCGCGGACGCTGGATGCCCTCGATGCCGAACCCGAGCTAGCGGACACGTTGCGTACCGCCGCCCCGCGGCTCATGCGCAACGGCCTGGCCGCGGCAACCACGGACGAGTTCATGGCCTCCCACTGGCTCGCAACTTTCGGGTGGGAGGCCCTCACCGAGTTGAGTCGGTGAAAACTGCGCCGGGCGGAAACTCAGCCGGACGTCGCTGAGTCGGTGAGTAACCCGTTGGCGCGCAGGCTCGCGGCAAGCTCATCGTTGCGTGGTTCCACGAGGTGCGTGCCTACCGCGTAGCACCGTTGTGCTTACGACGCAGGGTGAGGGTGAGTGCTCCGCCTACCAGCATCGCCGCGGCGGCGAACATCATCCACGAGTTCACATCAGCACCCGTTCGAGCCAGGTCACCGCCACCGGTGTTGGCACCGGCATCCGTGGAACCGCTACCTGGGGTGGTTACGGCAGCGTTATCTGGAACCGGAGTGCTAGGTGCTGGCGAGGATGGTGCCGGGCTCGATGGAGCCTCTTCGGAAGGCTGCTCGCTCGGTTCATCCGACGGAGCATCCTCGCTCGGTTGCTCGCTCGGCGCGTCTTCGCTCGGTGCTTCCTCTACTGGTGGCTGCTCGGTTGGGCATTTCGTGGTGAGGGTGCCTTCGCGTAGCGAGACGTCGTCGGTGTTGTTGTCGTCCGCGTAGAACACTGGGAGTGCGCCGTCTTTGCACTGGCTCATGTCAGCGATCGCGAAGCCTTCATTAGCGTAGTTCTGGGTTTCGCTTGGACGGTTCAGAACCTGGCTTACAGCGAGCTTTACCGCCGCATCGTCAGCGGACTGTGTGGTGGCCGAGCGAGCGCTCACCTTCTTGTCAGCGTCTGTGTCTGTTGCAGCGTCAGTCTCGCTTGCGGTGTCAGCGCCCGCTGCCGGGGTGAGGACGGCGATGCGGCCTTCGCATGCGTCATCGCAGATAGCCCACAGTTGGCTGCGGTGCGCATCGAAGAGGACTTCGGCGACCACGTCGAGGCCGGTTTCGATGTCAGCGATCCGCTGGAAGCCGCCGTCTTCGTTCAGGACGTAGAGGTAGACGTGGCCCGTGCCTTCGATGCCGACCGCGAACACACCGCCGTGGTGGGCGGGGTAAGCGGATGGGTCGTATGGCTTGCCAGTGGAATCGTCGTGGATCTTGTTCTCAACGAGCCAGGAGTCCGGAACCCAGGTGAGGCCTTCGATGCCGGAGTTAGCGCCCAGGCCCGGGAAGTCGGGTGCGAGGTTCCACTCTTTCGCGGCTTTCAGCTCACCGTCGGCATCGTCGATGGATGGCGTGGTGAACGCGAGCACTGACGGGCGGGAGGTGCCCTTCTTGGAGTTGTCGCGTTCGGTGCCCACGAAGATGCTGTTCGGGGCGCCGGCTGCGCGGGTCACGGCCTCGGCATCCGGGGTTCCGGTGCCGTCAGCGTACTTGAGGGTGAACGTCTGCAGTTCAGCCCCGCGGTTAGCTTCGGTGCCGTCCAGGCGCAGCAGCGTTCCGTTGCCGTTTTCGGCAACCCACAGGTATGGCTTGTCGCTACCGAACGCGCCGGCCGCTTCCCAGAACAGGCCGGACCAGTCGCCGCGGGCCTCATCGGCATCGTGCAGTGGCTTGACGGTCTGCCCGCCCGGCCACGCCGACGGGCTCAGCGGGGCAGGGGTGGATGGGTCCGATGGGTCAGCCGACTCGCTTGGCTCTGCCGGGGGTTCTTCGCACTGGTTCGCGGCACCCTTGGTGGATGCGAAGGTATCGATCATCTCGCCGGTGAAGTCTGGGCAGCGGCCGTAGGTGATCGCGGCGTGGCTGGTCCAGCTGTAGGTCAGGACAGGGTCTTTCGCGATCGCGTCCTCGACCGATTCACCCTCAGCGGGTGGGGCGTAGAGGTTCACGGAATCGTCTTTACCGAGCCCGAAATCAAACCCTGGGGTGGAACCCTGCGCTTGGTCAAGCACAAAGAATCCGTTGCTTGGGACCACGGAGCCTTCCGGCAGAACATAGGTGTGGCCGGCCTTCGTGGGTTCATTATCGGTGAAGATGTAGCCGGTGAGGTCCACAGCTTGGCCGCTCGGGTTGCCGAACTCAACCCAGTCCGTGTCATCCCCGTTGGACTCAACCTCATTGACAACCACGGCAAGCTCAGCGGCTTCAGCCGCACCTGTTTCCGGGGCGGCAGACTCTGCTGCCGCGGATTCCGACGCTGGGGCTTCCGGCGCGGCGGTTGCGTACGCAGGGGAGAAGCCGCCGCTGAGCGAGAGCGTGAGGGTGGTTGCCAGAGCCGTTGCGAACGATGCCGCGGTCAGCTTCCGCGCGAACGCCCGCTTTCTGGTGAATGCTTCAGAGGTGTGAGACGTAGCCATGCCACCCAGGATGCTGTAGCGGCGGAAACTGCGGGTTAACGCTGGGTTTCTAAGCGTTGGAGCGGCTAGAAAACGTTAGGAGAAAACCTCGATGATCCCGTGGATCATGAACCACAGCCCCAGCGCGCAAAAGACCAGGCCAGCGAACAGGTCGAGGTGTTGCAACCATCGTTCCATGCGCGTACGCAGGGCCGGGGCGCCAGCGATGAACGCGATGAGTGCGAACCAACCGAACGTGCACGCAAGCAACAACACGAGTAGTGCGCTGACCTGCCACAGCGGCCGCTCGATGGCGATGAAGGGCGCGAACATCGCGGTGATGTAGATCAGGAACTTAGGGTTGGCGAGGTTAGTGACACAGCCGCGCCACCACGAACCCCAGAAACCCAGTACGGCCGGCCCACCCTGGGGCGCTGTACGAGACGGTTGCGCCGTACTGGAAGAGTGCGCTGGGTTAGCGGACGGGGCGGCGTTCGATGCTTGATCCGCGGCGTCCTGTTGTTCCTTGGCTCGCTTTTCCCAGTCGCCGCCGGCGTTGATGATGGCCGGGTTGTTGCGGGCTGCATACCAGCCGCGTAGGGCGCCCCAGCCCATCCAGATGAGAACGGCGCCACCGGCGATCTGTAGCGCGGATCCGAGCCACGGGACGGTGCGCATCAATAGACCGAGGCCCGCGAACGCTAACGCGAGATAGAACCCAACGGACGTAGTGATACCGAGTGCCGCGGCGATACCTTCACGCCGCGAGCCCGCCAAGGAACGGTACAGAACCACGAACAGATCCGGCCCAGGGGACATGAGTCCGGCCGCCCACGTCACAAGTAACGGGAGCAAAGAAGCGAGAAATGCCGTAGTTTCCACTTGAGCAAGTCTAGATCCTCGCAACCATGTCCAGCCTCGAAACCAGGTCCAGCCCCGCGACCAAGCCTCGCGACCAGGTCCAGCGTCGCCGCACGCCCGCCATCGTCCCCGCAAAGGTGAACTCGGGGTTAAGGGCAGCGGCCCCGCTCTCGAGGGACGCGGGGCCGGCCGTGAAAGTGATGACGATGCACTGATTCTATGGTGACGCCACGCATTCGTGGGTGCTGCCTGATTCGGCGCTCCAAGCGGGCGTCTATTGTTAGAAGGTGCCCCCTTAGCTTAGGCGGTGTGGGGCATGAGTCGTCAAACTGGCGCATAGTGCACACACAGAACTCTGTTGATATGGCGCAGTTCTGTTTTGGTATGGCGCAGTTCTGTGTTGATGTGATGTGGCCCAGTGCTGGTGTGGCGTAGTGACTAGGTATGGGTGAGGTGATGAGCGTGAGTAGCGAGTATTGGAAGAACGCGTGGGCGGTGTTGAACGGCGCTAAGCCGGAGAGCATCGAGGAAGCATCCTCTGGCGCGAGCCACGTTGTGATGAAGGTTTTGCCGCAGGAGCTTGCCGAGCCTGCCGCGGTATCGAACAGCGTGATCACACACGCACCCATGGGGGACTACGACGTCGTGGAGGTCGCGATCTTCGACCAGCCCGCCGCCCGCATCCGTTGGGTAGCCGACCCCGACGAGGGCGCCGGCATGATCGGCGCCGTCAAAGCCCTGCCCGGCAATCACTTCAGGACAGGCAACGCGAGCGACGCGGCGGAGAGCGCTGACAACACGGACGGCGCGGACGGTGCGGACGGTGCGGAAGGAGCAGACGATGCGGAAGCGGCGCGGCAACAGATGCAGGCCGTGGTGCAGCAACTGCGGTTCGCGGCCGCGGATGAAGCGTGGAACGCCGGCGCAGACGAAGTCTATACAGTCGTGAAAACCAGCGAGAAAGAAGCGCTCGCCGAGGCAGGCTGGGAAGAAGTCGCGGAGGTCAGCATCTCCTAGGGACGGGCTTGAGGGGACGGGGTTTAGGGTTAAAGGTATGTCTTCAACCCCACCGCAAGGCCCACCGCCGCACGGTCAACCGCAGTACCACCCTGCCTATCAACCCGGCCCCGCTTATCAACCTGGGCCTGCACACCAGCAGGCGGGCGGTCAGCCGCCGCAACAACCGCAACAGCAGCCGCAACAACCCCACCCGGCACATCAACAGCCGCAGGGTAAGCGTAAGCGTTTCCCGCATCCTGTAGCGCAACTGGATGGGTTCACGTGGTGGGACCTCGGGGCAGCTATCGCCTACGTCCTCCTGCTGTTTATTGGTCTGGGCGCGTTGATCCTGTTCATTCCGGGTGTCGCGCCGCTGTTCAACGGCAACGAGGCGTTAGCGAACGTTGTGGTTTTGCTGTTCACGTACGCGGTGGTTGCGGTGCTCGCGATGATCGCGTTGGGCAACGAGCTGTGGAAGTCCTTCAAGACGTTCCGGTGGTATCCGCTCGTTAAGTATTTGTGCATCCCGGGTTTGTGGCTGGGGACCCAGTTGGTGAACGTCATGATCCAGGCGGTGTGGAACCACATCTCGGGCGAGATGCCAAGGCAATCGCAGAATCAGCAGATCGCTGAAGGCCTCGCTTCCGCGGTTCCGTGGTGGCTCATCGGGCTTGCGATCGTTCCGTTGGGCCCGCTCGTTGAAGAGTATTTCTTCCGGCACCTGATGATCGGCAAACTATCCCGCTGGGTCAACCAGTGGGTTCTGCTGGTGGGCTCCTCCGTACTGTTCATGGGTTTGCACTTTGTGGGTGCCGGCGAGGTCCCGACCGTTTCCACAGGTGCGCCGTACCTGGTGATGGGCCTGGTTTTCGGCACCGCATATATTTTGAGCGGTAAATCGATCGCGTATTCGTGGGTTTTGCACACGCTCAATAACGCGGTTTCTTTAGCGGTCATATACCTCGTGGAGCCCAGCGGCCTCACAGATGTTCCCCCGAGCACGCTGTGGATGGGTTGGCTGATGCACGCATGAGCGCATCTGCCGCCTTTAGTGGGCATCGCCGCGGTTCTTCCGGGTACCGGCGGATGATCATCGCGTTGTTCGCCGCCGGTGTTGCGACGTTCTCGCAACTGTATTCCTTCCAGGGTGTTCTTCCGCAGATCTCTCAAGAGCAGAACGTTTCCGAGGCGAGCGCGGCTCTGACGGTTTCGCTTGCCACACTCGGTTTGGCTGTGGCGGTGTTGCCGTGGTCGATCGTGGCGGATAGGCGTGGACGGCGCGCGACGATGCGTGTGGCGATCGTCGCGGCCGTTGCGTTGGGTCTGTTGGTTCCGTGGTCTCCGTCTTTCGAGGTCCTGTTGGGTTTGCGGTTCCTTGAAGGTCTCGCGTTGGGTGGTATCCCCGCGGTCGCGTTGACGTATCTTGCCGATGAGGTTGAGGCGGCCGTCGCCTCGGTGGCTGCCGGAACATATATTGCAGGCACGACGTTGGGCGGCCTGTTCGGACGGATGCTCGCCGGGCCGCTGGGCGAAATCTTCGGTTGGCGGGCAGGTAGCTTCTCCGTTGCGTTGAGTGCCGCTGTTGCGGGGCTCGTGTTCTTCCTGACTGCGCCGGAACCCCGCGGTTTCGAGCCCGTGCAACGTAAATCTGCGCGCGATATCCGGCTCATCACCAAACTCGGTTGGGGTTTGAAGAACCCACACCTCCTAGCGCTCTTCGTTCAAAGTGGCTTGCTTATGGGCGGGTTCGTCGCCGTCTATAACTACATGGGCTTCCGGCTCGAGGCCCCGCCGTACCTGGTTCCCACATCGTTGGCTTCCCTCGTGTTCCTGACCTACCTCGCCGGAACATACACCTCCGCGTGGGCGGGGCGGCTTGCGAGCCGCAAAGGCAGGTTCGTGGTGCTGGTCGGTGCGGCACTCGTGATGTTCACGGGGCTGTTGATCACCCTGATTCCGTGGATCCCGGGCATCATCGTGGGGCTTGCGATCTTCACCGGCGGGTTCTTCGGCGCACACGCAGTCGCATCCAGCTGGGTTCCGGCGATCGCAACACGCGGCCGAGCTCAAGCCTCAAGCCTTTACAACCTCGTCTACTACACCGGCTCATCCCTGTTCGGGTGGGCCGTCGGGTTCGCGTTCCAAGCCGCCAACTGGGGCGGGGTCGTGATCTTCGTGGGCGTGCTCATCTGCGTTGCCGTGTTCGCCGCCGTCAAGCTCCTGCCACGCGATCTACCGCCACGCGACGGCGCCACTGTCGCCTAACGCGGCGCTAGCGACCCAACCGCCGCCAACTAAACTGTGCCCGTGAAGGAGGCCGTGCCCGTGAAGAAGACAGCTGAGTTCCCCGGCTTGGCGCGGCAGATTATCGCGCTCGCGCTACCTGCGTTGGGGGCGTTGATCGCGGAGCCGCTGTTTCTTCTGGCTGATACCGCGATCATCGGGCACCTCGGGGTGGGGGAACTCGCCGGCGCAGGTTTGGGCACCACGATCCTGCACACCGCAGTGGGGCTCATGATTTTCCTCGCGTACGCGACCACCCCCGCCGTCGCCCGAGCATACGGCGCACGGAATATGCCGAAGGCGCTCGCCGCGGGCCGTGACGGGATGTGGCTCGGGCTGTTCTTAGGTGTAGGACTTGCACTCCTGGGTTATGTTTCGGCGCCGTGGCTCACGGGGATGTTCGGCCCGGATCAGGCCACGCACGCGTTCGCGATCGATTATGTGCGCTGGTCCATGCCGGGCGTCCCGGCGATGCTGCTGGTGCTGGCTGCGACCGGTGTTTTACGTGGCCTGCAGGACGGCAAGACCCCGCTGATCGTTGCGAGCGCGGGCTTCGGCTTGAATATTGTCCTGAATTTTTCGCTCGTGTATCTGGCGGGCATGTCGGTTGCGGGCGCTGCGCTGGGGACTTCGATCGCTCAATGGATCATGGCGGGCGTCTACCTCGTGCTGCTGGTTCCGCGGATCCGTGCAGGCGGGGTGGGGCTGGCTCCATCTCGGGCAGGTTTGCGGGCCTCAGCCCAGGCGGGCGGATGGCTCATGATCCGTACCGCGGCGTTGCGGATCGCCCTGTTGCTAACGGTGTGGGCCGCCACTGCCCACGGCGCCGTGACGCTGGCCGCGCATCAGCTCGCGTTCACGTTCTTCTCAACGCTTGCGTTCGCGTTGGATGCGATCGCGATCGCCGCGCAGTCACTCATCGGTAAAGAACTCGGTGCAGGCAACACGGACCGGGCGCAGGCGTTGACCACCACGATGGTGCGGTGGGGTTTCTGGTTCGGCGCCATCGTTGGCGCAGTGCTTGCCGCAACAGCCGTGTGGCTGCCGCGAGCGTTCACCCCCTCAAGTGAGGTCGCACACGCCGCAACGATCGCGCTCGTGATTCTTGCGGTGATGCAGCCGATAGCCGGGATCGTGTTCGTTCTGGACGGAGTGCTGATCGGGGCGGGGGACCACCGCTATCTTGCGATCGCATCGTGCATTCAACTGGCCGTGTACGTTCCGTTTCTGGCGGTTGCGGCATTGGTTTCGCTGCCGGGGGTGGTTTTGGCGTGGATTTGGATTGCGTTTGGCATCTATATGGTGGCGCGGTGGGCTACGTTGGAAGTGCGGTCACGTTCAGGTGCGTGGCTCGTGAGCGGCTGACGGTGTGAAGGAGGCAAGGCGTGCGTGTTGATTTGAATGGTGACATGGGCGAGTCTTTCGGCTCGTGGTCGATGGGGGACGATGCCGCGCTGCTGCAGCACGTGAGTTCGGCCAATATTGCGTGCGGTTTCCACGCGGGGGACCCCTCGCATATGCGCGCCACGGCCCGCGCCGCGGTTGAAGCCGGCGTTGCGGTGGGTGCGCATGTCGCGTACCGGGATTTGGCTGGTTTTGGCCGCCGGTTCATGGATGTTTCCCCGGGTGAGCTTGCGGATGATGTTTTGTATCAGATCGGTGCGTTGGATGCGATGGTGAGTGCCGCTGGCGGGAAGCTCACGTATGTGAAGCCGCACGGCGCGCTGTATAACACGATTGCGCATCATGAGCAGCAGGCGCGTGCGGTGATCGATGGGGTGCGCGCTTTCTCCGCTGACGTGGCGGTTTTGTTGTTGCCGGGTTCGGTCGCGTTGGATGTTGCCGCGCAGAAGGGTGTTCGTGGCGTGGGGGAGGCCTTTGCCGACCGCGGCTATACCCCGGAGGGCCGGCTGGTGTCCCGCCGCGAGCCGGGGGCTGTGATCCATGATGCCCAGGCCGTGGTTGAGCGGGTGGTGGATTGGGCACGCACGGGCGAATTCACTGCCGTGGATGGTTCGCGGGTGCAGGTTGCGGCGGAGTCGCTGTGCCTGCACGGCGATACCCCGGGCGCGGTCGAGATCGCGGCGAAGGTCCGGGCCGGGCTCACCGAGGCCGGCGTGAAGATCGAGGCGTTCGCATGACTAGCTCCGGTGCTGGCCCAGACGCTGTGGCCCGCCCGCGGATGCTGCGGGTGGGGTTCTCGGGCTTGCTGCTGGAGTTTGATGACACGGCCTCCCGGATGGCGTGGAACCGCGAGATCCAGCGTGAGCCCGTGGACGGCATGGTCGATGCGGTCATGGCGGCTGAGTCGATCCTGTTGACGTTTGTTGACCCGGTTTCATTGATGCTCGCCGGGGTGAGCTTGCAGGGCCGGGAACCGGAGCCCTTGGAAGCCGATGCCGCGCGGCTGGTCACGATCCCGGTGGTCTATGACGGCGAGGACCTCGCCCACGCCGCCGAACTTGCCGGTATGAGCGTGGATGCGTTGATCGACGCGCACACCCGCATTGATTGGCTCGCCGATTTTGCCGGATTCGCGCCGGGATTCATGTATCTCAAGCCGCGCGAACTCAACGGCGCACCCGTGATCGAGGTCCCACGCCGAGATTCCCCACGGACCCGCGTCCCGGAAGGCTCAGTCGCGTTGGCCGGGCAACAGAGCGCGGTCTATCCGCAACCGACACCCGGCGGCTGGCAACTCATCGGGTCCACTACCGAACGCATGTGGGATGTTTCGCGTGAGCAGCCCTCGCTGCTGGTCCCCGGCGACACGGTCCGTTTCGAGGCCGTCCGCGAACACATATCCGCGAGCGAAACGCGCGGCGCTGAAGCCGGTGCCGACCTTGATACCGGGGCCGACGCGGCTGCTCGCGTGGACGCCGGGGCCGACGCTGACGCCGGTGCCGACGCTGGCAGGGGTGCTGACGCTGTGGTGGCGCGCATCGTGGTGGATGCCCCGGGTCCGCAGGCTTTGGTTCAGGACGTGGGCCGGCCAGCGGTCGGTTCGCTGGGTGTGGGGCAGGCCGGCGCGGCTGACGTGTGGGGGCTTGCGGAGGCGAATAACGCGGTGGGCAACTACGCGGGCGCCGCCGCGATCGAGTTCCTGCTCGGTAACGCACGGTTCACGGCCCGGGACGACGTGACGATCGCCCTCGGTGGAGCCGTTGGCCCCGCGCAGATAGTGCGGGGCGGCGCATCGATGGGCCAACCGGCGACAGAGGCGCCTGTGGGGGAGGCGTTTGAGCTCGCGGCGGGGGAGAGCCTGCACATCGGCTTCACTCCAGAAGGGGTGCGCGGCTACCTCGCGGTCAAGGGCGGCTTCGCGGCCGAAGAGGTTCTGGGATCGCGCTCGACTGACACGCTTTCGGGGCTAGGCCCCGCCCCACTCGCCGCAGGCGATGTGCTCGGTGTGCTCGCGGGAGAAGGCGACGGCGGGCCGAATGCAGACCCAGCACCAGCCCCCGCCGCCACAGCAGTCCACACCGTTGAGGTGATCGAGCCGATCGATTATCCGGTCGCCGGCGAGGTCGCGGTTCTGCGGTTTTCGCCGGGCCCACGCGATGATTGGTTCGGGCCCGAGGGGCTTGAGCATCTAGAAGAGACTGTGTGGGAGGTTTCCACGGATTCGAACCGTGTGGGAGCGCGCCTGAAACCGGCTGAGGATGCCCAGCCGCTCAAGCGCGTGCGTTCAGGCGAGCTGGCGACCGAAGGCATGATCACGGGCGCGCTCCAGGTGCCACCGAATGGTGAGCCGGTGCTGTTCCTGGCCGACCACCCGGTCACGGGCGGCTATCCGGTGATCGGCGTGGTGATCGAGGCCGATATTCGCCTCGCCGCGCAACTACCGCCTGGCGCCAGGGTGCAGTTCGAACGGGTAGTTCAATTCGAGAGGGTTTGACAGTGGCTGGATACGGCGTATCGGCGGCGGCGTCCGCGGCCGCGCGCTTGCGGGAGTTGATCGCCGCCGGGCAGATGCCGCCGGGGCATCAGCTGCGGGAGGTCGCGTTGGCGGCCGAACTCGATGTTTCACGCAACACGCTGCGTGAAGCGTTCACCGCGCTCGCCGGGGAGGGCCTTGTTGAACGGATACGGAACCGCGGCGTGTTCGTTGCGGTCCCGAAAGCCGACGATGTGCGCCGCATCTTCGCCGCCCGCAGGCTCATGGAGCCTGCCGCGCTCGCGTGGGGCGAGTTCGATTCCGGGCAGCTGGATACGCTACGCATGCATGCCGAACGCGCGGAACTTGCCCAACGCTGGGGGGACCTGGACGGGATGGCGGCCGAAAACCAGGCGTTCCAGACGGTGCTGATGCTCGTTGGCGGCTCAGATATTCTGAATGGCCTCATGGGGCGGATCCAGGCGGCGATGCGGTTGCTTTTCGATTCGATGTCCGCCGTCCCGGCCTTCCATGCCTTGTATGTTCAAGGGCACCGAAAAGTAGCCGAGCTACTCGATGCGGGGGAGCCTTTCGGTGCGGCCCAAGCGTGGCGTGAAGTGCTTGCGAACGCAGAAGCAGAACTCCTCAAGCACCTCACCGCCTAGCTGACCACCTGTGCACCGCGCGATTGCCGGAGCTCGGCCACGCGGGCCTAGGTTTGGTAGTAGCCGACCTCTTCCAGCTCGGCGCTCGGCAGTTCGACGGCTTCGGGGCTGGCTGGGTCGATGACCATGCCCATCCCAGGTTTCACGGTCGTACGCAGGCTGGTGAGCGGCACCATCACGGAGCCGGCGTCAGGGTTGTGCCGGAACACCTCAAGCGTTGAGGAGAACACCGGCAGGATCATCTCGCCGGTCTCTTTATTCTTCATGAACGCAACGCCCTCGTGCTCACCCTCACCGGTTTTCTGCGTCATCAAGACCACCTCGCCCTCACCCATGAGGGCCTGGACCGCGTCGTCGTGGCCTGCAAGCACCGCGGCACGCAGACGGCCGTTGTGTAGAGGGAACTGCATGGTTTCGTCTTCGGGACGGATCAGCATCCCGGTGTCCATCGGGTCCACCACAATCCCGGTGATGCCGCTTGCGCCAAAGCTGGTGTCTTTGAACGCGATCTCTGCGAGCTCATCCCCGTACAGGCCCGCGAACTCGGGCACCTCGTCGTCGGGGCGGATCTGCGTCCACAGGCTGCGTGCCTCCTCTTCGGAGAACGCGGCCTCCACCACCCGCAGCTCCTCGAAGCCGTGCGCAACCAGCTGGGTCACAGCCCCCGATGCGCTACGGGCCGCCACCGGAACGTAGAGCTTGGTGCCAAAAAAGTCGGAACCGAACGCGAGCAGAGTGTCCCCGTTGGGGCCCTGATCGTAGGCGATATAAGAACGCAACAGCGCCCCGCCCGGCTGGTCCTTCTCCGGGCGCGGGAACTTCTCTTGATGCGCGATCGCGGCCTCGCTACGGGTATCGCTCATCCGCGGCTGGCTCGGGTTGTTCTCGCCGGGGTTCTGATGGCCGGGGTTCTGATGGCTGTGCTCGTGATCGTGCGTGTGGCTCATGTCCCTAGTATCTCGCACGGGTGGCAGCATCTCGCATAGCTTGTAGCATCTTGCATTGCTGGCGGTGGGTTCCGGGGCGGCAGGAACGATAGGGTTGCACGTAGCAGTAGTGCCGTGGCCGTGATGCCGCGTCGGTGGTGTGGCTGGCTTAGATGTTTGGGGCGAGGGGAGTGCAACTCATGAGTTCTGGCGAGAACGCTGTGCCCTCACCTGAGCGAGCTACGGCTGAACGGCCGCCAAACGGGCTGTCCCCGGCTGAGCTGGATCAGATTTCACCGGTCGCCCAGGACTATGTCAAGGAGATTTGGGCATCCATCGAGTGGGGTGGGGAACCGATCTCCACGTCCATGTTGGCTTCGCGTTTCCAAACCTCTGCGCCTAATGTGTCTGAGACGTTGCGCCGTTTGGCGCGGCAGGGCCTTATCACGTACGAGCCGTATAAGCCTGTGGTTCTCACACAGAAGGGGCGTGCGGTTGCGCTCATGATGGTGCGCCGCCACCGCCTCATCGAAACCTACCTCGTTGAATCGCTCGGCTACACGTGGGACGAAGTGCACGAGGATGCCGAACGCCTCGAACACGCAGCATCGGCGCGGTTCGTGGACCGGATCGACGCCCTACTCGGGCATCCACGCATGGACCCTCACGGGGACCCGATCCCCGGCGCGGACCTCACGATGCCGCCCATGGATGACGTCGCAGCGCTCGCTGAGCTGGGCCCGGGCATGTATGAGGTGGTGCGCATCGCTGACGATGACCCGCAGGTTCTGCGCAGGCTGGAATCGGTGGGTGTCCAGCCGGGTGCCCGCGTCGAGATCAACGATGCGGGAGCCGGCATCGCCGCAGACGGTTCCACATTGTCGGAGGCAGAGCTCACGGCGATGTATGCGCGCCCGCTGCCCGCCGCACACTAGTTCACACTCGAGCGGATGAGGGTTACGGTTCCTTGCCCGGCCCCGTCTTTCCCGCCGCCTTTGCCGCTCCAGGCGATGCTGACTTTCTGGCCGGGTTCCAGCGGCGCTAAGGCGCGTTTGAGGTCGGTGTAGCTTTCGATGGTTTTGCCGTTGAGCTTCGTGATCCGGTCGCCTTTTTTGATGCCGAGCGCCGGTAGCGGCGAATCTTCGAGGAAACTTTCGATGATGAGCCCGGGTGCGCGGGGATTGGGTTTTTCGTCGGTGCGGATCGTGATGCCGAAGGCAGCCGGCCGGCCGATCACGGTGCCGTCTCCGCCGTTTCCGTCGAGGATGCGCTGGGTTTCATCGATCACGGTGTTGATAGGGATCGCGTAACCATAAACCATGCGAGCGTTGGGGCCTTCGGAAGCGGCGACGGTCATACCAACCACGCGGCCATCGCGGTTCATCATCGCCCCACCCGAATAGCCCTGGACCACGTCGGCGCTGGTGGCCAGCAGGTTCTTGAGGGAACCACCCGGCACTGAGCCTTGGGCACGGGTGCTGATGTTGACGCTGAGGTCCGTGATCCTGCCGTAGAGCTGCTGAAGCACGCCTTTGGCTCCGCCGTTACCGATCACGGTGACGCGCATACCGAGCGTGACTTTTTCGTCGTAGCGGGTTGCGATGGTGCGCAGGTTGGAGGCGTTGTTGAGTTTGAGGACCGCGATGTCTTTGAGCGCGTTATGCCCCACGAGCGTGGCTTCGTAGCGTTTCTTTGTGTCGGTGTCTTGGACTGTGATCCCGCTGGAGCCTTGCACCACGTGGTAGTTGGTGATGACGTAGCCGTCCGGTGTCGCGATGAGCCCAGTCCCGCCGCCGGCGAGATAGCCGGGCATGGTGGATTCAACGATGACGAGCCCCGGTACGCCCTTATTCAGTACCGTGCCTTCTTTGATGGGGCCGGTTTCACGGGGTTCTGGGCCTTTAGGTTCGGGTGGGAAACGAACCGTGGGCGGCTTGGCCTCGCTGAGGCTTTTCGCGAGGTTCCCCGGCTGAGCGGGGACGGCGGCTTCGCCTTGCGCCCCCGGATCAGGCTTTTGTTGCCCTGGCTGTTGCTGTGTGGTGTCAGGCCCGGGGTTACTGATGGTGGATGGGTCCAGCACGATGCTGGGCACCAGCCACGCGGTGATCGCCAGCATGACCACCAAGAGGGCCGCGATGTTGCTTCCGACACGGCCTCGCCTGCGCGCCGGACGCCCACGGTGGGGCCCGGGGAAGCCTGGACGCTGGCCGTAAGCAGAACCGTGCGGATAAGCAGGGCTGTGACCGTAAGCGGCGTTGCGAGAATAGGCAGGGTGCTGCGGCGCGCGCATGTAAGGGGCGAGCTGCGGGGCGCCACCAGGTGGCGGTGCGTTCCCAAAGACCGGGTGCATGCTGGCCCTCCTACATTGTCGCTTACGTTTATGTGCGTGTTGGCGCGAGCGTGCCTGTTTGGGTTAAAGCCTACTTGCGGGTGCTTTCGTGGGCACGCACAATTTCGTCGATGAGGCGCGCTGCCGTGCGGGCGGTGCGGTTATCCACATCCAGGCTCGGGTTGAGTTCGGCTACATCGAGGTGCACGAGTTTCTTGGTGCGCGCCGCAGTGAGGGCCGCGGCGTGGATCGTGGGCAGATCAACGCCGTAGGCGGCCGGCGCTGAAACCCCGGGAGCGGTCGCGGCAGGCAACACATCGAGGTCGATTGTGAGATAGAGGTAATCGACGCTACTGCTGAAATCGCGGATGAAACCGGTGACTTCCTCACGATGGGCGCATTCGGTATCGAGCAGGAACTCAGCACCCATCGCTTTAGCCTGCCGGAACAAAGTAGTGGTGTTGGACGCGGGGCTGATACCTACGACGCCGTAGTGCAGCGCCCTACCCGCAGCGGCTTCCGCTTGATACATCTGGAGGAAACCCGTCCCCGACGTGGGCTGCTCAGCCTCCCGCAGGTCGAAATGGGCATCCAGGTTGAGCACCCCGAGCGTGAACGGCTCCCCGCCATGCACCCGGGCCAGGTGGTCAGCCACCCCCAGATAGCTCGCGTACGCGATCTCGTGACCGCCACCCAACCCCACCGTGAAATGGCCAGCGTCCAGAAGCTCCGTGACGCGCTCGCCGAAAGCCGCCTGACCGCTCTCAAGGTCGCTGTTAGTGACGTTGATGTTCCCGGCGTCGTATCTCGGGTAGTTCGGTTGGCCGGACTTAGGGTGCACCGCCATCGAGGCGAGCATCTCGCGGAGTTTCTGCGGTCCTTCCGCGGCACCCACGCGGCCCTGATTACGCCTCACCCCCTCATCCGATGCGAACCCCAGCAACACGGTGCCGGGTTCTACCACGCCGGGCTCTACCAAGCCAGGTTCCGAGGTGCACGGCGCATCGTGCATGTGGAGCGGCTGGATGGTGGAGTGCCAGCGGGCGTGTTCGGGGCCGTCACCGTCGATGCGGCCGGTCCACGGCTGCGGAGGGATGTGGAACATCGTGACCTGCTCTCTGTATTGACCGACACAGTGGGTTGGCTGACTCAGCGGTTGGCTGACTCACTGGCTGGTTGACTCAGTGGACGGCCTGCTTGTAGGCGGACGGTTGATGGGTGGGCGGTTTATTCTTCCCAGTTGTAGTCCCAGCGGTCGCGCAGTACGCCGTTGGGGTCGCGGACCATAACTTGGTGGCCGTCGGTGTGGAGGCGGTGCATGGATTCGTGGATCATGCGCACACTGATGCGGTCGGCGGAACCGACGCGGGAGACATCGAGGACCACGGGTTCCTCACCGACCGGGAGGGCCGCAAGGGTACGCATGACGCGTTCGGCAGACGAGAACCGCAGCGGGCCTTGGATGTCAACATGCAGTTCGGGGCCGTCGCCTTGGTCGTGGCGGGCCACGGAACGGACCGTGGATTCGCCGGTGGGTGGTAGCGACATGATGTGCAGGCCCAGATCTTGAGACAAGCGCGTGAACGCTTGCAGGCCGCGCACGGAGTTGCCGTAGGTGTCTAGCCGCGGCGAGAACGTCGCGAGCGATGCCTGGCCCGGCAGCACGCCGACGATGCCGCCGGAGACCCCGGATTTAGCGGGGATGCCGACGTCGGTCATCCAGTCGCCTGAGGCGTCATACATTCCGCAGGTCGACATCACGGACAGCACGCGTTGGGCGGTGTCTTCGCTGACCACGCGTTCTTGGGTTATGGGGTTGATCCCGCCGTTGCCAAGCGTCATGCCCATCACGGCGAGGTCGTGCGGGGTGACTTTAAGGGAGCAGACTTTGGTGTAGCCGTCCACAACATCGTGCGGTGGCAGCGTGAAGTGCCCGGTTGAACGCACAAGATAGGCGAGCGAGAGGTTGCGCCACGCGTTGGCCATCTCCGATTCATAGACGGGTATGTCCGGTTCGAGTTCACGCCCTGCAAAGCGGGACATCCCGAGGCGCACGTTCTCGTAGCGTTCCTCAGGTGTGAGGCTGATTGGCCCAGTCAGCGCGTAGGTGGTGATCGCGCCGATGTTAATCATCGGGTTGCTGGGCTTACCCGTTTTAGCGTCAACCGAAGCGGAGTTGAACGCGTCACCGGACGGCTCCACGCCCACGTGCTCTTCGACCCCATCGGGCCCGAGGTGTTCAACAGCGAGCGCGTAAGCGAAAGGTTTAGCGGCGGATTGCAGCGAGAATTCATGCTGATAATCGCCGACCTCATACACGGTGCCGTCATCCATGCACAACGCGATACCGAACGTGTTGGGGTTCGCGTTGGCGAGTTCGGGGATGTAGCCGGCGACTTCGCCGTCGTCGATGCAGGACTCCATGATGTCGTGGAGGTAATCCGGTACGGGGGTACGCATGGTGTCTAAGCTAGCAGTTGTGCAGTGTCAGCGGATCTGCAGTGGCGTGTGCGGCGGCGAAGGGCGTGTAGGTGACGGAACAAGTTGATGGCGGCGCGGTGTGGGAGCCGGGGGATCCAGACACGATCGTATTGGGGGATAACCTCGAGGTCTTGCGGCAGCTACCGGATGAGAGTTTCCGGCTGATCTATGTGGACCCGCCGTTCAATACGGGCCGTAAGCAGACCAGGCAGTCGCTGCGTACTCAGCGAGCGGGTGCGGATGAGGTGGGGGACCGCGTCGGTTTTGGAGGGCATTCGTATGTGACCTTACGCGGGGCGGCGTTGGCTTATGACGATGCGTTTGCACAGTATTGGGATTTTCTGGGCCCGCGGCTCGCGGAAGCGTACCGGTTGTTGAGCCCGGACGGGACGTTGTATGTGCACCTGGATTACCGGGAGGTGCATTACGCGAAGGTTTTATTGGATGGCTTGTTCGGGCGTGAGGGGTTCCTGAACGAGATCATTTGGGCTTATGACTATGGGGCGCGCACCACTAAACGATGGCCCGCTAAGCACGACAACATCCTGGTGTATGTCAAGGATCCGGCGCGGTACTGGTTTGATTCCGATGAGGTTGACCGTGAACCGTATATGGCGCCTGGGTTGGTGACTCAGGAGAAGCGGGAACGCGGGAAGCTACCTACCGACGTGTGGTGGCACACGATCGTCTCTCCGATGGGTAAAGAGAAAACGGGGTATCCCACGCAGAAGCCGTTGGGTGTTTTGCGGCGTATTGTCGCGGCGAGCTCCAAGCCGGGCGATACGGTTCTGGATTTCTTTGGCGGTTCCGGAACGACGGGCGCTGCGGCGCGGGAGTTGGGCCGGAAGTTCTTGTTGGTTGACCAGAATCCGGAAGCGATCGAAGTGATGCGCAAGCGGCTCGTGGACACCGCTGAGGAAGGCGCGGTACGCATCGTGACCCTGGACGATTTTTAAGCTATGCGCACCCCAAGAAGTATGGCCGTTTGCTGAGCTGAAGATAGGTCTGAACTTACAAATATCCCCAGATTTTCGCCCCTGTCCGAGATCACGGACACGCCTGGCGTTATGCCTGTTTCGGGTGCTATAGATGATGGCTGTGCTGCGAACTTTTGTGAAGGGGAACAACTGTGGCGATCTCTAAACGCCTTGCTGGCGCGATTACCGCTGGCGTATTGATTGGTGGGGTGGCATTCGGCGGAATCGCCATTGCCGTTTCGAATGGGAACTCGCCTGCTGCGAACACGCAGAAGGCTGACGCTCAGCCGTCGGAGAATGATCTGGTTGAGGCCAAGGAAACACTGGCGGAGGAGACTTCCGCTGAGGAAGCCTCCGAGGCCCAGGCTCAGCGCACCGAGGCGAAGAAGAGCCCGGATGCCGCCGATGATGCCAAGGACGGCGACGCGGCGGAGGGTTCTGAGAAGGCCACTGGGGAAAAGGCTGAGAAAAAGTCTGAGGGCAACGCTGCGAAGAAGTCTGATGAACCGCAGTCGAGTGCCGGTACAACCCAGCAGTCTACGAGCAAGCCGAAGGCCCAGCGTGGCGCTACATGCGATGCGGCTGAGGGTAAGTCTGCGGTAGCTGCCGCGCAGAAGAAGCTCGATAACGCACGTGCGGCGCAGAACTCGCGCCAGGCTTCTGTGGGTGCCGCGCAGAAGAGCGCGCAGCAGGCCATCCAGGACGAGAAGCTGGGTACCGCCGGTTTCTTCCGTTGGCTTGGCGCTCAAAAGAACGATGCTGATGCGAATCGCGCCTACCAGTTGCTGACCACCGGCGGGTACACGGACGCCAAAGGCAAGAAGCACAACTTCAACAACAAGACCGACCAAGCGGGCAAGTTCCTCGCAAAGACCGAACTGAACAAGCCGGGTGACGCCACGACCTTGAAGAACCTCAAGGCCACGTTGCGGCACATCGACCGTGGTAACGCTTTGCGCAGTAGCGACGAGGTCTTCCCGGGCGGGGGTAGCCTGAAGATCAACTCACTACTGATGGCGGGTTCCCAGGTTCAGACCAACGCCTCCCACGCGCATATGGGCCACCGGGGCCACATTGTCCCTGCCGAGAACCTCTCGTGGGGAAGCAGTGACCCGTTCAAGGGCTGGTACAGCAAGGAAAAAGAGCTGTACAAGAAGAATAAGAAGGCTGCGTTCCACGACGTCGGGCACTACCTGAACCTCACGGACCGCCGGTACACGGTGACGGGCTTCGCGGTTGTCGATAAGCCGGGAACCACCTACCGCATCGCGCATGGCCAGGTTTTCGATACCAAGAACTACATGAACGCTGACCGCAACGCACCGTCCTACACCACGGGCGAGTACGCCGCGTTGATCTCCGCGTACGAGAACTATCTTGTGAGCGGCAAGGGCAAGGTCGCTGAAGCTCAGAAGGCGCTGAGCGCGGCTCAGGCCGATGTGGCTGCCGCAGAGAAGTCCCTCAAGGCGGCCAAGGCAGCGGCTTCGAAGGACTGCTAGAGGTTCCGAGGGCTGCTAGCGGTTCTGAGAGCGCTAAAGATTTCGAGGGGTGCCAGATAAGCGCAGAGTCTGCTGGAATATTGAAGACCTATATGTAGGGTTTCGAGAGGGCTTCCAGCATGTCTATGAGTTTTGAACACACCACCTTGGGGCAGCGTGTGCTGTTCGGTACAGGCCAGGCCGCCGAACACTTGGCGGCCGAGCTTGAACAGCTGGGCGCGTCCCGTCCTATGGTGATCGCCGGCGAATTCGAAACCGAACTCGCTAAGGCAGCAACCGCTAAGGTCACCCCCGCCGTGTGGTGGGATGAGGTGGTGATGCACGTTCCGGTTGAGGTTGCTGAACGTGCACGCGCCGCGGCCGATGAGGCGGATGCGGATGTTCTGGTTTCGGTGGGTGGCGGCTCCACGACCGGGCTTGCGAAGGCTGTCGCGTTGACGACCGGGATCCCTGTGATCGCGATCCCGACCACGTATGCAGGTTCTGAGGCGACCAACGTGTGGGGGCTGACCGAGGACCGCACCAAGACCACGGGTGTGGACGATAAGGTTCTGCCGCTCACGGTCATCTATGACGCCGAGCTGTCTAAGACCCTGCCGGTGGAGATGTCGGTCGCGTCTGGTTTGAACGGTATGGCGCACTGCGTGGATTCACTGTGGGCTCCGCGCACTGACCCGATCAACCAGGCGCTTGCGCTTGAGGGTGCGCGTGCGTTGGCGTTGGCTCTGCGTGGGATTGTGGCCGATGCCGATGACATGGATGCGCGCGAGCAGGCCCTCTACGGCTGTTATTTGGCGGCGGTGTCTTTCGCTGGCGCGGGCTCTGGTCTGCATCACAAGATCTGCCACGTGCTGGGTGGAACGTTCGATCTGCCGCACGCCCAAACCCACGCGACCGTGTTGTCTTATGTTTTGGAGCTCAACGCCCCAGCGGTGCCGGAGCTTGCCGGCCGCTTGGCGGCGGCACTCGGCGGAGAAGTGTCGGGTGACCCGGCAGCCGCCGCGGTGAATGCTCTGCGTGAGTTGTATGAGGCAGTGGATGCGCCGTCCCGTTTGGCTGACTACGGCTTCACAGCCCAAGGCATTCCGGAGGCCGTGGAGCGCGTGCTCAAGGCGGCCCCGGCATCGAACCCTGTGGCTGTAACCGAACAGAACATGACCGAGCTTCTGACCGCGGCCCTGAACGGCGACCACACCCAGAGTGAGGCAGCCGAGCAGGGAAGAACAGCCAGCCGGAACCCCGACGCCGAACGGCCGCGACCTAGGCGATAAGACCTGGACGAAGGCCCGTTTCGACATCATGCTTGCGGAAAGCACGGGGGATGGCGACTAGGGGCGGCGCCGCGGCAAGTGCAACGCCGGCGCACGTGCAGGATCACGTGATGCGCGCTAGCTGACGGTGTGTGCCCGGGGCGTATGTGAGCTACGCCCCGGGCACAACCGTTTTCGCGACGTACGCGTGTTCAAGGTCTCTAAACTAGTGGCTCATGGAACGTACTGAGGGTTTTCTTCCCGAATCTGCCGAGCTGTCCGGCGGTGGTGTGGTGCTACGTCATTTCCGAGCTGACGATGTGGACGATCTTTTAGCCACATGCCAAGACCCTGCGGTGGTCGAGTGGACGCGGGTGCCGCTGGACTATACCCGCGAGATGGCGCTGGAATGGTGCACCCAGTTGCCGGGAACGCGTTGGGTTATCACCGTCCCCGACGGGCCAGAGTGCGGCCGGTTGATGGGGCAGATCGAGCTACGAGTCCACAACGAACACCATGTTTCTTTGGGCTACATGACCGCCCCGTGGGCGCGTGGACGCGGCCTCATGACGGAGGCTGTCCGGTTGGTGACGGCATGGGCTCTGGAGCGCGGGGCCGCCCGGGTCGAACTGTGTGTTCACCCGGGCAACCGCGCCTCCCGCAGGGTCGCAGAGAAAGCCGGATTCACTTACGAAGGCGTTCGCCGCAACGGCGAAGTTCTGCGCGGTGAGGTCCGCGACCTAGCTGTGTACTCCGCGATCCCCTAAGAGCCGCGGCCTGCGCCCCTTCGGCAGGCCTACTCAGCAGCCGCCGTCGCCTCCGGCAGGCCTACTGTTCGGCGTCGTATTCAGCGAGGGCCTCTTTCGCGGTCTTGAAAGCGACGTTGGCGGCCGGTACCGAGCAGTAGATCGCGGTCTGCAGCAGGATTTCCTTGATCTCCTCGACGGTGACCCCGTTGCGGCGGGCGGCCTTGACGTGCATCGCGAGCTCTTCCCAGTAACCGCCAGCGACCATCGCGGTCAGGGTCACGGCCGAACGCATGCGCCGATCCAGGCCAGGGCGGGTCCAGATGGTGCCCCACGCATACTTGCTGATGAGGTCCTGGAAGTCCTCGCTGAACTCGTCCTTATTCGCGTTCGCGCGGTCCACGTGCGCATCGGAGAGCACCTCGCGGCGCACCTTCATGCCGTTATCGAAAACTTCCTGCAACGTCGCGTCACCGTTCTTCGCCACGCCATCCTGGGCCGTACCACCGTTGGATGCCGCACCGTTCTTGCCAGCGCTGAGGAAGTGCTCGCGCAGGGCGGCCGCGGTCTCTTCCGGCTTCTCGAGTGGTGCCTGGTGGGCGGCGTCGTCGATGATCACGGCGGTAGCGTTCGGGACGTTGGCGGCGATGAATTCGATGTCTTCCGGTGGGCACACCGGGTCCACCGCGCCACCCATAGCGAGAACCGGGATCTTGATCTGACCCAAACGGTCACGCACGTCGTAGCCGGCCAAACCGAGGCATGTGTATGCGTAGGAGAACCGGTCAGCGTTCTGCAGGGTGTGCAGCAGGTTGGTGGTCCGCTCCGGATGCTCCTCGATGAAGCCTGGGGCGAACCAGCGCTGCGCGGAACCGGTCACCATCGTCGGGGTACCCGCCCGAGAGACCAGGTCGGCGCGTTCCTGCCACGCTTCGGCGGTGCCGAGCTTAGCTGCCGAGCAGATCGGTGCGACCGCAGCGAACTTATCGCCGTGCTTCAGGGCGAGCTCGAGCGCAACCGCGCCGGAGACGGAAACCCCGGCGAAGAAAACCTTCCGGCCGCTAGCGGCCTGTTCGGCGATGATCTCAGCGGCGGCGTCCCCGAGTTCTTCGAGGGTGAATTCGTCCGATGCGGCAGGTGAGCGGCCGTGCCCTGGCAGATCGTAGCCGATCACTTCGAAATCGGTAGCGAGTTCTTCGGCACACAGGTTCCAGAGCGCCTCGACGCCCGTACCTAGACCCGGCCCTACCAACAGGAGGGGCTTGTTTTCGTCGGCTTCGGTGAGTTGGACGGCAACGATGTTCGGTGCACTCATGAATGACTCCAGTCAATATAGGTCGAGGTGATCTGGTCAACGAGCGTGGCGGCATCCCCCGTATAGGCCGAAGGGTCCAGCAAGTTGTTCAGTTCTGATTCGGTCACAGCTTCCGCCGGCAACTCCGCCAGCAAGAGAGGTTTCAGTTGGGTTTCCCCGGCCGCGGACGCACCTTCGGTGAGCGCACGCGAGATCAGACCCTGCAGGTACTTCTTGCCTTGCCCCGCATCGGCAACACCGTGCTCTTCGAGTCGCGGCGCAAGATGCGCGACCATGCGTTCGGTCGCCAACAGCTCACCGTGGCGGGCCAAATTCTGTGCCATACGGTCCGTGAAGACTCTCAGACCGGAGACCAGCTCGTGCGTCTTCGCTACTGCCGCACCGCTGGTGCGCACAAGTCCACGCAGTGCCTCCCATTCGGTGTGCCAGCCGCCATCGGCGCGTTCCTCCACGTTGGCGACCGCCCCGGTATAGACCTGGGCGAGCAGCTGCGGGGCGGTGAGGGCCGCGTTCTTGATGAGCACGGACAAAACCGGGTTCTGCTTATGCGGCATCGCTGAGGAGATCCCGCGGCCGGCGGCGAGAGGCTCGCCGAGCTCGTCGTTCTCGCTACGCACGCTGATCAGCACGTCGTTGGCGATCTTGCCGCACGCAGCCGCAACCTGCGCGAACGAGTCCGCCTGCACCAGAACCGGTACCCGGTTCGCTTGCCACGGAGGCGGGTTCTGCAGACCCAGCTTGTTCGCGAGGTCAGCCACCAGCTCATCCGCAGTGACGGTGCTGTTGGTGCGGGTCAGGAAGTCTTGGAGGGAGGCCCGGGTGCCTGCGGCACCGCCCCATTGCAGGGCGGTTTGTGTCAGTGTTTGTTCGAGGTTCTGGCCTGCTTGGGCGAGGGCTTGGAGCCAGTGGGTGACCCGCCAACCGAAGGTCGCCGGTAGCGAGTGTTGGGTCAGAGAGCGGGCCACCATCGGGGTGTCCCGGTACTCGTGGGCTAAGCTCACGAGCGCGGCCGCCGCACTCTTGACCGTCGCCAACGTCTGCTCTCCGGCACGCTTGATGATCAGCATCATCGCGGTGTCCATGATGTCTTGGCTCGTGGCGCCAATGTGGATGCTCGATGCCGCCGCCGGGTTCGTTTCCGCTACGTTGGCTCGGTAGGCGCCCAGCAGGGGGATGAGCGGGTTGCCGCCGCCCACACCTTCAGCGGCGATCGCGGCTAGATCGTAATCGTCAGCGTTAGCGGCGTCGGTGATCGCACCGAGGTGTTCCTGCGGGATGAGCCCCGCCTCAGCCAGCACGGCAGACCACGCGTGTTCGACATCGAGCAGTGCCTGGATGAACGCGTGATCACTCGTGATCGCGGCCGCCTGGCTGCCGGCCCACGCGGGGCTGAGCACTCCGTAATCGCCGTGCAGCACGCGCATCACTCCTCATATCAGGTAGCTCGTATTGGGAGCTGGTTGATTACTTCTAACACTAGTATGTCCGCCCACGGCAGACGTAGGCGGACAGTACTAGTGTTTATTCGAGGCCCCGGTTTACTATGGCCCCGGCTTTATTGGAACCCGGAGGCAGTGTTACTTACCGGCGGCAGTGTTTTTACCGCGGCAGTGTCTCTTACCGGGGGAGCGGGGTTCTAGTTTTCGTTGGCCGGGTAATCGATACCTGGGAACTGGAAGAACACCGTTTCCTTCTCACCCTGCAAGTGGATGTCGAAGTGCAGGGACCCGTCCTCACCGCGGGTGGCGATGAGCGTCTTGCGGCGCTCCTCATCCAGGGACTGCAACACCGGGTCATTCGCGAGCGCTTCCTCATCTTCTGGCAGGTAGATGCGGGTGTGCAGCTTGTTCAGCAGCCCGCGCGCGAACACGACAACCGCAATGAAAGCGGCCTTGCCTTCTTCGGTAGGGCCCGGGTTCACGGTCGAGAACGTGTAGGTTCCGACGTTATCGACAATGCCGCGACCCCAACCAGTGAACGTGAAGCCATCACGCACCAGCGAGCCGTCCTTCTGCACGATGTTGCCGTCCTCATCGGCCTGCCAAATCTCCAGCATCGCGTCCGGGATCGGGTTGCCCGCGCCGTCGTACACCGTGCCCGTCAGGCGGACAGCCTTAGCGTGGCCCGGCGGAACAAGGTTCTGGCCATCCCACCACGGCAAGTGAACCTGCTCGTGAGGGTGGGCGTAACCGAAGAACGGGCCGATCGTCTGGCCAGGGGTAGGTACAAGCTTCTCTTTAGGCATGGTCTTCTCCGTCCTCCATCCAGGTCCGGTTGGAACCGGTAAGGATGATGTCCCATTGATATCCGGTGTTCCATTCGTGGCTGGTCACGGAGTGGTCATAGTTAGCGACCAGGCGGTCGCGGGCCTTCTGGTCAGTGATCGCCTGGTAGATCGGGTCCAGCGAGAACAGCGGATCCCCCGGGAAGTACATCTGGGTGATCATCCGCTGCGTGAAGTCCGTACCGAACAGCGAGAAGTGCACGTGCGCCGGACGCCACGCGTTGTGGTGGTTCTTCCACGGGTATGGTGCCGGCTTGATGGTCGTGAACTCGTAGGAGCCGTCCTGGCCGGTGATGGCGCGGCCGATGCCGGTGAAGTTAGGGTCGATCGGCGCCGGATGCTGATCCCGCTTGTGCACGTAACGGCCCGCAGCGTTGGCCTGCCAGATTTCGATGAGCTGGCCACGCACCGGGCGGCCGTCGCCATCGAGGACCTTGCCGCGGATCTTGATGCGCTCGCCGATAGGTTCGCCGTTGCCCTGGATGGTGAGGTCGGCTTCGAGCGGGTGAACGTCGCGGTGGCCGAACGCCGGGGACCACAGTTCGATGGTTTCCGGGTCAGCGTGGTGCATGTTCTTGGTTGGGTGGCGCAGCAGCGAGGACCGGTACGGCGGGAAGTTCACCCGTGGCTGGGTTTCTTCCTTGGCCGGGTCTGCCTTTTTGGCGGCCTCGTAGCTGGCGTGGATGTCTGCCATCTCTTGGCTGATCTGCTCTTGCGAGTCGCTGGAGGCCAGCGGGTCAAGCACGGGCAAGTTTTCCTCTGCCATGTTTTGCTCCTTCTCTCGTCTTAATTCCAGACCGTAAGCGGTGAGCCTGGGGCGTGGATTTAGTCTTCGTGTGGCCAGCCGGTGTAGGACTCAGCGAGGTAGGCCTGCCCGTACTTGGAGCTGACGACGGTGTTCAGCTCGCCGAGTGCACGCTTGGCTTCGAACGGGTTGGCGTCCTTGCGGGTGTGCAGCATCTGGGTCATCCAGAACGAGAAGTTCTGGGCCTTCCATACACGCTTGAGCGCCTTCTCGGAGTAGCCCTCCAAGCCTTCGTTGTCGCCGTCGATGAAGTAGGCCTTCAAAGCGTCGAAGAGCACTCGGACGTCAGCGAAGGCGAGGTTGAGGCCCTTCGCGCCGGTTGGTGGGACGGTGTGTCCGGCGTCGCCGGCGAGGAACATGTTGCCGTAACGCATCGGCTCGCATACGTAGGAGCGGAACTTCAGAACGACCTTTTCGAAGATCGGGCCGCGCTTGAGCTGGAAGCCGTCCGGACCGTCAACGCGGCGCTGCAGTTCTGCCCAGATGCGTTCCTCATCCCATTCGTCCACGTTCTCTTCTGGGTCGCACTGGAAGTACATGCGCTGCACGTCTTCGTTGCGCTGGGAGATCAGGGCGAAGCCGTGTGGGGAGTTCGCGTAGATCAGCTCTGGTGCGCTCGGTGGGGCTTCGGTGAGGATACCGAACCAAGCGAACGGGTACTCGATGAAGTTATCGGTGCGTTTCTCTTGCGGGATGGACCACTTGCAGATGCCCTGAGAGCCGTCGGTTCCGACCAGGATGTCGCAGTGGATCTCGTGTTCGCCGCCCTCGCTGTCGGTGTAGCGGATCTTAGGGGTGTCCGTCAGGTGATCGAGGACCTCGGTGACCTCGCACGAGAAACGGACGTCGCCGCCATCGCGTTTGCGAGCTGCGGCCAGGTCAACGAAAACCTCGTTCTGCGGGTAGAGCCACACGGTCGCGTCGATGAGTTCTTTGAAGTTGATGCGGTGGGAGACCCCGCCGAAGCGCAGGTCGATGCCTTCGTGCTCGTAGCCGTGGGTCTTCACGCGGGAGTCCACGCCGGTTTCGGTCAGCATCTTCACGGCACCGGTTTCGAGAATGCCGGCGCGGTGGGTGTTGGCGATGGTCTCGTGATCGCGTTTTTCGATCACGATGTTCTCGATGCCCTGCTGGGAGAGCAGGTGGGAGAGCATGAGGCCGGCTGGGCCGCCACCTACGATGCCGACTTTGGTTTTCTCAATGGTTGGTGCCACGAAGTTAGCTCCTGAAAATAACGGAAGAGTGGGAGATTCAGATCTGCGCGGGCCAAGTAGTGGCGCCGGGCAGTGTCTTTCTGTAGTTCTACTAGTGTGATCTAGTAGACACAAACTTCAATAGTCGTTTTCATTGAATGAAAATTCGTGTGGGTCGTTATGGATCGTTACGGGTTGTCTTCAGGCTCCGGTGCTGATATTGCTCGGGTCAGTCCGCGGCTCGCCGCCAAAAGCACGGGTACGAGTGCGGCGCGTTGTTCGAAATCGATGGGCACCACCACACCGATCGAGGCGATCACCTTGGACCGTTCACGCCCGGTGAGTGCCGCGAAGACGGGCACGGCTGCGCCCGCGGTGTCGTGGTCCACCATGCCGTCCAGTTGGGCGTAACCGCGTTGGCGGATCGCCGCCAACGTGTTGCGCAGGTTCCCGGTGTTCGAGTATGCGATGTTCCCGGCCTCCGGATGCTGCTGCACGTAGGCGTCGATGACGGCCGAAGGTTGGAATGCCAGCATCGACAGCCCGAGCGAGACCTGGTGGATCGGCATGCGGCCCGCGATGGTGGCCTGGTTGACCACCGAGTTACGGGAGGACAACCGCTCCAAAACGAGCACCTCATCGCCATCCAACACCGCTAGCTGGGTGTGCTGGCGGAACACCGCCTGGACGTCATCGAGGAAAGGCATCGCCGCAACCCGCAAGTCACGCGCGGGTGAGGAACGGGAAGCCAGCTCCCACAGCCGCATTCCGAGGCTGATGTTGCCGTCCGCGTCTTTGCGCAACAGGTCCGCGGCACACATCTGATTGACCAGCCGGTAGCACGTAGCCAGGGGGATCTCGGCGCGGCTGGCTAGGGACGCGACCGAGAGCAAAGAACGGTCCGCATCGAAAGCAGAGAGGATCCGGATGATCCTCTCCAGCATCGAATCCCCGGAGGGAGAATTAGCCATGCTTTGTAGGCCTAGTGGCCGAACTCGTCGGCGTCGAGGCGTGGGGGATCGTTGCGGTTGAGGGCGTCGATCGCCTCGATCTCAGCGGGGGTCAGTTCAAAGTTGAGGGCGGCCAGGTTCTCTGCTTGGCGTTCCGGGTTGGATGAACGCGGGACGGCGATGCGGCCATGCTGCAGATGCCAACGCAGGATCACTTGGGCGGGGGTTTTGCCGTGTTCTTGCCCGATGCGGGTCAGCGTTGCGTCTTCGAGTAGTTCGCCGCCTCGCCCGAGGGGCGAGTAGGCGGCGGTCAGCACGTTGTGCTCGGTGTTGAATTCTTGGATCTCTGTCTGGGCGCCGTACGGGTTGACGGAAATCTGGTTGACCTGCGGAGCCAGGCCCGCATCGAGCACTTTCTGCAGGTGGTGTGGCTTGAAGTTGGAGACGCCCCAGTTGCGGATTTTGCCTTCCGTGCGGAGGTCTTCGAGGCCCTGGCAGGCTTCAACGTAGCGGTCCTGGTCCGGGTTGGGCCAGTGCACCAGGTACAGGTCGACGGTGTCGACGCCTAAGCGTGAGAGGGTGCCTTCGAGTGCTTGGCGGACTTCACTGCGGCCGTGCCATTTCTTCTGGAACTTGGTGGTCAGATAGACCTCGTCCCGGTCGAGGCCGCTCGCGCGCAGGCCTGCCCCTACTGCTTCTTCGTTTTCGTAGGCTTCGGCAGTGTCGATGTGCCGGTAGCCGAGCTCGAGGGCGTGGCGGACCGCTTCAGTGGCTTCCGTGCCTTGGAGCGGCCACGTTCCGAACGCGAGCGCGGGGATCAATGTTCCGTTGGCGGTGGTCAATTCCATGAGAGGGCCTCCGTTCGCGTGTGCCTCGGTTCACATTCGATCATAAAGGCCGAACCCAGAGCGAGAACAGGGTGCTTATCCCGGATCGATGTAGTCTGAGGCTGGATTCGTGCACCATTGGAGCCTCGCATAAGGCCAGAAAACACCTCGGGAAATGACATGCCATCACACGTTTTAGAACTTACCCGCTACTACTCTGAAGTCCAGCGTCGCTCTAACCTTCACGATGTGGACTTCGGCTCGGACGCTCCCCACGTCACTGTCGATGTTGACGAATTCCGAGAGGGCAAACTGAATGAACAGTCTGTCGCTCAGCTTTTCGCACTTGCTCAAGAAACGAAGGGTGCACAACGAAAGAGAAAAGCGAAGTTAAGCGAATCGGCAACCGAACTGGAGTCTCCGGACCCGAAAGCGAAGCCA
Organism: Arthrobacter sp. HMSC06H05; assembly: GCF_001807395.1. NCBI lineage: Bacteria > Bacillati > Actinomycetota > Actinomycetes > Micrococcales > Micrococcaceae > Arthrobacter > Arthrobacter sp. HMSC06H05. Next base: position 44,690 of record NZ_KV788983.1, on the reverse strand, counting down.
ATCCAAGTCATCATCTCGTGCGTGACTCTACGTCAGAACGCGCAGACAACCGGTCTGTTGTTAGTTCCCGCATCATTGTCACCAGACGGTGGCCTCTCAGCTGATCTGCAAAGCTCAGAACCATGGATTCCTGCCAGGCGTATGCGAACTCCAGGTATGACCGAACGCGAAGTCATGGTTGGTAACTTGTCTTCATTCTGGAAATGGCGAATAGGGGAAGGGCAAGAGTTAACGTCAACAGCTGAGGAGTGGTGCGATGTTGTTGACCTCAGTTTTGATCTTTTTCGTAGCGTCGCTGACGACAACTTTTCGCAAATCAAGCGAAATCACGCGAGCCTCAACACAGATGTTTCGACCGAGATCATCGAGGACAAATGTTTCATATCACCAGGTGAAGTGATTACGGCAAACGGAGCCGTGCTGGAGTTGTACCGATTCCTGGAGAACGGAGCTTATTCTGATGCCCCTGTTTACCAGCAGCTCCTATCAGGGGGCTCGGACCAGCGCATTCAATCTGATGGCATAGACCTTTACATTGACACACTGCAAGAGGCGGTCACGAGGTCAACAGGCAGTATGAGTGATGAGTTCCCTCTGACTGAATCTCAGCGCCGAGCTGTGCATGCTTTTCACCTAGACGGTCCAGCATCTATTACCGCAGTCAGTGGCCCTCCGGGCACCGGCAAAACTACTATGTTGCAATCCGTTGTTGCTAGCCTCATCGTTTCGCACGCACTCGAAGAGAAACCTGCGCCCCTGATCGTCGGCACGTCGACCAACAATCAAGCGGTCACCAACATCATCGATTCGTTTAGCAAAGTCACGAAGAAAAACCCTGGGATACTCGACAAGCGCTGGCTGCCGGTAGCGTCAGAGGGCAGAGCATCAGAAGAGTCGCTCAACGGTATTGCTACGTACTGTCCGTCTCAAGCGAAGGTGCAAGACGCTAAGAAAAAGGGATACCTACTCGAGGACACACGCAAGGGTGGCGTTTATAGCGACTACTCGGAGCAAGAATATGTGCCGGATGCAACGAGCTTTTTCTTGCAAGAATGCGCTGAGTACTTACCTCAGATAACGGTGAGTCCGACTAACGATCTGAAGAAAGCCCTGAAAACGCTACGCAAAGCACTGAGCAAGTGCGAAGCCGCTCGCCGTGACCTCATTCAGAAGCGCACTCTAGCCGATCGCCGAGCTAACACTCAGCTGGGCTCCTTTACTTCCAAGGCCAGCGAGGTGGCCCAGCAACTTGCGGATCATCAACGTCAACTCCAAGCGTGGAGCCAACACCTACATCGTGTAGAAGACGAAGAAAACACCAGCCTCATTGAGCAAGAGTTTGTTATCGACATGCACTACGACGAGGACGAGCCAGCCGAAAGGTTCGGCACGCTCGATGAGTTCGTGGCTTTCTACCGTCGTACCGTGGCGTCACTAACACACGAAATGGCTAGCCTGAACCGGGAGATTGAGCAAGTAAAGCGCGATGCATATCGTGCCCACGAAGAGTACCTGAAGAACATCGCCACCTCGATCTACGCTGTTGAGAGATTCGGCTTGCTGTCGCCTGAGCAGGTTGAGGAATTGAAAAAGGCCACCGACCTATATGAGCTTGATCAGCAGCTTGATGTCACGGTCCGTTACGCTCAGTTCTGGTTAGCTATCCACATTTACGAGGCTGAATGGTTGCTCGCGGCCGCGGGTGACGAACTCATACCGCACGATGAGCGTTATCGCACAACCGCTTCCCACATGGAGAAGTACTGGCAACAAGTCACCGCTTTGACGCCATGCTTTGTCATGACGGTTTATCAGCTACCCAAGTATTTCAAGCTGTGGACTGAGAAGGGCGAAAAGCCGCGGTTTGACCTGAGGCGACCAGACCTCCTGATCGTAGATGAAGCTGGCCAAGTTGATATTTCAGTCGGGGCTTCTGCCTTTGCGCTTCCGAAACGAGCTCTCGTTGTGGGCGATGTCTTGCAACTTGCACCAGTGTGGAGCATTGACCCGGAAAACGACCGAGAAATGGCATCGACTTTCGGTTTGGGCGACCACTGGGACCACATGGTTGATAGTGGACTAACGTCGTCCGATCATTCTTCAGTGATGGCGGCTGCGAGCTCGGCAAGCCATTGGTGCTATGGACCAGACTTGGACCCGGGCCTTTTCCTGGCAGAACATTTCCGCTGTCACACAGACATCATCGAATACTGCAATGACTTGCTCTATAAGGGCATGCTCAAGCCAAGCCGTCCTCTGGAAGGCTACAAGCTCAAAAACAAGACGGCCAGCCCTTTCCTGTTTAAGACAGTTCCGAATTCTAAGGACCAACGGAAAGGCTCGAGTCGGGTTAACTTCCAAGAAGCTACAGCGATCGCAACGTGGATTCGCGATAACTTCGATTTCTTCCGTGCAATTTATAACCCCGAAGAAGATGTGCAGAAAGACAAAACAATTGTCGGAGTAGTCACTCCCTTTGCCGCTCAAGCGCGTGTGATTAAGCAACGTATCGCTAGCATTGTGGACCCTAGCGTCCGGGACAAGATTACGGTCGGAACTGCACACACTCTTCAAGGGGCAGAACGCTCAGTTGTTCTCTTCTCTCCGGTGTATGGGGACAACTCAGGCCAAGCGGGCTTCATCGACGGAACGCTCGAACTCATGAACGTAGCGGTGTCGCGTGCGAAAGATCTCTTTATTGTGTTCGGCAGTGTAAAGCGCTGGAATGACGCTGGGCCAGTATTCAGTCTTGTCAAGAAGCATGCTGTTCTAGATGACTGCGACTTCGCGCGACGCCACACAAGCGGTGCTTGCGAGCTTGGTGAAGTTGAGCTGGAAAACGCACAGCCTCGCACATTAGCAGCAGCGGAACTAGAGCTTGGAAGTGAAGTCTCAGAGCCTCGCGAAGCTGTGATTCCGTTCGTTGATCGTCACGCTCCTGGATATCGCATTGCTGCGGAGATACTTAAAGACTGGCGTGAAACTAACGTTCTATCGGCGGATCAAAAGGTCAACGCTTCTCATCTGAATGAAGCGTTATCAAGGTACGGACTTATCACGCGCACCGGCTCAAGTTGGAAGCCCACCCCACGTGGTGTGGACTACGGTATCGCGCTCTACGAAGGTCAAGGGAAGAACGGGCCGTACACGAACCTTATTTACTCGCCGGATGCGCAGGAGAAGCTGACGGAGTTCGCTCGCGACGGGAAGATCGGACCTTCGTAGAACGACGAACCGGCCTGCTTGGTGCACAAAGCCGCCGCTGACAACCGGGTGGTTGTCAGCGGCGGCGGTGCGGCTGGGTTGCGCTGCTTGTGCGCCTAGTGCAGCGTCGCGTCAATCTCATGGAGCGTTGCGTCAACTAGCCCAGCGTTGAATCAACGTTGCTTTGATTCAACCCAGTACGGTTTAGCTCAGCACGCCCTGCTGAGCGGCCGCCTACTTGGCGGCTGGTACTGGCTGGTCGAGGCCGAGCTTGCGGCGGTCGCGCTGCTGGTTGATGCCGAGGCAGCCGATGATGCCGGCGATGACCATCATCGCGCCGGTCAGGAGGAACGAGTTCTCGTAGCCGATCGCCTCAGTTGCTGCCGCGTTAACGAGGAGTCCGACGATCGCTGGGGCCAGCAGGCCGCCCGAGGTCAGGAACGCGTTAGTGATCTGCAGTACGGCGCCACGCTGGGAGATGCTCGTGGTCTCTGCGGCGATCAGGTAGGTGACAGCGAACAGGGCTGGGGCGGTACCGAACCCGAAGGTGAAGAACACCAGTGCAAGCGTCGGGTTGTCTGCCCACGTGCCGGCCAGGACCATGATGCCGGAGAAGGCTGCTGCAAGGCCGAGCACCCAGCCGCGGGAGAAGCGGGTAGCGATTCCGCGGTTGCCGAGGTATTCGGTGAGCCAGCTCAAACCGACCGTGCAGATGGTTCCCCAGATAGCTGGCAGCGCGATCATCGAGCCGGCTTGCTGGGTGGACATTCCGTACACGGTTTCGAAGTATGCCGGCAGCCAGGTCATTGCCACGGTGAAGGTCCAGTAGCCCAGGAAGGAGCAGAGGACCGCGAGCAGCCAGCTTGGTGTCAGGAAGGACTTGAGGTATTTGACCTTCGAGTCAGCAGCGATGGTGGTCTCGTCAGGGGTGGTACCTTCGATGCGGTGCTCGGCCTCAACCGAGGTGTATGGGCCTTCCTTGCCCAAGAAGAGCCAGAGAACAGCCCAGACAACACCGATGAGGGCGACGAAAACGAAGGCTGCTTTCCAGCCGTGCGCGGCGGTGATCCACGCGATGACTGGCGCGAAAGCGACGATGCCGAGTGTCACGCCAGCCGAGGCCAGTGCCGCTGGGGTCGCGGAACGCTTGGCGGGGAACCACTTGTACACCGCGTGCATCGTGATCGGGGCCAGCGGGCCTTCGCCGGCACCGAGCAGGAGGCGGCTGATCCACAGTGCCGGTAGGGATGCGAACAGGATGACTGGAACCTGGGAGAGCGACCAAACCAGGCACAACACGAGCAGGATCCATTTGGCTTGGATCCGGTTTGCGATAGGTGCTGCCACGAACTGGGCGACACCGAAGAGCATGAAGACGGCGCTACCCAACAGGCCGAACTGTGCCGGCGTGATACCCAGATCACGCATCAAAGGCATCGCGACGATGCCGAGGATCGCTTTATCCGCCCAGCTGATCATCATCAGGATCAGCAACATGACTGCGATGGACCAGCCGTAAGCGTTGCGTTTGCGTGCGGTCCAGTTGGCAGGGTCCGAGGCATCGAGCGGAGGGAGCGTATTCACCTCGACTTTTTTCGCATCGATTGACATGTCTTTCCTATCTCTACTTTTGGGCAGGGGTGATAACCCGCACGGCTCGCGCAGGTTGTGATGGGGTGAGGGAAAGGCTTACTTAGCCGCGCTGATCTCTACTGGCAGCGATTCGAAACCGCGAAGTACGTTGTGCAGGATCGGTTGTGGTTCTCCTGCCAGGGAGATGGTCTCGACGTGTTCCAGCATTTGCTGCAACACGATTTCCATTTCTAGTCGCGCAATCGGCTGGCCGACGCACTGGTGCAGGCCCATACCGAAAGCGACGTGTCCAGAGGACGTTCTGTCCAGGCTGAACTTGGTTGCGTCTGGGCCCCACTTCTCCGGATCACGGTTAGCGGCACCCAAGAACACGAGCACTTTAGTCCCGGCCGGAAGGTCCACTCCGCCGAGGGTCGTGTCAGTGCTGACAGTTCGGTGGAACTTCTGGAACGGCGATTCCAGGCGCAGCGCCTCATCGATCGCGAACTTCGCTAGATGCGGCTGCTTGCGCAACTCTTGCCAGGCTTCTGGTTCGCCGGCGAGCACGGAGAGAACGTTGCCGATCCCGAAGATGGTGGTGTCCACTCCCGCAGACAGCAACGCACGCACCAGCAGGGTTGCCTGCTGCTCGGTAATCAGCCCATCCTCGACGCGTTCCCAAATCTTGGCGCCGAAACCGCCAGGGGAGAGGGACTCGTGCTCGCACGCCTTCATCACGACCGCGGAGTGTTCATCCGCGTGCGCGAAGGCTTGTTCATAGATGTAGTTCTCTGGGCCGAAAGCGTTGAACACCATATTGCCGTACGGCAGAAGATGCTCCCGTCCCTCTTCCGGAATACCCACCGCGTCAGGGAAGACCCGGATGGGGTAGAGCTCAGCGAGGTCCTTGATCGCATCGAAATGGGTACGATGCGCAAGCTCAGAAACCAGTTCCGCCGCTGGCGGGGTGAACGGTTCACGCAGCTTACGTACCGTTCCAGGGTTGATGACCCCGGTCAGCGCTCGCCGCATGAGCGTGTGGATGGGTGGATCGGATTCGAGGATGCTTGGCGGACGCCAACCCTCGTCCTTGCGGATATCGCGAGGGCCGAGGCCGCCGGAGGAAACGTAGGTCTCAAAGTCCTTGAGCACCTCATAGACCTCTTCATAACCGGTGATCGCGTAGATCCCGGTGGCTTCGAGGTAGCTGACAGGCCCTGCTGCTGCGAGCCGTTCCAGGAAGGGGTAAGGGTCCAGCAGCGCTGATTCGCTGTAGGGGTCTTCGGTGAAAACAGGTACGTTCTCTAACGTCTTCATTGCTCTACTCCCAAGGTTTTATAAGTCCAGCACACGGGTAACAAAGCCAGCGCAGGGGCTAAAAGTTCGGCGCGGGTTTATAGGTCTAGAACGAGTCGGTTGCAGCCGGCCGCTGCACGTGAAACGCACACCATCATGACGTCGCCGGCGTCCTTGTCTTCCTGGGTGAGGGCGGCATCGCGGTGTTCAACCTCGCCTGAGATGATGCGGGTTTCGCACGTACCGCACAGGCCAGCGCGGCAACTGGAAAGCACCCGGGTGCCGTTTTCCTCCATGACTTCGAGGATGGACTTCTCAGGTGGAACGGTGAACTCTTTACCGCTGCGGGCAAGCTCCACAGAGAACGGATCCTGGTTTCCGGCCGCCCCGAGCGTGCCGGCAACAAACCGTTCGGTGTGCAACGAGCCTGGAGGCCAACCCATGCAGAAATCCTCGATCGCTTCCAGCATCCCGCCCGGGCCGCACGCATAGATCAGCATGTGAGCCCGCGGCAGGGCAAGGATGCTTTCCAGATCCAGGCGACCCCGGCCGTCCTCATCGAAGATGTGCACCTTCTCGGTGCCGTACTGCTCTTCCAGCTGCTCAACTAGCGCCATCGATGCCCGGCTGCGGCCGCCGTAGTACAGCTGCCATTCCCGGCCCTGCTCCTCAACCTGTTGAATCATCGAAACCAGAGGCGTGATGCCGATGCCGCCGGCCACGAACATGTACTTACGGGAATCAACCAGAGGGAAGTTATTCCGCGGCGCTGAGATGCTGAGGCGCTCGCCGGCGCGCAGGTTGTCGTGGATCCATTCGGAGCCGCCGCGTGAATCGAGGGTCCGCAGCACGCCAACGCGTAGCTGGGTCAAATCATCCATAGGTGACCACAGGGAGTACTGGCGGATCAGACCATTGCCTAGATGCAAGTCGATGTGGGAGCCCGGAGTCCAGTGCGGGAACTCTTGGCCATCGCGGCGGCGCAGCACGAGTGACAGAACGCCCTCAGCAATGTCATCGACTTCGTCAACCACAACGTCGATGAGTTCTGGGGTTTCTTCGGTAGCTGTGGGTGTCACTATGAGCTCACTCCTAGAACAAGCCTCGTGGGTCAGTGGGGAACAAGATTCGTTGGGGCTACCCCTTGATACGCGGGGTAGCGGTTACTCGTGAAGCAACCCTAGGACTAGTTGTGTCACGCATCACAAAACATTCCATCCAATGGAAACACCGGTGTGGTGTTGCGTTTCGCCGCCTGGAGCCATGCTTTCCGGCTAATGGAAGATCTAGTCTGTTGATGAGTCAAGGTGTGCATGATTGTCGGAATAAGATAAGGCAATCAGCGGTATTGAAGGTGGGGCCATGACAACGATGCGCAGGCAGAGTTCTTCTCACAGCGAGACTGTTTCATGGCTGTGCATAGTCCTGATGGGCATCATCAGCGCCATCCACATTTGGAAGTTGCCGCCATCCCTGGATTCGCTGAGCTCAGAGCTCGGCATCGAGCTGGTGCAAGCGGGAATCCTCATCGGCATCATCCAGGTGGCCAGCATCATTGGTGGCTTGCCAACGGCGTGGATGGGGGAACGGCTTGGGCTACGCAGGGTCATCCTCGCCGGGATGGTCCTGTTGAGCTTCGGCTCCATACTGGGCGCGCTGGCGTCCTCGCCCGCGATGATCTTCATTTCGCGGGCCGTCGAGGGGATCGGCTTCCTGTTTTGCGTGGTCTTGGGACCAGCGCTACTTCGGGATCGGTTCGAACCGCCGCACGTGCATCGGGCTTTGACTGCGTGGGCGACCTTTCAGGGGCTTGCGGCGTTCATCGGTTTCACAGTGGGTACGTTCGTGGTTCCGGAGTTCGGGTGGCGGCCGATGTGGATTGGCGCGGCCTGCATCACTCTGCTTTTGATCCCGTTCGTGATCTCCCTGGTGCCGAAAGACCCGGCGGGCAGCGTCGGCGATGCGGCCGCGTCCGGTGCAACCAAGACGTGGCAGCTGGTGCGCGTCACCATATCCAGGTCTGGGCCGTGGCTGGCCGGCGCCATTTTCGCGTGCTACAGCATCCAATGGATGGCGGTTCTGGGCTTCTTGCCGCGCATCTATGAGCAGTACGGGATTCAGCAGCCGGGAGCAGGGCTGATGTCTGCGTTCGTGGGTGGGGTCAACATCGTCGGTGCCCTGGGGGCTGGCGTGCTGGCGCACAAGGGCGTGAAGGAAAAGCACCTGCTGATCGGGGCCTTGGGTGCCATGGCGGTGACGTCGTTCGGGCTTTTCGCGATCCCGTGGCAACAGACATCCCACCCGGCGTTGGCGACGTTCCTCTTCGCGGTCGCGTTCTCCGCGATCGGCGGCGCAGCACCCATGCTGTTGACGCGAATGATCGGCGAGCTAGCCCAACCAAACGGCTCAAGTGCCGTGGTGATGGGGCTCATGCAGCAGATCTTCAACCTCGGAAACTTCCTAGGCCCGTTCCTCATCGCGTGGTTCGCGGTCAAAACCGGCGGCTGGGAGAGCTCCTGGATGCTCACGGGTACATTCAGCCTGCTCGGCATCGCGGGGACCATGATCTTGCTGAAAGAGAAGCCGGAACGCGAGAGCTAGTCGCCCACTTCGAGTGTTCGGGAGATGCCGCGCGCCGCGATCTTCAACACGGGCACCACGTTGCCGATGGGCGCCATCGCGTCCTGGGTCACGATCCCAAGCCCGGCGATGATGTGGCCGGTAGCCGGCGAGAAAACCGGCACCGCGATCGCGAAGTTGTTCTCCCCGCTTTCCCGCTGAGTGGTCGCGAACCCTTGCGAACGGATCCGGGCGATGTGCTGGATCAGCTCGGATTTCCGCCCAATCGTGTGGCTTGTATGCCGAGGTAGCTCGGCCGGTAGATCATCCAATAGGTGTGGGGAGCCGTATGCGAGCATCAACTTACCGGCCGCGCTCGAGTGCAGGTCCATGCGCTCGCCGACCCTGCGGAACGGGGCACCCGTGTTGGTACCGGAGATACGTTCCACCAGCAGCACTTCTTGCTGGTCCAGGATGAACAGGTTCACCACATTGTGGGTCACAAACAGCACATCCTGCATGTAGGGGGAGGCGACTTCGGCCACATCCCGCTGGGCAGAAGCGAGCAGGCCGATGCGCCACAACTTTTGGCCGATGCGGTAGCGGCCTGATTTCTTTTCCAGGCCGCCCCACATCGTGAGTTCGTTGACGAGCCGGTGCGCGGTCGCCAACGGTAGGTTCGCGCGGCGGGCGATGCCGCTGAGGGATTGTTCCCGTTGCGTGCTGTCGAAGGTGTCGAGGATCCGTAGCGCCCGCGAGGTCACCGAGATGGACGGTGCCTCCGACTTTTGCGTAGTCGAACGGCCGGCCGGGTTGCCTTGCCGCTGCGGTGCACGGTTAGCCATGGTTAGAGGTTTCCGCTCCGGCGGGACGCCACGAGACCGCCATCGACGCGGATGTCGGTTCCGTTGACCCAGCGGGCGGAGTCGCTGAGGAGGAATTCGATGACGTCAGCGATTTCGGCTACTTCACCGAATTTGCCGAGCAGTTTTGAGGCGCCTTCGACTTTCTCGCGGCCGTGATCGTTCTTGAAGTCCTCCAAGATCGGGGTCGATACGGGGCCGGGGCTCACGCTGTTGACCCGGATCTTCTGCTGCACCAGGGATGCGGCGAGTTTTTCGGTCAAGAGGCGGACGCACTGCTTGGAGAACAGGTAGGACTCATCCTGGACCAGGGCCCACACCTGCTCATCAGCTTTCAGCTCCTCGACGCTTTCGGCCTGCACGGCACGGCTGGCTTGCTCGACGTTGCTGCGCCAGTCGAAGGCCACGGACGAGGCGAGGTTCACGATCCCGGCACCGGTTGCTAGCTGTGGCAAGAGCGCCTGGGTGAAGTCGCGCAGGCCGAGCACGTTCACAGCCATGACCACCTCGGCCGGTGCGGTGCCGGGGACGCCAGCGATGTTCGCGAGCCCGTCGATGGGGCCGCCGGCCAGCTCGGTGATCTGCGCGACGCCAGCCTGAATGGACTCGGTCGATGAGAGATCCAGCTGCACGAAATCCTGGCCTGCATCGGCGTTGGTCTGGGGTGCGGTGCCCGCCTCAGCGTTGGTCTGGGCTGCGGTGCAGGTATCGGCGTTGGCTGGTGGGTTGCGGTCCACGCCGATCACGCGGTGGCCGGCCTCGCGTAGCTGCGCGGCGGTCTGGGCGCCGATTCCGGAGGAGACGCCGGTGACAACAATGGTCTTTTTCATTGGATAGAACCTTTCATGTGAGCTGGATCATGCGTTTGGTTCTATGGTCACCATTCTGCCTCATCAGCGCAGAGTTTTTTCCAATGGTTGGAAAGTTAACGCCATTGGGTGCCTTGAATCTTCCATGATGTAGAGAAATTGCGGCGGCGCTGGCGGCGCTGGCGGTGTCAACGCCCATTTCGCCTCTAGGCCCGTCCAACTCTAGATCCGTCCAATTCTAGGCCCGTCCACCTTTACACCCGTCCAGTTCTAGCCCCGAAGGTAGGTACACGTGAGCAGCCAGTACGAGGTTCTTGATCCGGCAACACTGGAAGTTGTTGCGCAGGTTCCGGAAAACACGGCCGAAGACACGCGGCAGGCAGCGCTCCGAGCTCGTGCGGCGTTGCGTGGTTGGCGGCGTGACCGTGGGGCGCGCGCTGAGGCGCTGGTGAAGATCGCGGAGAAGATCGAGGCGAACCTCGATTCTTTGGGTGAGGTGCTCTCGCGTGAGCAGGGTAAACCGGTTGCTGAGGCGAAGATGGAGTTCACGGTCGCGGCCGGCCTGTTCCGGTACTACGCAACCTTGGATTGGGATGAGGCGATCAGCCTTCCGGAGCGCGATGGCCGCAACGTCGAGGTCTTGAACCGCCCGGTGGGGGTGGTGGGGACCATCACTCCGTGGAACTTCCCGATCTCCCTGCTGTGCGTCAAGCTGGCTCCCGCGCTGATCGCCGGTTGCACGGTGCTGACGAAACCGGCTCCGACCACCCCGGCTTCAGCTATCGCGTTGATTGAGCTGATGAACGCCGTGCTGCCCGAGCATGTTGTGCAGGTCCTGACCGGATCTAACCGCACCGTGAGCGTTGCGTTGGCTTCCGAGCCGCTCGTCAACAAGATCTCCTACACCGGCTCCACCGCGGTGGGCACCTCGTTGATGCAGCAGGCCGCTGAAAATGTCACCCGCGTGACCATGGAGCTCGGCGGTAATGACGCCGCCATCGTGCTGGAGGATGCCGACATCGAGGTGACCGCACGCGGCATCGTCGGCAGTGCTTTCCGAAATGCCGGACAAGTGTGTATGGCGGTCAAGCGCGTTTATGTGCCGGAGGCGCTGCGCGCGGACTTCACTGACGCTGTGCTGGCTGAGGTCAATAAGTTTGTGCTCGGCCACGGAATTGATGCGGCAACCACGCTGGGGCCCATGCATAACGCGAGCCAGCGTGATTATGTGCGGGAACTGGTCGATGCGGCCGCAGCTGACGGCGCGACCGTGCTCGCTGGGCAACAGCGGTGCGAACTTCCGGGCTATTTCCAGACCCCGACCATCGTGGCGGATGCGGAACAGGGCATGCGCATCGTGCGGGAGGAACAATTCGGTGCCGCCTTGCCGATCGTGACGTACAGCTCGGTTGATGAGGCCATCGAGTTCGCGAACGATTCCGAGTTCGGGTTGGGTGCTTCGATCTGGACGCCGGATATGGAGCGGGCACGGCAGCTCGCGCCGGAGCTGGAGGCCGGCACGGTCTGGATTAATCAGCACACAGTTGTTGAGCTGGATGCGCCGTTCGGTGGCTGGAAACAGTCCGGGATTGGCCGCGAGCGCGGCCGTTGGGGCTTGGACGCCTACCTGGAGCCGACCACCGTCAACTGGCGTGCATATCAATAACGTGCACATAACTAAAAGGACATTGACATGAGCGTTGAACTGATCACCCTAGGCACGGCTGCAGGCCCGGCAATCCGCGGGAGCGAACCCGGTATTTGCTCCGCGGTACGGGTAGGGGACAGGTTTTATCTGATCGACTTCGGGCTGGGCTGCACACGAGCCGCCGCCGAAGCCGGGTTGAAAGGCAAGCACTTCACGGCCGGGTTCGTGACTCACCTGCATTCCGACCACGTGGTGGAGCTACCGGGGTTCCTGCTGTGGAACTGGGGTAAACCGGTCGAGGGGTTCACGGAGCCGTTCCGGATTGTGGGGCCAGGTAAGGACCCGCACCGCGAGGGCGGCGAGGACCTGGCCGGGACCGCGGAGCTGGTGGGCAAGACCCTCGAGGGGTTCTCCTACGACATCGACATCCGGATCCAGGATGAGGCCCGCCCCAACCTCCACGAGCTGGTGCAGACCGAGGAAATCACGGTCCCTGAGGAGCCGATATTCCAGGTGTATCGCGATGATGCGGTGACGGTGAACGCGACCCTCGTGGAGCACCCGCCGGTCTACCCGGCGTTCGCGTTCCGCTTCGACACAAACGAAGGCTCCATCGTGTTCTCGGGAGACACCGCTAAATCCGAGGCCCTCGTCGAGCTAGCCCGCGGCGCGGACATTCTGGTGCACGAGGCCGTGAACCTCGACTTCTATAAGGAACAAGGTTTCTCTGGAGCGTTCCTGAACCACCAGGCATGCTCCCACACATCCCCCGCCGATGCGGGCGCGGTGGCGCAGGAAGCCGGCGTGGGCCGCTTGGTGTTGTCCCACCTCGCCGGAGTCGCGACCGAGCAGTGGTGGGCAGAACAAGCCGCAACCCAGTACCACGGCCCCATCTCAGTGGCACGCACAGGCAACCGCTACACGCTCGCCGAGCAGCCGGTGCTCAACTGAGCCGGCTTCCCCAGCTGCCGCTACTCTCCCCGCCGTCTCCTAGCCCTACGCGAGGAAGAAGTGTCGGAGTTCGGCGGCTGTGCGTTCGGGGTCTTCGACGGGGGGCGAGGTGGGCCACGTGGTTGAAGGTAACGGCTTTGCCGTGGGGTACGCCGGCGGCGATGGTGGCGCCTTCGCTCGGTGGGCAGACGTGGTCGTGCGCGCCGTTGATGGTGAGTACGGGGATGGTGACGGTGGCGAGATCTGCGCGGACGTCGTAGGTGCCGAGTGCGCGGCAGATGGTGACGTAGGAGGCGAGGTCAGCTTGCCGTAGGTTATCGAGCAGTGCGTCTGACTGGGCGGGGTTTTCGTCGATGAATCCGGGCGCGAACCAGCCTTCGCGGCAGAACGGGACCATGATCTCGGTTCCGTTGGCGGCGGCTGCTTGGGCGCGTTCTTCCCAGGCTTCGGGTTCACCGATTTTCGGTGCCGAGCACACGACTGCGACCGCGGCGAACCGCTCGGGGTGGTGGAGGGCGAGTTCCATGGCTACCCCGCCGGAGATGGAGACGCCGGCGAAGTAGATGCGCCTCTCCGCGGGTTGGTCGGCGACGAGTGCGGCGGCTGCGTCTGCGAGTTCCTTGACGCTGTAGGGATCCGTGTGGGCGGGGGCTCCGGCGTGACCGGGGAGGTTGTACCCGATCACTTCGAAATCATCGGCGAGATGTTGCGCCGTGGTGTTCCACAGTTCCTGCACGCCTGTTCCGATTCCGGGCCCGACGAGCAGCAGCGGCTTGTTTGCTGCTGGGTCGGTGAGGCGATGCGTTCTGAGGGCTGGGGCTACCACGGCTGGCTACCTTTCGTTATACGGCTTTCGTCGCGCGGTTGTCGCTTTAGGGCTTGGGTGGGTGGTTTAGAGCTCGCCGATGACGACGTTCCATTCCGCGATGGCGCGGTGGGTGATAATGCCGTGGTCGTTGAAGGGGTCGGCGTCGAGGATGCGGCCGGCTTCTTCGGTGGTGTTGGCGCGGACGATGATGAGGGCGCTGGCTGGTTCGGTTGTTTTGGGGCCGGAGAGGAGCACGGTGCCGGCTTCGCGTTGTTCGCTGAGGAACGCGCGGTGTTCGGGCCGGTGTTTCTGGATGAGTTCGGCGTTGTCGATGTAGGTGTATTCAACATCGAAAATGGCCACGAAAGCGCTCCCTTAAAGACTGTCTCAAAACATGCGTGGACTGTTCCTCTCAGAGTCCAGGGGGTCACAAGGGAGGTTCTGGGTGGAAGCTATGGCATACAGGGCCGGGGGCTCCTTGTGAACTGATGGCTCCCGCGTTTCTCAGCCGGAGATCCCGCATGCGCGGGGAGCTCTGCAAGTGTTAGTTAGAACCAATCGACGCCAAGCCCTGGGATTTCCCGCGCAACCCTCGCTACAACAATGCGACACCAATCAAGAGACACATAGTGTGGCAGCTCGACACCGGGGAACGCGGTAGCGATGTCGCAGGAGCGCCTCGGCGTGCGGATCGGCCAATCGCGCGGGTGTGTCTCATAGTGCCGTACCAGGCGCGCGACGATCTCGTCGGTGTGGTCTGCTAGATCCCTCATCTCTTCGCCTACGCCCGGGGGCGGGTTATAGCGGCCCCGGTCCCAGTCGCGGGCGGTAGCGGGACCGATATCGAGGTATCGGCTGATTTCAGTGATTGAGTACCCTAGGAGGGTTCGCAGGGTCTTGAATTCCGCTGAGGTGAACAAGCTGTTAGCCATGCTTTCCTCTCAATAGGCGAAGGCTCCGGAGCGGATCACCCCGGGGCCTTGCTGGCTTCAACTAGCCGTTACCGCTAATGTCGTGTTTCATGAGCACGACCGTGAATTCGGATCATCCCCGCAGGCGCGGGAAACTCTCCTTTAGGGCGCGCGTCTAACCGGCCGTCTTCTTCAAAACTTCATCGTAGATCGCATCGTCAATCAAGCCGTTATCGGCCGCTTCGACAACCTCTCGCCAGGTTCCGTCCCTGCTCTCTTCGTACTCACCGTACTCGTTCGCCCAAGGAGTCGGCTTATACGGCCATGCAACCAACTGGCGCACCACTTCGGTACGATCAATAAACCCGGCCGCGTACCGCTGGCACACTTCATAAGGGCTTGCAGCGTTGAACTCACCAACCACAGCCGGTACTGCCTGGGCACGCTGCAACGCCTTCGCCACAGCCGGCTGAGACATCCCCAACACCTCGGCCATCTCCCGCTGAGACATGCACCTCGCAGCGGTCTTCAACGTGCGCTTGTAATCCAACGTGTCGACCTCCATCCGCTGCCGCACCCGCAGCAGCTCCGCACGCATATCACCATGACGCGGCCGCTCCACCAACTGGCTCATAACACCCTCCTCAACTCCTCAAGGGAGACTTCCTCCACTTCAATTATAACTTGTGTTATCATGTGGTTTCAAGGGGTTTCGTGGGTCAGAGAACGGTATACGTTGGCGGTGCTGACACCGAGAATGCTGGCCATCTGCGCATAGCTTTTGCCCTCCTGCCGCAGCTGCCGCGCCGTCGCGATCCGGGATCATCCCCGCAGGCGCGGGAAACTCTCCTTTAGGGCGCGCGACTAGTCGGCCAGTTGGTTGAAAACTTCCTCATAGATTGAGTCATCAATCAAACCAAACATGACAGCGTTCTCCACGTCCGTAAACGTACCGGAGGTGTCGCCCTGGACTTCGCCAAATTCATTGAACTTCGGCGTATCGTTGTACGGCCACGCTACCAACTGGCGCACAACTTCTTTGCGGCTAATCAGCCCAGCAGCGTACCGCTGGCACACCTCATGCGGTGACGCGGCTTTGAAGCCCGCAATAGCATCAGGAACCTTTGCGGCACGCTTCAAAGCTGTAGCAATTGCTGGCTGCGATAAGCGCACGATTTCCGCAATTTGTTTCTGTGTCATTTGTTTAGCGGCCACCTTCAGATTCCGCTTATAGTCCAGTAGCGCAACCTCCGATAGCTCTCTGGCGCGCAGTAAATCAGCTGCCATCTCACTATCCCGTGGCGATTCAAGAACCTGGCTCATGACTACCTCCTAAGACGGGAAATCAGAATCCATGCACTTCAATTATAATATGTGTTATAGGCGATTATTAGGGTTATAGGTTCAAAGCTCTATGAATGTTCGTTGCGCTGACACCAAGAATTTTGCCGATCTGTGCGTAGCTTTTCCCTTCCTCGCGCAGCTGCCGTGCCATGGCTGTGCGGTCTGCATCCATGACGGGCGGCCGCCCTCCGATTCTGCCCTGGGCGTGCGCGTGCGCTAATTCCCTGTTGGTGTTCTCCCTGATCATAGAGACGCGCAGCTGCGCCATAACGGCCATGATGCCCACAATGGCTTCACCCATCGGCGTAGATATGTCCACGTCTAAGAATGGCTCGGTAAGACTTTTGATCCTTACGCCGCGCTCTGCCAGCTCGCGGATAATCTCGATGGTCATTCGTTCTTCGCCTGCGACGCGATCCAGGGCGCGGATGACTAACGTATCCCCCCGGCTGCAATTGTGCCTTGCATGCGAGCCTCTGCGGCCGCGCAGCGGATCATCCCCGCAGGCGCGGGGAACTCCGAAGGCCACGGCACCTTCAAGGAGCGACTGCACGAAGCCAGAAATCACACTATCCGCAAGGTCCTTTGCTACTTCGCCGCCTTTGCAAAAAGAATCCCAGAAATCGCATTGTGAATCGGCCATAATTGCACCTACTTCCAATCGGTAAACGTGCTGGGATCGTTTACAATGGCCGAAGCCGGTTCACCGGATGAAAGATCCACCCGCCAATCGTTAGCATTTTCATCCCATAGAAGATCTATACGAATAGAAACATACTGACTGCCCACTGGGGCGATATATTCGATAGAAGCAGCATCATTTGAGCTATGCATAATGCGGTAGCCAGAGATTACGGGGTATTCGAAGTCGTTTTCCAGGGCCATCTGCTGCTCAAAAAGTTGATCGCGTTCTGGTGATTCAACTGCGGCTTCGATGATGCCGGCTCCCGAAAACTCTAGGCTTAGAGTCAATCCTGCAAAAACTGCGCCAGATGGTGTGTGGCTGAAACAACGCCAGAAATCCCCATCCATCTTCGCAGGCCCATGCTCCGCCGATACCGGCAGCAGCATACCCACAGGGTGCCGCTTCCATTCAGCCTCCGGGGCATCGTTCGGGAATGAATTGTCGGTACTTAGCGCAGGGCAATCCCCAGAAGCTGGCTTGGAAGCCGAAGCCGAAGGCGAATTCGAAGGGGAGGGCGGGGACGCAGACTCAACTGGTACCGACGGGGCAGCAGCGGTCGGAGCTGTTTCTGGTTCAGAGTTGACGCGGGGGAAGATGACTAGCCCCGCGATCACAATGACCACGATGAAGGCGAGGATACCGCCCCAGAGTTTCCAGCTTCTGCCTAATGGATCAGTTTCAGCCATGAGGATCTTCTCTTTCTCTCAGACGGTTCACCGGTGCTTAGACGAAGACGTTGATGATCGTTCCCGCGCTAATCGCCAGGACGCAGACGATCAGCGAGATGACTAGTCCCTTGAATCCGTTGATTTCCCGTCCGGTGAAGGCCGCGAACGCCAGGAAACGGATCATCCCCGCAGGCGCGGGGAAC